>CAYORO010000025.1:0-23259 GCA_964406355.1 uncultured Limibaculum sp.
CTTGTTCGGCATCCTTGTGGTGAAGATGGCGGAGCTCTGTCTGATCACCCCGCCGATCGGGCTCAACTGTTATGTGGTGGCGGGTGTCGCGGGCGAGCGCCACGACATCAGCGTGCAGGACGTCTTTCGCGGCGCCTCGCCCTTCTTCCTTGCCGATGCCGCCACGGTGGCGGTCTTGATCGCGTTCCCCGGCATCGTGCTCTGGCTGCCCTCGCTCGTGATCGGCTGAGGTCGCGTCAATCGGCGAAGCGGCTCATCAGGATGATCGAGGCGACTGCAAACCCGATGCCCAGGATTTCGCGCGGGCGGAGCTCCTCTCCGAACATGAAGACGCCGAGCACGGCCATGCCGACCACGGTCATCACGGCGTAGTAGACGCCGAGCGCCGCGAGGCTCGCGAGGCCCATCGCCTCCACCCAAATGAGCGCCGTCGCACCATAGAACATCACGCCCAGCAGGCACGGCCATGACAGGGCCGGCTGGGACTGTTGCGAGGCGAGTTTGAGGAAATAGTCGCCGACGAGCGTGACGGCCATGATCGCACCGACCAACAGGATCGGGCGGAGGGTATCTGCGCTCATCGGGGCAGTATCGGGGGTCATGAACATATTCTCTTTCCATGCGTGACCGGCCATCAATCAACCAGTCGGTAGGCGAGCGCTACCAACCCGGGATGCGCGAAGATGTGGCAATCATCACACCCATTCGTGTCACAGTGCCGGCTTCCCCGGCGGACCGGATGCAGTAGAAAGGTGAGCCGATCCCCTTTGCTCCGGAGCCAGCCCGATGATCCAGCGCCTTGCGGCCATCCTGCTCGCCGCCTTCCTCGCCCTTCCGGCCGCCGCCGAGCCCGGCCCGACAATCCTGACGATCGCGGGCCCCGCGGTCACCGAGCCCAATCGTGGACCCACCGACGCCTTCGCGGACCCGTTCTTCGTGTTCAACGAGCAGAGTTTCGAGACCGCCCGCGCTTTTGATCTCGCGACGCTACAGGCGCTGCCGCAGGCCCGGATCACGGCCGAGGTCGAGGACTGGCCGGGCCCGGTCACCGGCGAAGGCCCGCGCCTGGCGGATGTGCTCGCGGCGGCGGGCGTCGGCGGCGAGGCCAAGATCACGGTTATCGCGATCGACGGCTACGCGGCCGAGCTCACCCCCGAAGAGCGCCAGGCCACCGATTGGGTGCTGACCCACACCGCCAACGACACGCCGCTCGGGCTCGGCGGACGCGGCCCGCTCTGGCTGCTGCGCGACACCGGCGGCGAGGCGGTCCCGTCGGACGAGCAAACGCCCTGGGTCTGGGCGACCATCCTCATCCTCGCGGAGTAAGGTAAGGCCGGCCGGCGCGCCGCCATCGCAGGGCCTGTTGAGGCTCTGCAGCATTCCTGATTTGCGCCGCCGCCGCCCTCCCGCCACGATCGACCGGGAGATCGCGAAGAGGGCGCTCGGGAGGACGACGCCATGTACACAATCACCATCGGCGACAAGGCCTATTCGAGCTGGTCGCTCCGCGGCTGGCTCCTGCTGGCGGCCTTCGGCATCAAGCACGAGGAGGAGCTCGTGCCGATGTACACGCCCGACTTCGACCGGATGCGGGCGGAGCGGGCGCCGGCGCGCAGCGTGCCTCAGCTCTCCTGGCGCGAGGAGGGCGAGACGCGGCGGATCTGGGACACGGTGGCGATCGCCGAGACACTTGCCGAACGCCATGCGGCGGCCGGGATCTGGCCGCATGACCGGCGACGGCGCGAGATCGCCCGCTGCCTGGTCGCCGAGATGCATTCGGGCTTTCCGGTGCTGCGCGGCGTCGCGCCGATGAACCTGCATCGCGAAGGCCGCCCGCTCGCCACGCTCCCCGACGGGCTCGGCGCCGATCTCGACCGGCTGGCGGCGCTCTGGGCCTGGGCGATTGCCGAGACAGGCGGCCCGTGGCTCGCCGGGGCCGAGTTCTCCGCGGCCGACGCGTTCTTCGCCCCTGTGGCGAACCGGCTTCGGAGCTATGCGCTGATCCGGCCGGAGACCGGCCGTTACGTCGAGCGCGTGCTGGATCACCCGGCCGTCGCGCGATGGGCCGCCGAGGCCCGGGCCGATCCACGCCGCATCGCGCTGTACGACGAGGTGGCCTGAGCCCTCACTCGTCCGTCGAGCCTGCCGGCGCGAGCCCGGTCATCAGGCCGATGGTGGTGCCGAGAAAGATCACGCTCATCATCCCCTGCATGGTGGCGAAGAGCCGTGTGATCCCATAGGGCGTGCAGTCGCCATAGCCGACCGTCGTGAAGGTGATCGCCGACATGTAGAGATTGCGCTCCCAGCTCGGCTCGCAGCCCGCCGGCGTCATCGGCGCGCCGGCCTCGAAGCCTCCCGCGGGCCCGTAGGTCAGCATGCCGTAGATCCCCGCGAAACCAACGACGATCAGCCCTGCATGGCCGAACATGAAGAAGATCGTCGTCAGCGGGCGCTTCTTCTTATGGTAATAGGCGCGCAGGATCAGGAAGACCGGCACCAGCATCAGCCCGACGATCAGGAAGCTCGCGACGAGTTCGCCGGGCGCCACGCGAAATGGCGCGCTGAAGACACGCTCCAGCCCCCAGCCGAAGAGCGCGATGCACAGATGCAGGCCGAGCAGCACCGGCCCGTAGAACACATCGTCCTCGAAAAGCACGCGCTGGAGGCCCTGGCGCTGCACCGGCTCGGGCGGCGTCGGCGGGCGGCGGAAGGTTTCGTCGAGCAGTGCCTCGAGCTCGGCCCGGTCGCGCTCAGCAAACGCGTCCGGCCGGTCGCTGTCGATGTCGAGCACGGCGATCAGCTGTCCGTCACGGTTGCGCACGGGCAGCACGATCTCCGAGCGCGTGCTGGCAGCACAGGCGATGTGGTCCGGGAAGGCCTCGACATCCGGCACGATCACCGTGCGCTCGGTGCGCGCCGCTGCCCCGCAGACGCCGCGGGCGAAGGGGATCGAGAGGCAGCCATGCCCGCCCTGATAGGGCCCGATCGTGAGCATCTCCGGCGCCGTGACCCGGTAGAAGCCGACCCAGTCGAACCCCTCCGCACCCTGGTAGAGCTCGCAGGCGATCGTTGCCATCAGCGCGACCGGGTCGTCCACGCCCTCGCAGAGGGAGCGGACCCGCGCGCGCAGCCCCGCATAGTCCCGACCGGCGGCGACAGCCCCCTCAGCCGCCATCGCACGCGGCCGCGACGGCGAGCTCGAACTCAGGCAGCAGGAGCTCCGGATCCTCGATCCCCACGGAGACGCGGATGAACCCCTCGGTGATCCCGAGCGCCTCGCGTGCCTCCGGGCTGACGCCGCGATGCGAGGAGGAGGCCGGATGCGAGAGCGTGGTCGCAACATCGCCGAGGGTGGGGGCGAAGGGCAGGTGCTCGGCCGCATGGAGGAAGCGGTTGACCTCGGCCCGCCCGCCATGGAGGCGGAAGCTCACCATATAGCCGCCATGCCCGCCGAGGAGGCCCATCGCCCGGTTGTGATCCGGATGGTCGGGCCGGCCGGGATAGATCACCCGCTCGACGCCCGCGAGCCCCGCCACATGGTCGGCGAGGCGGCCGGCATTGGCCTCCGCGCGCGCATAGCGGAGCGTAAAGGTGTTGAGCCCGCGCTCGGCGAGCCAGCAGTCGAAGGGCGAGGGCGTCATCCCCCAGCTCGCGACGATGTCATAGACCCTTCGCGCCGTCTCGGGCTCGCGCGCCCCGACATAGCCGAGGGTTACATCGGCGTGGCCCGCGAGCAGCTTGGTCACCGAGTGGATCACATAGTCCGCCCCCGCCTCGATCGGGCGATAGGTCTCGGAGGTGGTGAAGGTGTTGTCGACCGCGAGCGCCACGCCGCGGGCGCGGCAGGCGGCGGCGATCGCCTCCATATCGGCGACCCTGAGCGTCGGGTTGGACACGACCTCGACGAGCGCGAGCCGGGTCTCGGGCCGGATCGCCGCGGCAAAGGCCGCCCCGTCGGTCGGATCGACAAAGCTCACCTCCACGCCCATACGCGGCAGCTCCTCTCGCAGCAGCCGGAGCGAGCGGCCATAGAGCTGGTCGCCCGCCACCACATGGTCGCCGCGGGAGAGCGTCGCGAGGAAGACCGCACCGACCGCCGCCATGCCGGAGCCGGTCAGCACACCGCTGGTCGCGCCCTCCATCCAGTCGATCTTCTCGGCCAGCACCGCCCAGTTGGGATGCCCCTCGCGGCCATAGGTGTAACCGGCCGCCCCGCCCTCATAGGTCGCGTCCATCGCGTCGGCATCATCCGCCTCCCAGGCGACGGCGGGCCAGATCGGCGTGACCAGCGGACGCGTCGCGCTTGCCGGCCGGCGCCCCCGCCGCACGACGGAGCGATGATCGCGACCGCGGCCCGGCACGTGGTCCTCTGCCATTTGCGCGTCTCCCCCGCTCGGCCTAAGGCATTGGCTTATCGGCCGAGTTAAGCCGCGGCGGGCGGCGCGGTCAATCGCGGGGAGAGAACGATGCCGAAACGCCGTGCGATCGCGGTTCTGGTAATTGCCGAGGTCGCGGTGCTGACGGTCTGGTTCTCGACCGCGGCCGTCACCGCCGAGATGGCCCGCGAGGCCGGTCTCTCGGCGGGGGATCTGGGCGGGCTCTCGACGGCGGTGCAGCTCGGCTTTGCCGCAGGCGCGCTCGGCTACGCGCTGCTCGGGCTCGCTGATCGGTTCGACCCGCGCGCCGTCTTTTGCCTCTCGGCGCTGGTGGCGGCGGTGGCCAATCTGGCGCTCCTCGGCCTCGAGATCGGCGGCTGGGGTGCGGTGGCCGCCCGGGCGCTGACGGGAGCGATGCTCGCGGGCGTCTATCCGGTCGGCATGAAGATCGCCGTCGGCTGGGGGCGCGAGGACCGCGCGCTCCTCGTCGGGCTCTTGATCGGCGCGCTGACGCTCGGCTCGGCCTCGCCCCATCTCCTGGCCTGGATCGGTGGGCAGGCTGGGCTCGACTGGCGCGCCGTGGTCGTCGCGAGCTCGGCCCTGGCGGCGCTCGGCGGGCTCTTCGTGCTCGCCTCGGGGCTCGGGCCCCACCATGTCCGCGCGGCGCGGCTCGATCCCGGCGCGATCCGCCTCGCCTGGACCGACCGGCGGCTCCGCCTCGCGATCCTCGCCTATCTCGGCCATATGTGGGAGCTCTACGCGTTCTGGGCCTGGGTCGGGGTTGCCGGCGCGCTGTCCTTCGCCGCGGCCGAGGCGGCCGATCCCGCAGGAGCCAAGCTCACCGCCTTCCTCGCCATCGCGCTCGGCGGGCTCGCCTGCGTGCCGGCGGGGTGGCTCGCCGACCGGCTGGGCCGGGCCGAGGTCGCGCTGGGTTGCCTGGTGCTGAGCGGCGTTGCGGGGCTCGCGACCGCGCTCGCTTTCGGCGGCCCGCCCTGGCTGATGGTGGCGCTGCTGATCGTCTGGGGGGGCGCCGTGATCCCCGACAGCGCGCTCTACTCGACGATGGTCGCCGACCAGGCGCCCGCCGACCGCGCCGGCTCGCTGATGACGCTGCAGACGGCGCTCGGGTTCCTGCTCACGGCGCTGACGGTCCAGGGGCTGCCGCTCCTCGCAACGGTCATCGGCTGGCCCTGGGCGCTCGCGGGCCTCGCGCTCGGCCCCGCGGCCGGGGCGATGGCGCTCCGCGGATACATCCGCCTCCGACACGTTCCGACAGGAATCGATACGAAAGCGGGTGATGACGGCTAGACATCCTGCGCCGCGCTTCCCATTTGCGCATTCATCGTCAAGGTGAATGCTTTCCGGGAGGGTGCCATGTCCAAAGAGCTCGATAAATTCAAGAAAACCTACAAGCCGCTGTCCAAATCTGCGGACAGTTTGTTGGCCGATTACAAGAGTCACGGCACCAATCTTCAACACCATCGCGACATGTTGTTCGAAGCGGCCAACGAGATCGGCCGGGTGGTTCAGACACTCAAAGATGCGGGCAAGACCGGCACCGAGCTCAAGGACTTCGAGAACGAGAAAGAAATGTCGACGGTGATGAAGACCGTGCTCGACATCTTCGCCGCACTCTCCAAGGAGGAGACCCGCTTCAAGACCATCAGCAAGGACGCGCCCAAGGTCACCGACGGTCTCAAGACCTTGCGCGCTGCCATCGATGCCGAGGTCACCAGTCGCGAGAAGAAGGCCAATCGCAAGATCGCCGCGGTCGACTCCAAGTCGCTTCCCGACATGAAGAAGCTGAGCGTCGAGGTCGCGGCCAAGTATCAGCGGATGAAAGACGACGTGATCGACGACATACAGGACTGGTCGAAGGACGGCATGCGCAAGCTGTTCGAGCGCACTTGCAAAACCGAGATCGCGAAGTCCAAGGCGGATCGCAACGCCCGTGACACCGGAGAGACCGACGCGCAGGCCTTCAACATCCGGCAGGTGAAGAAGCACGTCGCTGAGTTCAAATCGCAGGTCGATGCGGCGCGGGACGGCTGCGCCACCGCCGAGAAGCACTTCAAGAACCGGGAGGTTGACGAGGGCGATGCGGCAATCACGGCGGCGCGCACCGCGTATGACAGCCTCGGCAAGATCCTTGAGCCCTATCGGCGCCGGATCTCCGGCCTGAACAAATACGACCTGCAGATCATGAAGGACAACAAGGACGGCAAATGGGTGCTCGAAAATGTCGAGGCCATGGAGCGCGCCGTCGAGGGCGTCTCAAAGCTGATCAAGAAGACGTCGCGCATGGCGACGATCTGACGCCTAGGCGTCAGAGGGGCGGGCGGTCGATCAGGCCGCAGCCTTCCACTTGATCGAGCACCCCATCGAGGGCGTCTGCGCGCGCGGGCCATGGCCGGTCTCGGCGACGCCCTTCATCGCCACGAAGAGCTCGCGTGGCAGGTCGGGGCTGCCGGGGCGCGGCCCCGAGGCGTCGAGCCGCCCGCGATACTGCAGCCCGAGCCTCGCGTCATAGCCGAAGAAGTCCGGTGTGCAGACCGCATCATAGGCCCGCGCCACCTCCTGGCTCTCGTCATGGAGATAGGGGAACGGGAAGCCGTGTTGCGCAGCGAAGGCGCCCATCCGCTCGAAACTGTCCTCCGGGTGGGTGGTCGCGTCGTTGGAGCAGATCGCGGCAATCCCGATCCCGAGCGGCGCGAGGTCGCGCGCATCGCGCACCATCCGCTCGGCCACGGCCTTCACATACGGGCAGTGGTTGCAGATGAACATGATCAGCGTGCCCTTCAGCCCGCAGATATCGGCGAGCGCATAGGTCTTGCCATCAGTGGCAGGCAGGCGGAACTTCGGCGCGGGCCGGCCGAAATCGCAGATCGGGGTCTCGAGCAGGGCCATCGGTCCACTCCCTCAGATGCGGCTGCGGCGGTCCTATCACGCGGTGCCCGCCGGGGTCACCCCGAGCGCCTCGGGCAGGCCAACGGGCCGTTACGGGCCGCCGAAATGCAGGAGCGCGACGGCGAACCACACGATCGAGATGCCCGCCATCACCTGGAGCGCAGGCGCTGCGATCGCCACCGCGCCGAGCCGGTCGGACGAGGCATGGGCCAGCCCGCGGGCCGCCACGCTCGACACGGCGACAAGACAGGTCATCCCGGCGACCCCGAGCCCCATGATCACGACCGCCGCAGCGCCGGCCAGCGCGATATCCAGCTGCCAGGCGATCACCAGCAGGAACAGCGCGCCCGTGCAGGGCCGCATCGCGATGCCGGTGATCAGCACGAGGGCGTCGCGGAGCGACCCGATGCGGGCCACGTCCTCGGGCGCCGGACCTCCGCCGCCGCAGCCGCAGGCGTGCTCGCCATGGGAATGCGCGGCCTTGGGCGTTGCGCGCTGCCAGAGCGACTGCGCCCCCCGCGCCACGAGAACGGCGCCGATGCCCGCGATGGCGAGGTAGCTGGCAGGCGCGAGATAGTCCTCCGCCAGGGCCGTGACATGGGCGGCCGAGGCCTCGAGCAGCCAGAACCCGCCATAGACCAGCAGGATCGCCCAGAGCGCCTGCGCAAGGCTCGAGGCGAGCGCGATGCCGACCAGACGCGAGGCCGACACCGCCGAGCCGAGGCCGACGCCGCCGATCACGAACTTGCCGTGGCCTGGCCCGAGCGCATGGACAAAGCCATAGGCGCCGGCGGCGGCCAGCAGCGCGGTCCAGGCACCGGGCTCGCCGAGGCGCAAGGCCCGCACGGCCCCGGCCATCTCGTTCTGGAATGCGCGCTGCTGCGCCATGGCCCACCGCGCGAGGTCGGCATAGGCGCTCTGCCCCAGCGACAGGGCCAGCACCAGGGCCACCAGGAGGGCGAGGATCAGGACGAGGCGCATGTCACCACCATCCGGTCGGCAAAGAGGGCGCCGACGCCCTCGATCTCCGGCGTCGCATCCCTGCCGATATCGAAGAGCGAGACCTGGAGTGCTGCGAGCTGGGCATCCGGCTCGAACGGAATGACCCGTGCCGTGCACCCCTCGGCCAGCGACGCCGGGTCCGGCGCATCTGTGAGCGCGAGGGCGTAGAAGTAGGTGTCCTCATAGACCGCGACCTCGACCGACCGACCGGTGAGCGGAATGGCGGTCGGCAGCGTCCGGGCGAAGCGCAGCTCGAGTCGCCCATCGACAAGGCGCGTCTCGGCCTCCTTGGGCGCGCCGAGCACAATCGTCTCCCCGTCCACCGACAGGCGGGCGAAGCCGTCAAACCCCTCGGGCCAGTCGAGGAAGTGCGTGACGAGCGCCCGGTGCTGCTCTGCGGCAAGATGCCCGTCCTCGTCCGGGATCACCCCGACGGATGCCAGCGCGTAGAGCGTTTCGAACTCGTCAAGCCGCCAAAGGATGGTCAGCGCCTCGAGCGCGCCTCCCTCGGCGAAGACGAGATCCACCCCCGCATCGAGGAAGACATGGGGGTGCGCCTTGGCCGGAGGCGCGGCCGGCAGCGTGGCGACGAGCACGGCGGCAGCGGCGAGCGCAGCTCTCATCATGGCGTGGCGACCTTTGGAGGCAGAGATCCGGGGCTTGGCAGTGCGAACTCCCATAAGGATCGATACATCATATCCCGGAACCTGTCGCGACCTGATCCGCCTCTGATGGCGACGCACTCGGTCGCGCCCGTCTCGCCCTCGCAGGGCGTGTCGATCCCCAGTCCTGATGCCCGCCCGACCGCGCGCGTGCCCGGACGAGCAGGGGAGAGCGCGGGGCGCGTCGTGGCGGCGCGGCCGGTCATGGGTCGCAGTCAAGCGCTGTGCAGGGGTGATCGGCCCCCCACACCTGCCGCGCATCCCGGGCGATCAGCCGCTGCTGCAGGAGGTCCAGCTCGGCAAGCGCCAGGGCCCGATCGCCGGTCCGGGCGAGCGCCCGGCTGAAGCTGCGGCGCACGGAGCGCGGCCGCCAGGGCAGGACGGCGGTCGCCAGCCAGCTCCTGAGCTCTGCCGGCAGCCGGTCGAACTCGCGCATCGGGTCCTCGTCTCGCTGGCGGCGCTTCAGGCTGGTCTTGCCGCGATTTGCCCCCATCAGTCGTCGTCGTCGTTCAGGCCGGACACAGGGTCGAGCACCAGGAGGAGCCGCGTCTCGCCCGTCCCCGCGATCGGCGGCGAGCGGTGCAGCAGCCCCGACGGTGGCTCCTCCGGCCAGAGCGTGCCGCGCAGCACGATGGGCGCTCCCGTCGGGACGGTGAAGATCCGCTCCGGATCGGCGCCATCCGTCGAGACCCCATACTGCGTCCCGGTGCCGCGATAGGTGCAGATCAGCCGCGCCGTCACCGCATCGATATGGAACTTCCGGCAGGCATTGGTCGTCACCACGTCGAGGCGCAGGCGAAGATAGGGCGCAGAGACAATCGACGCGAAGCGCCGCGCCAGCAGGGGAATGTCGCGGATCAGCCAGTCGCGCTCCGGTCCCGCGGGCATCCCGGCCTGGTCGCAGAGACGGCTCACGGCCGCCGGCACGGCGTCGGGCTGCATCACGGCCCGCGTCCGCGGAAGCTGATCGGCGCTGAGCGCGTCGATCCAGCCCTGAAAGCCCGAGCGCGATTGGCGGCGCCAGATGACGGCGGCGCAACCGGGGTCGCGGATCGCCGACAGCTCCTCAGGCGTCTCGACGATGCCGACCCCCGGCGCGTCGTTGGCAAGGGTGTTCTGAATGATGTTCATGCTGTCGATCCGCCTGCTCATTCCCCAGCGCTCGTGTCTGTCACGTTATCTTATAACGAAACGCTGGCGTCGTGAAATCCCGCCGCCGATGTCGCAGGGCCGAGCACCGGCCGGGCGAGCCTGCGCCGCCCTGCGGGCGATCGCACCGGGGCCGCTCTTGATCGGCACCGTCTCCATTGGCATCGTATCGGGGCAAGTGGTGGTTATTGAGCTCGGTAGATCATGCGACATTGGCTCGCCGTGGGGTTTCTAGTAGCGGCGATCGTCCAAGGCGCGGAATCGGGTCACGCCGACGAGATCGGCGTCGTGAAATCGGTCGTCGGCGAGGTTTCGGTGCTCCGGTCCGATGTCCGAACCCCGGCAGTGATCGGTCAATCGCTCCAGCTCAATGACCGGCTCCAGACAATGGCCGACAGTGCCGTGGGCGTTGCGCTGAACGATGGCACGACATTGGCGCTCAGCGGCGAGACCGACGTGGTTCTGGCCGGCTTCGCCTTCAGCCCGGCCACGGATCTTTTCGATCTGGTCATCCGTCTGTTCACCGGCCGGTTGATCTACAACTCCGGCAAGATCGGCCTCGCAAGCCCGGAACGGGTTCGGATCGAGACGCCGCGGCTTGTGGTCGGGACACGGGGCACACGCTTTGCAGTGATCGTCCCGCCCCCGTCATGAGGTGGGTGGCGCAGTCCATAGCAGGGCTCGTGTTGGTCGCAGGCTGCGCAAGCCAGCCCCTGCCGCCCGAACCTGACCTCGGTGCGTTCGAGCGCCGGTTGGCCGAGGAGTACGAACAGCGGCGTGCTGCGGAATTTGCAGAGCGCGACTTCGCAGATGCCCGGCGCTTTCGGCGGAAGCGCGACGCGGCGCTCACAGGCGCCCGGCCGGCCCCCGACGACCTCGGCGCGCGCACCCTGCCCGACCCCCTTCGGCCCGTGATCGCGGCCGATCGCGAGCGGCTGATCGCGGTTCTCCAGACCACCGCCGTCCTGGTTGACCCGGTTGCGCTTGCGCAGGCGCAGAGCGCCTTCGATTGCTGGGTCCAGGAGGCGGAGGAGGACTTTCAGCCGGACGACATCCGGACATGTCGCGAGACATTCGCCGACCGTCTGGCCGCGGCCGAGCGGGCGGCCGAGGTCCCGGTGGTGATCCTGCTCCCCTCGGATGAGGATGACGCGGCGCAGATCGTCGTGCGCAGCGGCGGGGCCGAGGCGGTGATCGACCAGCCCTTTGACGGCGTCACCGGGACGGATGGCGCGGTCGCGGACACGGTCGCCTTCGAGGAGACCACGGTGAACACCGTCCTCGCGGCCTCGCTGAGCGCCGAGCCGCGGCCGCAACGGAGCTATCTGATCTATTTCGAGACCGGCGGATCCACGATCGACACCATCACCGCCGAGAGTCGGGAGCGGCTCGCGACCGCGATCGCCGATGGGCAGGAGACCGTCGCGGCCCGGGTGACGGTCTTCGGGCACACCGATCGCGTGGGGTCTGCGGCATTGAATGTCCGGCTTGCCCGTGCCAGGGCGGAGCAGATCCGCGAGGCACTCATCGAGGCCGGGCTCTCGGCCGAGGTGATTGCGACCGACAGCTTCGGCGAACGCTTACCCCTGGTGCCGACCGAGGATAACGTCGACGAACCGCTCAACAGGCGGGTCGAGATTGCCGTCCGCTGATCCGATCGGCGCGTGCGTGGTGGGATATTGGGACCTTGGTTATCAGCAGGCGATCCTTGCTGCTCCTGATCGCCGGCATCGTCGGCCTGCTCGCCTTGCGCATCTCGGAGCCCAAGCCCCTGCGAGAGCTGCAATATCTGGGCTTCGACCTGATGCAGGGGATCGCGCCGGAGGATGCCGCGCCGAGCGACTTCGCGGTCGTGACGATCGGCGAGGAGAGCCTCGAGCGCATCGGCCCCTGGCCCTGGCCACGAGACGAGCTGGCCGGGATCGTCGACGAGCTGAGCGGTCTCGGTGCGGCGGCGGTCGTGCTGACCTTGCTCCTCGATGCGCCCGACCGCTTTTCGGCGCAGGCGTTGCTGGGCGCGGTCGCGGGCGACCTCTCTCCCGACGAGGTCGAGGGCCTCTCCGCGCGGCTCTCGGCTCTGCCCCAACCGGATGTCGCGCTCGAGCGGGCCCTGTCGCGGATGCCGACGGCGCTGGCCACCGCGGTCCGCGGCGGCGGCAGATCGCGCGACGGCCCCTCCAAGCCGTTCTCCATCCCATCCGAGGCGGTCCTTTCGCCGGAAGTGCCGAGATTCGACGCGGTCACCCAGCCGACGCCGCAGCTTCGCGCAGTCGCCCGGGCCGAGGGCGCGGTCAATCTGCTGCCGGAGGAGGACATGGTTCTCCGCCGTGCCGCGCTCTTCTACCTCGTTGATGGAGTGGTGCACCCCTCGCTCGCCGTTGCCGGCTTCGTGGCGGCGGGACGGCCCGTGCGGCTCACCCAAGCCCCGAGCCTCGGCACCGCGATCATGGTTGGCGAGGCAGCACGCCCGACCAATGCGGCTGGTGTCGCGTGGCTGGATTTCAGTCGTCGCGGGAAGATCCCGGTCCTCGAGGTCGGGCGCCTTGGCGCCGATGCCGCGCCCCTGATCGCAGGGCGCATCGTCGTGCTCGGTCTCGATGTTCCGGGGATCGGACGGCCCCTGCGCCTCGCGGATGGAAGCCTGGCCAGCGAGCCGGAGCTGATTGCGATCCTCGGCGACGCCCTGGATGTCGGCAGCGTGCTCAGCCGACCCGTGGCGCTCCAGGCGTTCGAGACCGCGGCGCTCGCTATCGGCCTGGCGATCGTGTGGATCGTCTGGCTGTCCACGGCGCCCGGCATCGCCTCTCTCGTTACGCTGTCGCTGGGCATCTGCTGGGTCGTGACTGTGGTCGTCGCGCGCGCGCAGATGGGCCTGGTGCTCGATCTCGCGACCCCGCCCATGCTCTGGGTCCTGTTCGCAGCCGTCAGCGCTGGCCTGCGGACGGTGAAGCTCTGGCAGATCCGGCGTGACCTGGTGGACGAGCTCCGGGTGCGAACCAAGGCGGCAGAGGCGGCCAACGAGGCAAAGACGCGGTTTCTGCACGAGATGCATCACGACATCCGCACCCCGCTGAACGCCGTGCTCGGCCTCTCCGGGCTTCTCAAGGGACGCGGTCGCACGCGCCTCTCACCGGAGCAGGTGGCCGACTACGCGACGACGATCCAGGAAGCGGGCGCGCATGTCCTGCGCCTCAGCGAGCAGGCCCTCCAGGCGGCCGAGTATGCGACCGAACACGCGCCGACCAACCGGAGGGATGTCGATCTCGGCGAGATACTGACACGGGCCGCCCAGATCATGCTGGGCAACCGCAATCGAACCGCAGCGCTCGATCTGCGGATCGATCCCTCGCCGCATGTCGTCCATGCCGATCCGACCCAGTTGCTCGAGGCGGTCCTCAATCTCCTCGACAATGCGTTCAAGCATGCGGTCGGGACCGAGACGGTCGTCCTCGCCTCACACCCCCTCGGGAACGGCAAGATCGCGATCGACATTCTGGATGAGGGCCCAGGGATCGACGAAGCGTTTCTGAAGGAGATCGGCACGCCCTTCCTCGCCGGCCGCGCCGAGCATGACGGGGTGCGCGGCGCGGGGCTCGGCCTCTTCATCGTCCAGCGCTTTGCAAAGGCACATCTCGGGCAGCTCCAGCTCGGCATGCGCGCCGATGGCGGCTTTCGTGCCCGCCTGGAGCTCGACCTCGTGGACGTCCAGCCAAGCGAAGAGGTGCAGCCGTCGGGGTGAGGTCGGTTCCACCCCGAGCCGCATCGCCCAGCATGGGTCGAACGGGCGGCATGCGAGTCAGTCTGGCCGACAGAGAAACGCCCGCCCCCGGGGACGCGGCGCTTGGCAGCGGCCCGTGTCGGGTCGGAGATCATCACGGCAGCGGCCTCCTCTCTGTGCCCTTTCTCCCATGGTGGGACCGGAAGGATCCGGATGCGCTCGATGCCGCCGTCCTATGGGCGCCCCTTGTGGACCGTCGGCTCGTCGACGCCGTGCTTCCGGCGGAGATCCCGGGCGCTCAGACAAGCCCGATGCTCTTTCAGGATGCCAATGATCTGTTCTTGGCTGAACCTCGATCGCTTCAATGGCCGTCTCCTCGATGGGGGAGCAGACCACCTCAGAGCAAGGACATGTCAGGGGGCACGTCACCCATCACGAACGAATTCCGGCATTCAACCGACATAGCCTCCATCCCACGGCGAGCGCGCCGTGGGGCGGAACCGCGACGTTTTCGGCTCGTGCCGCATGCACCGCCCGCGATCGCGGAGGCCGAGCTTCGCCGCGAGAGCGAACGCAGCATGCCGGCCTCCGGCAGGATGAGCCGGTACTGGTCGGGGCGGTAGAATTGAGCGATCTGGCCGTTCCCCCGGCTAAAGGGCGCTGTCGACGCGTCGCCGCCAAGTCGCTGCCGTCGACTGACTTGCCATCAGTGCCGATAAGAGGATGTCGGTCGTCAGCGCCGCTGCACGCTCCAGTTCCTCAACTTCTACGGCCGTTCTTCGGTCGCGCTCTGTCAGGACAAAGCCGGTTGCGGCGAGAGCATCGTCGAACCCTGCGACAAGGCGAAACGCGGGTATGCCTGCCTCCGCGAAGTTGGCGTGATCCGAGTTGCGCTGAAGAGGACGAAACAGGCGCAGCGGGATCCGGGCGGTCTCGGCGCTGCGAAGGAGCATGTCCTCGATCCCGTCGAACCCGCTGGTCAAGGCCGTCAGTTCGGCCCCGCCACCAACCGAATCCAGGTTTATGGCGAGACCGGTCGCGTCCCTCTCGCGCGGCGACAGCGCGGCGACGTGCTGTGCCGACCCTGTGAGCGCCCATTCCTCCACCGTGAAAAAGATGAGGCGCAGACCTCGCCGCCACTCGGCATGTCGGGGCAGAACCCGGCGGACGACCTCGAGGGCAACCGCAACACCGCTGGCATTGTCAATCGCGCTCTCGGCGATGTCATGGCCATCCAAATGCGCACAGAGAACGATCCGCTCCGGGCCGGGGCCTGGCAGATCGAAGAGCAGATTGCTCGAGACAGCCGGCGCCTCCTCAGTCGCGATCTCTAGTCTGGCCGTCGGGCGGCCCTGCGCCGTCGGGGCAAAGGCTTCCGCTGTCTCGGGCGCGATGCCGGCAGCGGGGATGCGCGCGCCCTCAGGGCTCCGGCCCGACCCGGTGACCAGGGACCCGCGCTCAGGCCCCGCAATGAGCACCGCCGCCGCCCCTGCCTCGCACGCCGCGTGGATCTTGAAGCGCCTGTGGATCGTGCCAGCCGCGAACATCATCTCATGGCGCACAAGGGCGATCCGCCCCGGAAGCTCGTGGGCATGGGCGGCAAAGTCCTCGGCCGTTCCGCGGCCGAGATCGATCACCTCGGCACGCACGCCGCCCGTGGCCGTCGGAGCCGACCCGACGAGCGGATGGAGACGATGCTCGTGGCCATCCGCTCCCGTCAGGCGGCTGGAGACCGCCCGCCAGCCGTCGTAGGTGACCGGCTCGCGCCGCGGCGGGACCCCGGTCGCGTGCTCACCAAGCGCAGCGAGGAGCGTGATGGCAGCCGCCTCTGACGGCGTGCCGCAAAGGCGTCCACCGCAATCGCAGATCCGCGAAAGATCGGCGATCATCCGCTCGGATGGTTTCATGGTGCGCCCAGCGCCTCCTCGTTCTCTCGGGAGAACGTCACGATGGCCTCGTCGATCAGGTTCAGCAACCGGTCCGACAGGGGGGTCGGGATCGCCCGGCGAAAGACCCCGATCTCGTATTTCAAGGCCGGTTCGAACCGCCGGACCGCCAAGCCCATGGCCTTTAGGCTCATTGCGGAGACGCGGTCGACGATCGACACACCGCATCCCGCCGCAACCAGACCGCAGATCGTCGAGAAGTACTCGCTGTCGGCGATCGGGGCGTACTGCGCGCCACAGTCGCCGAACAGCCCCCTGATCCTGTGGCCGATCAGCCGGGTCTCCGACATGGCGACGAAGGGTCGACCGGAGAACTGGGCGGGCGTGAGCACGGCATGCTCGGCCAGCGGGTCCGCCGCCGGCAGAATGGCCACGCAGGGGATCTCGTAGCGCCGCAACTCCACACCCTGGATGTGGATCGGCCACTCCGCAATGCCGATATCGGCGCCGCCTGCTTCGAAGATGCGCGCAACCTCTTCGGAGGTGCGGTTGATCAGGCTGAGCCGCGCATTCGGCTGCTGGTCGAGAAGGCGGGCGACCACGCTTGGCATCAGCGAGGTGGATGACCCGGGATGGCTCGCCACCCTCAGCGTCTCGGTCTCGCCGCTGCGAATGTTCACCGCCGTCTTGCCGAGCGCGTCGAGGCTCTCGAGCACGGTGCAGACCTCGCCGTAGAAGCGCCGGCCCTGCTCGGTGGCTTTCAGGCGCCCGCCCGTCCGCTCGAAAAGCTCGAACCCGATCTGCGTCTCGAGGCGGGCGATCTGCGCGCTCACCGCTGGCTGGGTCACCCCGAGTATGCGTGCCGCTCCGGTGACGGACTGGTTTTCCATCACCACCCGGAAGGCCTCGAGGAGCTTCACATCCATACCCATAAAGCTTCGTTATTGCCCTTAGTGCCGAATCGGTTGATATTTCGAAAATATGCTCGCGACCGGATCATTGTCCATCAATTCACATGATGGACTGAGGAGTTGCCCGAGAGTGCCTGATGGAACCGCGCAAGACCGGCTGATCGCAGCCGAGGCCCTGGGCAAGCGCTTCGACACCGTCGCCGTGCTGAAGAACGTCACGCTCGCCATCGCCCGGGGCGAGGTGGTCTGTGTGGTCGGACCCTCGGGGTCGGGGAAGACGACGCTGCTGCGATGTCTCGCTCTGCTGGAGGAGCCCTCGGAGGGCCGGGTCACCATGAAGGGCGACCTGATCGCTTGCCCCTCCCCCAGCCGGAAGATTCGCCGGGCGGCACAGGCTGTGAGGTCGGACATCGGCATGGTGTTCCAGCACTTCAATCTCTGGCCACACATGACGGTGCTCGAGAACGTCATCGAAGCCCCGCTTCGGGTGCGGGGGACCGCGCGGGACCAGGCCGTGGCCGAGGCCGAGGCGCTGCTCGAGAAAGTCGGGCTTTCGGAGAAGCGCGACGTCTATCCGACGCGGCTCTCCGGTGGCCAGCAGCAGCGTGTCGCCATCGCGCGGGCGCTGGCGATGCGGCCGCAGGTCCTGCTCTTCGACGAGGCGACCTCCGCGCTCGATCCCGAGCTGAAGCGCGAGGTCCTGCACGTCATGCGTCAGCTCGCGGTCGAGGGCATGACGATGGTCTGCGTCACGCACGAGATGGGCTTCGCGCGCAATGTCGGCAGCCGGATCGTGTTCATGGATGCCGGAGAAATCGTCGAAGAGGGCTCGCCCGCGGCCTTCTTCGACACACCAAAAACCGAACGGGCGGAGCGCTTTCTCAGGAACTTCGAGGACTGATCACACCCAAAAACAGGGAGACACTCATGACGGGACGTTCTTTTCTGGCAACCTCCGCCCTCGCGGCCTTGCTGCTTGCGCCGATGCCCGAAGCTTCGGCGCAGCAGACAGAGTCGCGGCTCTACGACATCACGTCGAGCGGAACGCTGCGCGTGTGCCAATACCCGGCCTATTACTCGATATCCTTCCGCAATCCGACGACGGGCGAGATCGAGGGCATCGACGCGGATCTCTCCAAGGAACTTGCAAAGGAGCTCGGGGTCGAGCTCGAGATCGTCGAGTCGAGCTTCGGCACCTTCATCGCCGATCTTCAGGCCGATAAGTGCGAGATCGGGATGTTCGGTCTGGGCGCAACGCTCAAGCGGGCCCAGGCCGTGGCGTTTTCGGAACCGTATCTGCTGACGAGCATCTACGCCGTGGGCAAGTCCGACGGGAAGGTGCAGAGCTGGGAGGATGTCGATCAGCCAGGGGTCACGGTTGCCGTGACGCTCGGCAGCTACATCGAGCCGTTCATGAAGGACTACCTTCAGCAGGCTGAGATGATCACCGTCGCGCCGCCGGCAACCCGCGAAGGCGAGCTGATCGCCGGACGGGCGGACGTGATCATGACTGACTATCCGACCGCCGTGAAGGTGACCGACGAGTTCGACTGGGCCATCACCGTGGCCCCCAACGAGACGCTGCGGCTCACGCCATATGCCTATGTCGTGCCGCACGGCGATCAAATCTGGCTGAACTACGTCAATCTGTTCGTGAGCACCATCAAGCTCGACGGCCGGCTGCAGTTCTATGCCGAGAAGAACAAGCTTGGCCCGATCGTAGCACCCTGACGACGTCGGGGCTCCCACGCGGAGCCCCCTTCCCGCACCGAAGAGGCCGCGCCCGTGACGTATCAATTCCGCTGGGACATCGTCCCGACGCATCTTGACTTTCTGCTGAGCGGGCTCGGTCAGACGCTGCTGATCTCTGCCGTGACGCTGGTGCTTGCGATGATCGGTGGGCTGCTGATCGCGCTGCTCGACATGTCGAAGTTCCTACCGTTCCGGGCAGTCGGGCTCGCCTTCGGAGAACTGATCCGCAACACGCCGATCCTGGTGCAGTTGCTCTGGATCTATTACGTGTTGCCGATCGTGATGGGCATCAATCTCGACGCGTGGTCCGCGCTGGTGATCGGGTTGTCCATCTACTCCTCGTGTTTCATTGCCGAGGCGTATCGCGCCGGCATCCAGGCTGTGCCGAAGGGCCATCGTGAGGCTGCCCAGGTGCTCGGCCTCAGCCAGCGCCAGGCTTTCATGCGGATTGTCCTCCCCCAGGCCGTGCGCATGACGCTGCCGCCGCTCGCCGCGAACTTCGTCCAGCTGATCAAGTATTCCTCGCTCGGCGCGGTCATCTCGGTCGGCGAGATCACCCGGCGGGGCATGGAGCTTTCCGCCTCCACCTTCCGTCCGCTGGAGATTTTCACCTTTATCGCCGTTGTGTACTTCCTGATCTGCTGGCCGCTCGCGATGACCATCAGGCTCTGGGAGCGCCGGCTAGCCAAGCGGTGAAACGGAATGGCCGGCCCCCAGACCCTCTACCGATCCCCGCCGACCTTTATGGACCTGCCCTTCCGGACCGAGGCGAACGGTGCCGGCGCGGCAATCCTCGGCTGTCCGTTCGACTGCGGCACGCATCCCTTCCGCATCGGCGCCCGGCAAGGCCCGGAGGCGATCCGCGCACAGTCGGGCCTGATCCGGCGGTACCATCCGGAGCGGGGCGATGTGGACATTCTGGCCGCCCTGAACGCGATCGATGCGGGCGACGTCGCGCTGGTGCCGTCGCGCGCCGAGGAGGCCTTCGCGGCGATCGAGGACGCCGCCCGCCCCCTGCTCGAGGCCGGGGCCGCTGTCGTGGGATTCGGCGGCGATGGCAGCGTCTCGCTCCCGCTCCTGCGTGCGGCGTCCACGGTGCATGCCGACCTGGCCGTCCTGCACATCGACAGCCACACCGACGCCTACGAGGTCGATCCGGTCCATCCCTACGACGCCGCCACTCAGTTCACCCACGCAGCGCTCGAACAGAGGGTGCGCGCCAGCGCCTCCTGGCATGTCGGCCTCAGGGGCACGGCGCGCCAGCCTGGCGTCCACCCGCACACCCAGTCGCTCGGATACAACATCATGACATTGCGGGACTTTCAGGACCGCGGTCCCGCCGCCGCAATCGCCGAGCTTCGCGAGAGCCTCGAGGGACGGCCGGTGTACCTCTCCTGGGACATGGACGTCTTCGATCCCTCCTGCGCGCCCGGGGTCTGCACGCCGGTCTGGGGAGGGTTTTCGGCGCGCGAGGGGCTCGAGGTGCTGAGGGCGCTCGAAGGGCTCGACGTCGTGGCGGCTGACGTCAACACCGTCAGCCCGCCCCAGGACGTGCAGGGGATGACGGCCTTTCTGGCGGCTGCGGTCACCTACGAGATCCTGCTCCTCATCTGGCATGCCCGCGGACGGCCGTCGTGATCGACGCTGACACCCTGATCGCGCGATCGCTGTCGCGGCGTGCGGCCCTGATCGAGGCGACGCAGGCCCTCGTCCGGCTCGACAGCCAGACCCCGCCGAGCGATACCGGCGCGGTAGTGCGCCTCGCTGCCGAGATGCTCGACCCCATTCCGGGGCTGGCCGTGACGCTCCATGAGAGCGTCTCGCCCGTGGTCAATCTCGTCGCGCGCCTCGACGGCGGACGACCCGGTCCACGGCTGGTCCTCAGCGGGCATCTCGATACCTACCCCATCGGCGAGGGCACCTGGACCCGCGACGCCCTCAGCGGCGACGTAGCTGACGGCAAGCTCTGGGGGCGTGGCTCTGCGGATATGAAGGGCGGCTGTGCCGCGCTGATCGAATGCGTGCGTCTCGTCGCCGATCTGCGCCCCTTCCCGGGCGAGATCGTGCTCGCCCTTGCCGGCGACGAGGAGCGGATGGGCGAGCTCGGAACCCAATGGCTGATCGACCATGTGCCTGAGGTGCGCGGCGACGGCGTGATCGTGGCCGATGTTGGAGGGCCGCACACCGTGCGCCTCGGCGAGAAGGGGATGCTCTGGCTCGACCTCGCGGCCGAGGGACGGCAGGCCCATGGCGCCCATGTCCATGCGGGCGAGAATGCCGCCGACCGGTTGCTCGATGCGCTGATCGAGCTGCGCGGTCTCGAGAGCCTCCCGGTTGCGACACCCTCCGAGGCGGCCGAGGTCATGCGTATGGCGGCCGGCACCGCCGGTGCGGATGGACCGGCGGCGCGGGCGACCATGACGCGCGTCACGGTCAATCTCGGTTGCCTGTCAGGCGGCACATCGCCGAACCTCGTGCCGTCCAGCGCAACCGCCGGGCTGGACATCCGTCTGCCGCTCGGGGTCTCGGTCGCGGATGTGGAGACGGCAGCGGCAGACCTTCTCGCGCGCCATCCCGCGATCTCATGGACCGCGACCCGGCGCTACGAACCGACATGGACTGGCGTTGATACACGGATCGCAGCCGCCGGACTCGAAGCAGGCAAGTCCGTCCTCGACGTCCCCGTGTTCCCGGACATGCGGATCGGCGGATCGGATGCGCGCCTGTGGCGACGGGCCGGCATGGAGACGATCGTACAAGGCCTCACACCTCACAATCTCGGCGCCCCGGACGAGAACCTTGATATCGACGAGCTGCCTTTGCTCTTGGCGATCCAATGTCTTGCCGCCGCCACCTTCCTGACCGGCCGAGACGGCAGCGAGGCCGTGTGGACGAATTGAGTCAGGTCTCCGTTTGAGGATTCCGGTGCGGAGATTTGACTGCCTCATGGGGAGCCGGCTGCATGGGAGGCCGGCGACGTCCACGAGGATACGGAGGCGGATTGCGAGCTGGCGCTGGAGGTGTTCCGGGCATGCTTGCCGACCCGCGGCGCGACGGCGCGGGACAACAGGGTGTTTCTCGAGGCGCTTCACCATTTCACGGGTCACGACAGCTCGTGGCGCGCGCTGCCGGCGCCGGGCCCGCATCGAGCAGATGCTCGGAAGACTGAAGCGCTTCAGGCGCGTCGCGCTCTGATGCGAGAAGACCGCCCGAAACTCCCGATCGATCATCGCGCTCGCGGCGACGTTCATATCGGGCAAACCGAGGCGCCTCCCCACAACGGCGAGATCTCTCATGCCCCGGGTGAGGCGCTTTCCCTTCTTCGCCCGCTGCGGTTATGACGGGTCGAACGGTTCCGCCGGCGCCCCGGCCCATCGGGCGGCGGACACCATCTGGGAGAGGCGCGCAGTGGCGCTTTCGGACGAGCAGATCGCGATGATCCGGGCGACGTGGGCCAAGGTGGCGCCCCTGTCGTCGATGGCGGCGCGCCTGTTCTACGGTCGACTGTTCCGAGCCGCGCCGGAGACCCGCGCGTTGTTCCAGACCGACATGAAGGCACAGGGCCGCAAGCTCATGGCAACGCTCGCGTTCGTCGTGGACCATATCGACCGGCCCGACGCGCTTGGCCCCGCCGCCCGGGACCTCGCGATCCGCCATGTCGGCTACAATGTCACGGCCGAGCAGTATGCGCCGGTCGGCGAGGCGCTGATCTGGACGCTCAAGGAGCTGTTGGGCCCTGCCTTCGGTGCGCAGGAGAAGGCCGCCTGGCTGGCGGCCTACACCGATCTCTCCACCATGATGATCGACGCCGCCTACGGCCGGTCGGAGATCGGCTGACCCCGTCACGCGGCCTGTCGATCACAGGCGAGCCGGCGCGCCAGAGACTGTCGGAACTGCGGGGCGATGTCGTCGCGGGCGAGCGCGAAGGCCACGGTTGCTTCGAGAAAGCCCTGCTTCGATCCACAGTCGAACCGCTCACCCTCGAACACGAGGCCCGAAAGGCCGTTGGCAGGGATATCGGCCGCGATCGCGTCGGTCAGCTGGATCTCGCCGCCCGCTCCGGCATCGATGCGGCCGAGATGGTCGAGCACCGACGGCTCCAAAAGGTAGCGCCCGACGACGGCGAGGCGGGAGGGCGCGGCCGTGGGCGACGGCTTCTCGACGATCCCGCATGCCGAGGCGATCCGCCCCTGTGTGCCGGTCACATCGAGACACCCATAGGCCGAGATCGCCTCGCGCGCCACCTCCATGGTCGCCACCATGTTGCCCCGACCACCGGCGCGGGCGCCGAGCATCTGGGCGAGGCACGGGGTGCGAGAGGCGATCACATCGTCCGGCAGGATCACGGCGAAGGGCTCGTCACCGATCAGGTGGCGCGCGCACCAGACCGCATGACCGAGGCCGAGCGGCTCGGGCTGGCGGACGAAGGCAACCGAGCCCGCGGGAAGGCGCGAGGCCTCGAGCGCCACCAGAGGCTCGACCTTGCCCTTCGCGCGGAGCTCCTGCTCGAGCAGCGGAGCGGGGTCGAACTGCGCCTCGAGCGCGGCCTTCCCGCTCGAGGTGACGAAGATGAACTGCTCGATCCCGGCGTCGCGGGCCTCTTCGACCGCATACTGGATCAGCGGGCGGTCGACGAGCGTGAGCATCTCCTTCGGAACCGCCTTGGTGGCGGGCATAAATCTTGTGCCGAGCCCGGCGACGGGGAAGACGGCTTTGCGGATCGTCATGTCGGTCATTGGGGCGTTCCCATCTCGATTGGCGGTCAATAGGCGCCGCGGCCGGTCACAACGGCGCGGACGGTCAGGGCGATGAGGACAAGGTCAAGCAGGACCGAGCGCGCCTCGGCATAGGCGATGTCCATGTCGACCATCTTGTCGAAGCCGATGTCGGCGCGGC
>CAYORO010000026.1:0-23145 GCA_964406355.1 uncultured Limibaculum sp.
CCATTCTCGGTCTCCTCGTTGGTTGCGGGCAGAGGGCCCGGGGACCGTCCCTGGGCCCGACAGGATCAGAATTCCAGGCGCTCGATCACAACGTCCTGGCCGCCCTGCACCTCGGCGAGCTGGAAGTCGCGGCCGAGCACCATGCCCTCCTCGTCGAACTCGACCGAGGAGGAGGCGCCCGAGTAGTTGATCTCCTCGCCCGCGCGGAGCGCTGCGAGACCGTCGGTCACGTTGTTGACCGCGGTCTTGCCCTCGCCGGTCGTGATCTCGAACATCGCCTGCGAGATTGCGGCAGTGTCGGTGCTGCCGGCCTTCTCGATGGCGAGCAGCAGGGTCGACATCTGGTCGCGCCCCGCCGTGCCGAAGGGGTGCTGCACGTTGCCCGTGTCCTCGAGCCCCGTCTCCTCGAGATACTGCTTGTAGGCCGGGCTCTCGATCGGCGGCACGGGGATGCCGTGGATGATGCCCTCGGCCGCATCGCCCACCGCCTCCTTGAACTTCGGCCCGGTCGAGAGCGAGGTGGTGATCACCTGCCCCTCATAGCCCTGGCGGAAGATCTCTTTGTACACCGCCGTGAAGTCGGTGATGTAGGAGGGGATAAAGACAGCGTCGGGCTCGTCCTCGATCAGCTGGCTGACCTCGGAGCGATAGGACGACTGCTGGCCGTTGTAGTAGAACGGCTCGCGGATGATCTTGTCGCTGCCCACCGTCTCGACGAAGGCCGTGACCATCGAGGCGGTGAAGTCGTTGTTGAGCGCCATCACCGTGTAGGTGCCGAAGCCCCGGCGCTCGGCGAGGTTGCCGATGGCGCGGCCCCAGACCGGCGAGAGCGCCTGGAAGTTGAAGACGAGACCCTTCTCGTCGCGGACCGGGATGTCCGACGACGACGAGGTGCACATCTGGATCACGCCCGCCTCCTGGCAGCGCGGCATGATCCCGAGCGTGACCGAGGACGACCAGGTGCCGATGATCGCCAGTGCGCCGTTGACGTTGATCAGTTTCTCGGCAGCGCGGGCGGCGGTCTCGGGGTTGGTCTCGGAGTTCTCCTGCGTCAGCGAGACCTCGCGGCCGAGCACGCCGCCGAGCGAATTGACGAGATCGGCCACGCGCTTGTGCGCCGCCGCGATGTTGGGGCCGTAGGGGCCGCCGCCGCCGGTGTTGGGGGTGAGGCCGCCGATGCCGACGCTGTCCTGGGCGCGCAGGATCGCGGGCGCGCCGAGCGCTGCGGTGGCGGCCAGCCCTGCGCGGAGGGCGGAGCGGCGGGTGAGCCGGATGGTCATGTGATCTCTCCTGTGGTCTTCGGGGTGGTTTTTGCGGTTGGCGCAGGCGTGCTGGCGCCACGATAGCGGAAACGCGGCTCGGGCAGGAGCCCGCGGGGGCTCACGCGCAGGATCACGATCAGGAGCGCGCCGATCAGGATGATCCGGATCGCCGAGAGCTTCTCGGCATCGAGCCAGTCGATCGCATCGCCGAGAAAGCGCGTGCCCTCAAGGATCGTCATCACGAGCCCCGCGCCCACCAGAAGCCCCCAGTTGTTGCCGGGGCCCCCGACGATCACGCTCATCCAGATGAAGATCGCGACCATGGGCATGAACACCTCCGGCGAGATGTTCTGCAGGAAATGCGCATAGAGCGCACCGGCTGCTCCCATGAAGGCGCCACCGATGGCAAAGACTGTCACGCGGTGGGCCAGCACGTTCTTGCCGAGCACCTCGGCGACCACGTCGTCCTCGCGGATCGCGCGCAGCGTGCGCCCGAGCGGCGCGCGCCGGATCCGCTCGGCGATGACGAAGGCGATGGCGACCACGCCCCAGACCAGGCCGAGATACACCAGCGGATAGACCTCGCGATCGAACACGCCGGCAAAAGGCCGCGCCTCGATCGGCAGGCCGCGCGGGCCGCCGGTGATCTCGTCCTCGTTGAGGGTGATGAGGCGCACCGTCTCGCCGAAGCCGAGCGTGACGATCGCCAGGAAATCCTCGCGCAACCGGATCGAGAGCAGCGCCACCAGCGCCCCCGCCGCACAGCCCGCCACCACCGCCGCCGGCATCGAGAGCGCCACCGGCACCCCGAGCGACTGGCTGAGCAGCCCGCTCGTGTAGGCGCCGATGGCATAGAAGCCCGCCACGCCGAAATTCACCATCCCCGTCAGACCCCACTGCAGGTTCAGCGCCAGCGCCAGCAGCATGAAGAAGCCGACATGGGTGGCGATCGAGACGAGATAGGCGGTCATTTCTTGATCTCCGGCTGGCCGAGCAGGCCATGCGGGCGCAGCAGCAGCAGGATCGCGATGATGAAGAACCCGACCGAGATCTTGTAGGTCGAGGGCAGCACCAGCACCGTCAGCTCTTCGGCGAGGCCGACGAGGAAGGCGCCCAGCATCGCGCCATAGGGCGAGCCGATGCCGCCGAGGATCGCCGCCGCGAAGATCGGGATGGTCAGGTTCCAGCCGAGCAGCGGCTCGATCACCAGGTCGAGCCCCGCGATCACGCCCGTGAGGCCGAAGAGCGCGCCGCAGATCGCCCAGGTCGCGACGATCACCATCGTCGTGTCGATCCCGCGCACCTCGGCGAGCATCTGGTTGTCGGCGGTCGCGCGCATCGCCTTGCCGAGCCGCGTGAAGGCGAGCAGCATATGCATCGCCACCGCGATCAGGATCGCCAGGCCGATGATCTCGATTTGCTCCTGGGTGATGCGAAACTCCCAGAACTCGTCGCGCCCGAAGCGGTAGGGCCGCTGGAGCGGCAGGTCGAAGCCGCGCACATCGGCGGCATAGATCAGCCGGACGATGTGCTCGAGGATCAGCGTCAGCGCGATCGAGACCACCAGCAGCGTCACCGGCCCATGCCCCCGCATCGGGCGGAAGACGACGAGGTCCGAGAGCCAGACGATCGCCGCCGTGCCCGCCATCGCGATGATCGCGCCGACCCAGAGCGGGAGCCCGGCATCCACGTTGGCCGCATAGGCGATGAAGGCGCCCACGGTGATGTAGCCGCCGATCGCGAAATTCGGGAACCGCAGCACCCCGAAGAGGAGCGAGAGCGCGATCGCCGGGGGCGCGATCAGCGCCGCGTTGACAAGGCCGTTGACCAGCAGCTGGGCGTTCATGCGCGCGTCCCCAGATAGAGCTCGGCGACATCGGCATTGTCGAGCAGCGCCTCCGCCCGGTCGGTCATCGCGACGCGCCCGGCCGCCATCACATAGCCCCTGTGCGAGATCCGAAGCGCCTGGATCGCGTTCTGCTCGACCATCAGCACCGCGACGCCGGTGGCGTTCACCCGCTGCACGATGGCGAACATCTCCTCGACAAGCGCGGGCGACAGCCCCGCCGAGGGCTCGTCGAGCAACAGCACCTTCGGCGCCACCATCATCGCCATCGCGAAGGCGACCATCTGGCGCTGTCCGCCCGAGAGGTTGCCCGCCCGCACCCGCGCCTTCTCGGCGAGGACGGGGAAGAGCTCATGCACCTTGGCGCGCCGCTCGGCCCGGTGGGCGGGGTCGGTCCAGGCGCCCATCTCGAGGTTCTCCTCGACGGTGAGCTGGCGGAACACATTGGCCTCCTGCGGCACGAAGGCGACGCCGAGGCGCGCGACCTCCGAGGCCGGCAGCCCGCCGATCGGCTGCCCTTCGAGCGCGATCCCTCCGCGGCTCGGGCGCAAGAGCCCCGCGATGGTCTTGATGACGGTCGACTTGCCCGCGCCGTTCGGCCCGATGATCGTGGCGATCTCCCCGGCGCGCGCCTCGAGATCGACCTCATGGACAATGTCGCCCCGGCCATAGCCCGCCGAGACCCCCTCGACCGCCAAGAGCGCGCTCATGCCGCCGCCCCGCCGAGATAGGCCTCGACCACACGCGGGTCGCGCCGGATCTCGTCGAAGCTGCCCTCGGTCAGCTTGGTGCCCTGGGTCATCACCATCACCGGGTCGCAGAGCGCGGCGATCAGGTCCATGTCGTGCTCGACGATCAGGAAGGTTTTCCCATGCTCGCGGTTGAGCCGCAGGATCATCTCCCGCAGCGTGCCCATCAGCGCGGGGTTCACGCCGGCGCCGGGCTCGTCGAGCAGGATCACCTCGCAGTCGATCATCAGCGCGCGGGCGAGCTCGAGCAGCTTCTTCTGGCCGCCCGAGAGATTGGCCGCGTATTCGTCGCGCAGCGCCTCGAGCCGCGCGATATCGAGCACCTCGCGCGCGCGCTCGAAGATCCGGGCATCGGCCTCGGCTACCGCGCGGGGCCGGGCGAAGATCGCGCCGAGCCGCTCGCCGAGCTGGAGCTGCGGGGCGAGCATCAGGTTCTCGAGCACGGTCAGGCGGGTGAACTCGCGGCTGAGCTGGAAGGTTCGGATCATCCCGAGCCGCGCCCGGGCATAGGGGGCGAGGCCGGTGATCTCGGTCTCGCGCAGCCAGACCTGGCCGGCCGAGGCCCGGATCACGCCGGAGATCAGATGGAAGGCGGTGGATTTTCCCGCGCCGTTCGGTCCGATCAGCCCCGTGATCGTGCCCGGCGCGAGGTCGAGGTCGAGCCCGTCGACCGCCTTCACGCCGCCGAACGCCTTGGCAAGCCCGCGCACGCGCAGGATCGCCGTGTCGCGCTCCTCGGCCCCGGTGCCGGCCGTCATGGTGTGTCCCTCGTGCCTCGCGTCTCAAGTCGCGACCATCCTAACGGCCGGACCCTCGGCCGCCAGTCGAAAACGCGCGAGGCGGCGGCGTGATCACGGGTTGTCGATGAAGTCCGAGATCCGCTTGATCAGCGCCGAATGGGCTGGGTTTGGGATCCAGCGGGCGGGCTCGACCGTCGCCTCGGCGATCAGCGGGCCGAGCTCGGCTTCGGTCCAGGCGACCGAGATCCCCGGCGTGTCGGACAGGCGCCGGGCGGTCGCCATCTGGTGGTCGTTGCGATGCTCGCCGAGGGCGGCGCGCCGGGGCATCAGCACCAGCGGCTTGGCGCCTTCCATCGCCGACAGGATGGTGCCGATCCCGGCATGCGCGACCACCACGCGGGCGGCGCCGAAAAGGGCGCTGTAGGCGCCGGGGTCGAGAAAGTCGTGGCATTCGAGGTTTTGGTAGGTGGCCGGATCGGGTCCGGTCTGCGCCACCACGCGCCCGAGGCGCGGTGCCATCCCGTCAATCGCCGAGACCAGGCGCGGAAAGGCCAGCTGTGTCCCGACGGTGACGAAGATCATAGGATCGAGCCGCCATAGGTCGCGCCGCAGCGCGTCGCCACTTCGGGCCATTGCGAGAGCCACAGATCCGCGACCCGTCGCGCGATCTGCCCGGAGAGTGACATCTCCTCGGAATTCGCGATCGAGTCGACCCAGATCGTCCGCGCGCCGATCGTGCGGCCGATGGTCAGCGCGATCACGCCCGGGAGCGCGCCGGTCGACAGCACAACATGGGGGCGGAAGCCGATCACATGCCGGGCGATGACCCCGACCGAGCGAGCCGCAAGCGCCGGGCGGTGGCGGTTGCAGTCGGGGATGATGGCCGCAGGTCCGACGCCGTGCAGCTCGGGCAAGCCGTGGACCGTGGTGAGGTAGCGCACCTCGCACAGATCGAAGGCCGGTCGCAGCAGCATCAACTGGTGCCAGTGCCCCCCGCCCGAGGCGACCGCCAGCACGCGCCGGCGGGGCATCGTCGCCGCAAGCGGAAAGGGGCTGCCGATTTCTTGCGGCCGCCCGTTCCGCATCCGACTACTCCTCGTAAGGTTCGATCCTGTCAGCGTCCATAGAGTAGCCGATCGAAGCAAGATCGGTCGAGAGGGCAGTGGTTGAAATTGTGCCCCTTACCCAGACCGGCGCGAAATATCCGGTCACCTCATACGGCTCGCGCGCGGTCACATAGACGATCTGGTTGGGCGGCGGTGGCGGTACATGAATGCAGGCACCGACATAGGGCACCAAAAGAAAGGCCGTGACGCCGTAACCTTCGTAGTCAAGTGGGACCATGAAGCCCGGCAGCCGCACCTGCTTGCCGTCATACTCGGTGGTGACCGACGCGTTGGTCTCCTGTTCGAAACCAGTGGTGAGATCGCCATGCTGGACGATGCCAAAGCGGGCGGCCAGATCGTCATAGAAGGTGCCGCGGTCGTCTTCGGGCACAAGGTCGCGCCACTCGATCTCGATCGGCTCTGATGTCGCGTGGGCAACCCGGCCACCGATCAGCGCTGCGCCCGCGCCTGCGATCACTCCGCGCCGTGTCGGTTCCGCCATCGGGGTCTCCTCTCCGCGCCGCCCTCACGTCACCGCCCTAACGCCGGTGTCGTCATGTCCGGACGGTCATGCCGTCTGCCAGTGACATACCATAGGCCCGGAGCGCCGGCACCAGACTGACCAGAAGCGCGGCCATCACGATCGCAGCCAGAAGCCACAGCTCGCGCGCCGTCGGCGCGTCCACGGGGATGAAGATCCCGTACTGCGCATCGAGGATCGGCTGCAGCACCGTCAGTCCCAGATAGAGCACGGCCATGCCGAGGGCAGCGGCCGCGAGGCCGAGCAGTGCCGCCTCGGTCACCAGGAGGCCGATCACCGTGCGCGGGCGGGCGCCCACCGCGCGCAGGATCGCCATCTCGCGTCGCCGCTCGCCGAGCGAGGCCAGCATCATCGTCGCCATGCCGAGGAGCGCGGTCGCCACGACCATGGTGCTCACGCCTGCCAGCGCGGTCTCGGCGACGCCGACGATCCCCCAGAGCTCCTGAAGGGCGACCCCGGGCAGGACCGCCAAGAGCGGCTCCTCAGGGTACTCGTTGATCCGGCGCTGCAGAGCGAACACCGTGAGGCGCGACCTCACCCCCAGCAGCGCCGCCGTCACGGCCCGGGGGCTGAGGTCCATGCCCCGCACCTCGTCGGCCGAGACCGGAGTGGCCGATTGCGCGCCGCCCTCCCAGTCCACATGGATCGCCTCGATCGCCTCGAGCGACACATGCACGGTGCGGTCCACCGGCGTGCCGGTCTTCTCGAGGATGCCCGAGATGCGAAACGGCTTGTCGTCATGCTCCGTGAAGGAGGCGAGGCCATGCGCGACGACGATCTCGTCGCCGAGCGCGTAGTCGAGCGCCGCCGCCACATCCGCACCCACCACCGCGTCGAAGAGGTCGTCGAACCGCCCGCCCGCGCCGAAGGCCAGCTGCCGTCCGCCGCGGTAGCGATAGCGGTCGAAATAGGCTGCGCTCGTGCCCATCACGCGAAACCCGCGATGGCTGTCGCCGAGCGAGATCGGTACGATCCAGTCGACCTCGGGCATCGCCGCGATGTCCTGATAGGTCTCCCAGGTGACGTTGTTGGTCGCGTTGCCGATCCGGAACACCGAGTAGAGGAGGAGCTGCACCGAGCCCGAGCGCGCGCCGACGATCAGATCGACGCCCGAGACGGTGTCGGCGAAGCTCGCGCGCGCGCCGGTCCGGAGCTTCTCGACGCCGAGAAACAGCGCGACCGACAGCGCGCCCGCGATCACGGTCAGCAGCGCCGTCAGCCAGCGATTGGCCAGCGAGGCGGCAGCGAGGCGGATCAGGATCATGGCGCGTCCCGCGTGAGTGTCGCGACGTCCGGCAGCCGGACGACCCGGTCGAAGCGGGCGCCGAGGCGCTCGTCATGGCTGACCATCAGGAGCGAGGCGCCGGCCTCGGCGAGCTGGTCGAAGAGGAGCGCCAGGAAGGCATCCTGTGTATCGGTGTCGAGCGCCGAGGTCGGCTCGTCGGCGATCACGATCTCAGGCGCCCCGATCAGCGCGCGGGCGACCGCGACGCGCTGTTGCTGGCCCACCGAGAGCCGCGCCGCGCTGCGGCTGGCGATCACCGCGTTTGGCAGGCCGAGGGCGCGCATCAGCCGCGCCGCCTCCGCGCGCGGAACCCCGAGGCGCCGCCGCCGCGCGGGCGCAAAGGAGAGCGGCAGCAGCACATTGTCGATCGGGCTCGCATAGGGCAGCAGGTTGAACATCTGGAAGATCACGCCGAGATGCTCGGCGCGGAACCGGTCGCGCGCCGCGGACCCGAGCCGGGAGAACGCGCTGCCGAGGAGTTTGATCTCGCCGCTGTCGGGTTGGGCAATCCCGGCAATGAGTGCGAGCAGCGTCGACTTGCCGGAGCCCGAGGGCCCGACCAGCAGCACCCGTTCGCCGCGCCCGAGTGTGAAATGCTCGGCCGCCAGGGCCACCCTCTCGCGCCCGGGCCAGGTGAAGCGCACGCGCTCGATCAGGATGGCCGGCGCCGCCTCGGCTGCGTCGGCCTCACCGCTCACCGGGACGGCGAGGCTCAGATCGCGCCCCCGAGATCGAGCGTCGGTTGGTCCCGCGTCACCTCGAAGCCGGTGCTGCCTTTGCCGGTGATCATCTGGATGTCGAGCTCTTCGGCATTGGGGAAGGCGTCGAAATAGGCGAATTCGATCGCGGTGATCGCGGCCGCGTCGGCGCAGCCGAGGCGGTACGCGGCTCGGAACTCGTTGTGCTCGGCCCCGGCATGATCGTCATGGCCGCGCGCGTCCCCCTCGGTGACCAGCACCACTTCGGCGATTTGGGCCGTGCAGCCGGCCGCCCCCGGTACCACGAAGAGCGCGAGCGGGTCGGCGAGCTTGGCCTTGCCCGCCTCGATCGCCGCGCGGTCCTCGTCCGACGTTGCGGCGTGCTCGAAGCCCACGATGTCGGCGCCCGGAGCCGCAAAGGCCATCGCCACGATCCCGCCCTCGACGGCGATGTTCAGCGTGCCCTGGCCGTGGACATGGGCGCCGAGGCCGCGGATGTCTCCGGCCGCGGCAAGCGTCGGCAGGACGAGCGCGAGGGTGGTGAGGCCGCGCGGACGGACTGACATGACGACCTCCGTTGGGCGCTTCTGGTCACTTATCCATAGCGTTAGCGGTGCGCTGACCCCCTTACAAGATGACAATCCGTGACGGGACGGTCCTCCGGCGGCGCGCCTAACCGTCCACCAGCTCGACGAGCCACGGGTCGATCACGGGCACTCGCAGGACGCTCTCCGGCGCCTCGGTGCGGGCCGGCAGAAGCCGGCTGACCGGCTCGACCTCCTCGAGGATCGCTCCGGCCGGGGCCGAGGGCGCGACACCGGAGATGCCCTCGAGGCGGAGCGTCCAGTCCGCATGGCCGTCCTCGTCGAGATCGACAAGAAGATCGGTTGTGCCGGCGATCTCGCGCGCGACCAGCCGCTCCCCGGTCCGGCCCTCGGCCACGAGCGCCGCGAGCTCGGCGAGATCGGTGACCGTGGCCGCGCCGCCCGCGCCGAGATCGCCCGGCAGTCCGACGAAGTCGAGCCGGTCGCCGGCGGCGAAGTCGAGATCCGCGACGAGGTCGGCGCCGTCCCCGGCCGCGGCGGCATCGAGGCGGAAGAGATCCGCCCCCTCGCCGCCCGAGAGGGTGTCGCGCCCGGGCCCGGCCGCGAGGATGTCGTCGCCAGCGCTCCCGTAGATCATGTCATCGCCCGGGCCGCCGGCGATGGGCTCGGCGCGGGCCTCGCCGATCCCGGTGATCCCGTCGAGGGTGAGATACCAGTCCGCGTCGTCGAGATCGCCGTCGCGGTCGAGATCGAAGGCCAGCGTCACCGCGTCCGGCCCCTCGGCCACCGCCTCGATGGTGCCATGCGCCACCAGCTCCCGCAGATCGCCGGCGTCGATCAGATAGGCGCCGTTGGCCCGCGGCATCAGCGTGAGCGAGTTGTCGGGATCGGCGGCATTGGTGAAGTACCCACGCGCGAAGCCGTCGACGATCTGGATGTAGTCGTTCTCGGCGAAGTCGAGGTCGAGGATCCGGTCGCGGTCGCCGGCATGGGCGTGGAGCGCGAAGAGATCGCCCCCCGCGCCGCCGGAGAGCGTGTCGTCGCCGGCGCCGCCATGGAGGGTGTCCCAGCCTGCGCCGCCCTCGATCCGGTCGGCGCCGCCGCCGCCGATCAGCGTGTGGCTGGCCGCGCCGCCGACGAGATGCTCGCCGTCATCGCCGTCATCGCCATCATCGCCGGCCTGGAGGAAGGTCTCGGAGATCGGGCCGGGCCGGGCCAGCCACTCGACGAGCCAGGGCGCGAGTTCCCGCACGCCCTTGTCGCTCTGGCCGACCTGGAGGGATGCGGCCGTGGGCCGGATCTGGTTGACCGCGTCGGGGAACTCGGTGGCCCACCAGTCCGGCGAGCCGGTGATGCGGTCATAGGTCTCGTTGCCGGTGACGGTGATCCCCTGCGCCGCGAGATCGAGGCCCGGGGTGATGTCGACCGGCCCCCGCCCCAAGACGTCGATCAGGCGGTTGTCGTAGACCTGCACATCGGTCGGCTGGCGGCCGTAGTCCGGCTGCGCGCCGCTGGCATAGAGCTGGATCCGGGGCGCGCCGTCGGTGGTGTTGTAGACCAGCGGGCTCGAGGGCGCCGGCATGATCGTGTTGTTGAAGATCTCCGCCCCGCGCACGTCGAAGACCGAGAAGCCGTGGACATGGGTGTGCGAGATGATGTTGTCGTGGATCACCACGTCGTCGAGCGGCGCCGTGGTGCCGGCCGGGTGGTGGAGCATGAGCCCCGCGAGCAGCACATGCGCGGGCCCGCCCTCGCCCTGGAGGAACACGTTGCCGCGCATCGTCAGCCCGTCGACCGCGCCGGGTGCCGTGGCGGCGAAGACCTGCACCATATCGGCATGGTCGAACATCGCCGGGTTGGACGGGGCGGTGAAGCTGCGGAAGCTGTGAAAGAGGCTGTCCTCGATCACCACATCCGCGGAGTTGCCGATCTGGATCCCGTCCGAGCGCATATTGTGGATGTGTGCGTTGCTCACGCGCACGTCGTCGGTCTTGGAGATCACGATGCCGGTCGAGAGGCCGCTCACCTCGACCCCGTCGAGCACCAGCTCGCTGTTGTCGATGATCCGCATGCCGAGGCCGTAGCCGTAGCCGATCACCGGGTCGTTGAAGCTCGCGGTCACGCCGACCGCGGTGGGCGCCGCGCCGTCGGTCGCGTCGGGGATCTTGCCGGCCACCTCCATATCGGCCAGCGTGACGCGCTCGGAAATCTCGAGCCACACGAGCGGGTCCCAGGGCGCGGCCCGGACGGTTTGCGGCACCACGTCGATCTCCTCGAGGCGGAGCCCCGCACTGTTGCGGATCCGCAGCGTCTCGAAAGTCGCCGGGCTCTCCGGATCGGCGCTGGCGAGCGTCACCTCGGTGTCGAAGCGCTGGCCGTTGAGCGTGACCGAGCCGTAGTGGCCCGGCGCGAGCTCGATGCGCTCACCCCCCGTTGCCGCCGCCAGTGCGGCGTTGAACTCGGTCATGTTCGACACGGTGATCACAGACATACGCCCCTCCCCGGTACACCCGAGAGGGGTTTTGGCAGCTGGCTGTGAAGCCAGGGTCGCCGAACATGGTTGGCCGCCGGTTGACCATGTCGGTCAGCCCTTAGCCCTTGGGCGGGACCTTGGCCTTCTGGCGCGGCGGAGGGTTGAGGGGTGACGGTCGTCCGCGTGGCGCCGATGCGTCGAGGGCGTGGCCGGTGCCGGCGAGCTCCGATCCGTGGCTCCAGAAATCGATGCGCTTCGGCGTCTTGCCCGGCGTCGTGCCCGGTGTCGTGGCCTTGCGTGCGCCGCGGCGCCCGGGGCCTGCGGCCGCCGGCGTGCCCTGCTCGGGCAGCTCCTCCTGCATCCGCACGATCGCCGCTGCCAGCCCGATATAGAAACCGAAGATCGGCTCGAGCTTGTCGAAGAACGCCACCGTGGTGCCGGCGAAGATGATGGCGATCATCGAGTAGAGGCTGGCGCGCCGGATCTTGACCAGGATCGGCGGCAGCGCCGCATCCGGCCGGCGCATCATTTCGCGCAGGATCAGGACGATCGCCAGGAGCATCGCTGCGGCGCTGGGGAAGCCCCCGCGCATCATCAGCACCAGCCACTGGTTGTCGACCGAGGCGGAGGTGAGCCAGTGCGGGCGCGTCCACTGCTCGGCGACGAAGCCGAAGACCGGGTGGCGCATCACATCGGCGATGCCGGCGTCCCAGATGGCGCCGCGGACATAGGCGTTCCAGGGGTTGAAGGTGAAATAGTTGGCGAGCACGCCGAAGGCGCCGCTGTTGGCGGTCAGCTCGAGGAAGACATAGAGCCCGAGGAGGCTCCAGATCAGCAGCTTGGCCCGGCCCTTCAGCCAGCGCGTCTGGCTCTCGGCCGCGATCAGGCCGACCTGCATCACCAGGGGCAGCGCGGCCCCCGCCGAGAGCGAGAGGAAGGTCGAGGCGAAGACCACCGCCGTGCGCAGATATCGGAGCATCGGCGGCCCGGGCATGTACCAGGCGAAGGAGAAGGCGGCGGCGGCGAACACGCCGAAGAGGATCGGGTGGGCAAACGATGTCGCGGCACGGAAGAGGCCGAGCCGCTGGTCGCCCTGGATCCGCTCATAGACCCCGAAGAGCCCGCCGATCACGTCGTGGATCACCCGATCGCCGGTCAGCGATTCGTGGAGCGCGAAGGGCAGCATGATCGCGAGCACGGCAATCACGGTCTGGAAGAGCACGGGCACCTGCTCGGGGCGCTTCAGCGCCACCTGCGCCAGCGCATAGGAGCCGAACATCTGCAGCGCGTAGAGCCCGCCGAACTGGATCCCCTTGAACGCCCCGTAGTTCATGATCACGCACATCACGAACCAGCCGATCGAGAAGACCATCAGCGCGTCATAGGTCTTCCACCGGTGGCGGGTGATCATCGTGAACACCACGGGCACGAAGATCGCGAGCAGGAACACCCGGAGCGGGCTGAGCAGAAGCGGCCCCACCTTGAAGCGCGCACCCGAGGGGAACATCATCAGCGCGAAGAAGACGATCGCGAGCGTCGGCTGCGCGACGAACATGCGCCGGCGGCGGGCCGACGGGCCGTCGGTCCGCAACACCGCGAGCGCCGGCTCGGTCGGCTCTGCTGCGCTGCGCTCGGCGAGGCTCATCCGCCCTCCCTTGCCCACTCTTTGGTCGCAAAACCGCCCACTGCGACGGCGAGAGGGACCCTAGCACTCCCGAGGATCGCGTGCGAGGCGCGGACGTCCGGCCGAACCCGGATCCGCCCACCTTCACCGCGGCGCGGGACTGTGCTAGCGCAGCATCGGGCAGCAGAGACGGGAGAGCGCCCGTGACGCTTGTGGTGGATCTCGACGGCAGCCTCATCCGCACCGACATGCTGGTGGAGTGCTTCTTTGCAGCACTGGTGCGCCAGCCGGTCGCGACGCTGGGGGCACTCGGCGCGCTCGCCGAGGGGCGTGCGGCGCTGAAGGCGCGGCTGGCGGCGATCGCCGCGCCCGACATCGCGCATCTGCCCTACAATGAGCCGGTGCTCGAGACGCTCCGGGCCGCCCGCGCCGAGGGCCGGCGCACGGCGCTCGTCTCGGCGGCCGATGCGGGGCTCGTCGCGGCGGTCGCCGATCATGTCGGGCTCTTCGACGAGGCGCATGGCTCGAACGGCACGGTCAATCTCAAGGGGCCGGCCAAGGCCGAGTTCCTCGTCGAGCGCTTCGGCGAGGGCGCGTTCGACTATGTGGGCGATGCGCGCGCCGATCTCGCGGTGTGGGACAAGGCGGGCCAGGCGATCACGGTCGGCGCCGACCCGGCCCTGGTCGCCGAGGTCGAGCGGCTGCGTCCCGGCGCCACCCATCTCGCACCGCCGCCCGAGGGGATCGCGCGGCTCTGGCCGTATCTCAAGGCGATGCGCCCGCATCAATGGCTGAAGAACACGCTGATCTTCCTGCCACTGATGGCGGCGCATGCGACCGATCCCGGCCTCTGGCTCGCGGCGGCGCTCGCGATGGTGGCCTTCAGCGTGACCGCCTCCTCGGTCTATCTTCTCAACGACCTGCTCGATATCGGGGCGGACCGCACGCATCCGCGCAAGCGCCTGCGCCCCTTCGCGGCGGGCACGGCGGGGCTCGTGCCCGGAGCGGCGCTGGCGGGGGGGCTCCTGCTTCTGGCCGCGGCGATCACCGCCGTCCTGCCGCTGGCCTTCGTCGCAGCGCTGGCCGTCTACTACGCGCTGACGCTCGCCTATTCGATGGGGCTGAAGCGGCTGCTTGTGGTCGACATCGTGACCCTCGGCGGGCTCTACACCATGCGCGTGATCGCGGGCGGCGCCGCCACCGGCCTTGCCCTCTCGCCCTGGATGCTCGCCTTCTGCGGGTTCCTGTTCTTCGCGCTTGCGGCGGTGAAGCGCCAGGCGGAGCTCGTCGACGGGCGCCGCACCGGGCGCGAGAAGGCGGCGGGGCGGGCCTACACGGTCGAGGACTGGCCGGTCGTCACGATGATCGGCCTCTCGGCGGGCCATGCGGCCGTGGTGGTGCTGGCGCTCTACGTGGCGAGCGACAAGGTCCAGTCGCTCTATGCGACGCCCGCCGTGCTCTGGGGGATCTGCCCGGTGCTGCTCTTCTGGATCTGCCGGATGGTGATGATGACGCATCGCGGCCAGATGACCGACGATCCGCTGGTCTTCGCGGTGCGGGACCCGGTGAGCATCGGGGCCGGCGCGGTCTGCGTGGGGCTCGGTGTGATGGGGGCATTGATATGACCGAGGCGGCGAGCGTCAGCACGGGCCACCGGCTCTCCTCGGGTGCGCTCGTCGCGCGCTATGCGGCCTTCGCGGCCATCGCGACGGTGGCCAATCTCGGCGCACAGCGGGCGGCGCTTGCGATCGTGCCCGAGCCCTTTGCCTTTCCGGCCGCGCTCGTGCTCGGCACCGGGATCGGCCTCGTCGTCAAATACCTGCTCGACCGGCGCTGGATCTTCGCCGTGGCGCCCACACCGGCGCGCGACGAGGCCAAGCGCTTCACCCTCTATGGGCTGACCGGCGTCGCCACCACGCTCCTCTTCTGGGCGGTCGAGACCGGCTTCTGGCTCGCCTGGCGCACTGATGCGGCGCGCGAGCTCGGCGCGGTGATAGGCCTCGCGATCGGCTACACGATCAAGTACCGGCTCGACCGCCGCTTCGTCTTTGCGACGGAGGACCGGGCATGAAGCCCGAGCGTGCCGAGACGCTGTCGGGCTGGGGGCGCCATCCCCGCCTCGCCTGCCGGGTGATCGCCCCCCGGAGCGAGGCGGAGCTGACCGGCGCGCTCGCCGGCGCCGAGGGCTCGCTGATCGCCCGCGGCGCGGGCCGCGCCTATGGCGACAGCGCGCTCGCGCCGGTGACGGTCTCGATGCGTCACCTCAACCGGATGGTCGCCTTCGACGCCGAGGAGGGGCTGCTGACGGCCGAGGCCGGCGTCGTGCTCGGCGACGTGATCTGCTCGTTTCTGCCGCGGGGCTGGTTCCCGATGGTCACGCCGGGCACCAAGTTCGCCACCCTCGGCGGGCTGATCGCGGCCGATGTGCATGGCAAGAACCACCATCGCGCCGGGTCCTTCGGCGCCCATGTCACCTGGATCGATCTTGTCGGCCCCGACGGCGCGGTCACCCGCATCACGCCCGAGAGCGACCCCGATCTCTGGGGCGCCACCGTCGGCGGCATGGGGCTCACCGGCGTCATCCTGCGGGCTGCGATCCGGCTCCAGCGGGTCGAGAGTGCCTGGATCCGCGAGGAGGTCGTCGACTGTCCGGACCTCGCGGCGATGATGGTGGCCTTCGAGGGCGCGGCCGAGCGCACCTATTCCGTCGCCTGGGTCGACGCGCTCGCCAAGGGCCCGGCGCTCGGCCGCGGTCTGCTGATGCTCGGCGAGCATGCGCGGCTCGAGGACCTCGATGACAAGCGCCGGGCCGAGCCGTTTCGCGTCCCCGGGCGCCCGCGCCTGCGCGTGCCGCTCGACGCTCCGGGGTTTGCCCTCTCGCGCCCGACCATCGCGGCCTTCAACCACCTGTTCTATTGGAAGGGCCGGCGCGCCGCCGCTGCGGGCCCGCGGCTCACCGACTGGGACCGCTACTTCTATCCGCTCGACGCGATCCTCGACTGGAACCGCCTCTACGGGCGCCGCGGCTTCGTTCAGTTCCAATGTGTCCTCCCCGAGGCGCGGGCCGAAGCGGGCCTTGCGCGCATCCTCGAGGCGACGGCTGCGGCGGGGGCGGGCTTCCTCGCGGTGCTCAAGAAGTTCGGCGCCCAGGAGAGCCGGATCTCCTTCCCGACCGCGGGCTGGACGCTCGCGCTCGACCTGCCGGTCCGCCCCTCGACGCTCGCGCTGGTCGCGCGTCTCGAGGACGCCGCCATCGCCCATGGCGGGCGGTTCTACCTCGCCAAGGACGCGACGCTCACGCCTGAGCGCTTCGCCGCCGCCGAACCCCGCGCGGGGGCGTTTCGCGCTCTTCGTGCCGCGCGCGGCCTCGACGTCCGCTTCGCCTCTGCCCAATCGGAAAGGCTCGGCCTGTGACAGACACCACTGAGAAGCCCGACACGCCTGATGCAGCTCCCGCGCCGCAGGCGGCGCCCGCCGCACCGGCCGAAACCGCCGCACCGGCCGAAACCGCCCCATCGGAGCCGAAGCCGCCGGTGCTGATCCTCGGCGCGCGGTCCGACATCGCGCTGGCGCTCGCCCACGCCTATGCCGCGGACGGTCACCCGATCCAGCTCGCCGCGCGCAACGCCGACGCTCTGGCCGAGACCCGCGCGGATCTCGCCGTCCGCCACGGCGTGACCGTGACGACCCATGAGTGGGACGCGCTCGCGACCGCGGCGGTGGGCGCGTTCTTCGACGCGCTGCCCGAGACACCGGGGGTGGTGATCTCGGCGGTGGGGCTCCTGCCGGACCAGGCCGAGGCGCAGCGCGACCCCGAGCTCGCCGCGCTGACGGTCGCGACGAATTTCACCGGTCCCGCGATCGCGCTCGAGGAGGCGGCGCGCCGCCTCGCCGCCGCGGACGGGGGCACGCTCATCGGGATCAGCTCGGTGGCGGGCGATCGCGGACGGGCCAAGAACCACTGGTACGGTGCGGCCAAGGCCGCCTTCACCGCCGTGCTCTCGGGCCTCCGCCAGCAGCACGCGCGCGCGGGCGTCCATGTGCTGACGGTGAAGCCCGGCTTCGTCGCGACGCGGATGACCGAGGGGATGGACCTGCCGAAGCCGCTGACCGACAGCCCCGAGGACCTCGCCCAGGCGATCAAGAAGGCGGCCGACAAGCGCCACCATGTCTACACGCCACTCAAATGGCGCGTGGTGATGGGCGTGATCAAGGCGCTGCCGGAGCCGATCTTCAAGCGCCTGCGCTTCTGATCCGATGGCCGGGGACGACGCTGAAGGCGCAGACGACGCTGACGGCGCCAACGATGCGGCCGGCGCGGCGCCCGTCCTCTCGGTGATCCTCGTCAGCTACGAGACGCGCGAGATGACGCTCGCCTGCCTCGAGAGCATTGCCGCCGAGACCCGCACGCCGCATGAGGTGATCCTCTGGGACAACGCCTCGACCGACGGCTCGGCCGATGCGATCGCGGCGGGGCATCCGGGCGTGCGCCTGATCCGGTCCGCCGAGAATGTCGGCTTCGGCCGGGCCAACAATCTCGCGGCGCGGGAGGCGCGGGGGCGGTGGCTCCTGCTGCTCAACCCGGACACGGTGGTGCTCGACGGCGCGCTCGACCGCCTCGTCACGGCCGCCGAGCGCGACCCGAGCCCGAGGATCTGGGGCGGGCGCACGATCTTCGCCGATGGCAGCGTCAACCCGCTCAACGCCCATGGCCAGCCGGGGCTCTGGACCATCGCCTGCTTTGCCTTCGGGCTCTCGGCGCTCGCGCCGGGCAGCCGTTGGCTCAACCCCCAGGCCCAGGGGCAGCATCTCGGCAGCAGCGGCGGCCGGGTCGACGTGGTGACCGGGTGCCTGTTCATGATCGCGCGGGCGGACTGGGAGCGGCTCGGCGGCTTCGATCCGGATTTCCACATGTATGGCGAGGAGTTCGACCTCTGCCACCGGGCGCGGGCGCTGGGGGCGCGGCCCGAGATCGTGCCGGACGCTGTGATCATCCACCATGGCGGCGCTTCGGAGCCCGTGCGGGCCGACCGCATCGTCCGCGTCTTCACCGCCAAGCTCACCCATGCGCGCAAGCACTGGAGCCCGGTCGGGCGGTGGGCGGCGCAGGCGCTCTATCGGTTCGCGGTCCTGTGGCGTGCCGGAGCCTACGGGGTGGCGGCGCGGCTCTCCGGCCGGCCGGGGCATCGCAAGGCCGCGGCTGAGTGGGCCGGTGCCTGGCGCGCGCGGGCGAACTGGCTCGCGGGTTATCCGCCGGCCCCACCGGGCTACCGCTGAGGCGCCTCAGGCGGTGCTGCCGCCGTCGACCGTGATCACCCGGCCGGTGATCCTCGCGCCCCCGGGGCCGAGCAGGAAGGCGACCGCTGCGGCCGCGTCTTCAGGCGCGGCGAGGCCGAGGGGTGCGCGGCGGCGGATCTGCTCCAGCCGCTCGGCGCCGAGGCCCGAGGTCATCTCGGTCTCCATATAGCCGGGCGCGACGCAGTTGACGGTCACCCCGCGCTTGCCGAGTTCGCGCGAGAGCGAGCGGGTGAAGCCCTCGAGCCCCGCCTTCGTCGCGGCATAGACCGAGAGCCCGTGGAAGCCTGTGGACGCGATGATCGAGGAGATGTTGACGATCCGCCCCGCGCCCGCCTCGAGCATGGCGCGCGAGACGAACTTGGTGAGCGCGACGGGACCTGTGAGGTTCACCGCAATCACGCGCTCGATGTCCGACTGATGCATGGTGGCGAGCACCCCGTCGCGGCCGAGCCCGGCATTGTTGACGAGCCCCCAGATCGCGGCCTCGCGCTTGACAAGGGCGCGTGCGGTCTCGGCGATGGCGGCGGGGTCGGCCATGTCGAGCGCGACGAACTCGGCCTCGGCCCCCTCTGCGAGGGCGGCGAACCCGCCTGCCGAGCGGCCGAGCCCGATCACCCGGTATCCCTCGGCGAGGAGCCGCGTCGCGATGGCGAGGCCGAGCCCCCGCGACACGCCGGTGACGAGGACGGTGCGGCCGGAGCCCTCCGTCATGGCGCGCTCCGGGCGATCTTGCCGGCGGAGGTCATGGCGATCTCGGGCGCGACGGTGATTCGCGCCGGCATCGCCTCGCGCGGCAGGCGTTCGCGGCAAAAGGCGGCGATGGTGCGCCGGAGCGTGGCCGGCTCGGCATCGGCGTCGCGCGGCACCACCGTGAGCATCAGCAGCGCGCCGGTGAGCCCGCTCGGCCGGCTCGAGACGGTGGCGGCGGCGATGGCGGGGTGGTCGAGGAGCACGCGCTCGACCTCCTCGGGCTGGATCTTCGCGCCACCGATGCTGACCGCGCTGCTCTCCCGCCCGAGGAAACGCGCGCGGTCGCCCTCGATCGCGATGCGGTCTCCGGTGGGAAGGTACCCGTCGGCGTCCGGCGTGAGGGCGGTGTGCGCGAGATAGGCGGGGGGCGGCCCAGGCGGGCGCAGCCAGAGGAGCCCGTCGGCGAGGCGGAGGCCGACGCCCTCGACCATCTGCCCGAGCCATGCCGCCGGGAAGCCCGCCCGCCCGTCGCGCACCGAGAAGCCGACGCCGAGCTCGGTCGAGGCGTAGATGTGGCGGAGGCGCGCCGCGGGGAACCGCTCGGCGAGTGCAGCCAGCACCGCGTCGTCGGCGATCTCGCCGCCAAGGGTGATGTGGGTCGGCGCAAGGCCCTCGCGCGACATCAGCACCCGGCGCCAGAGCGTGGGGGTGGCCGAAATGTGTGTCGCGCCGGCCCGGGCCGCGAAGGCGAGCCGCTCGGCGACCGTGCCCCGGGCCGCGATCAGGCGCCCGCCGCCGAGCAGCGCCTGGAGCACCACCTGGAGCCCGGCGAACCGCGTCGGCTCGTAGAGCAGCCCCCAAGCGGGGCGCGGGCCGGGGGCCGGCGGCCGCACGGTGCGGGCGAGCGCGTCGAGGCGGTGGCGCACCATCTTGGGCGTGCCGGTGGTGCCCGAGGTGGTGAGCACCCACTCGGTGTCGCACGCCGGGGCTCGGTCCGCGGCGGGCCCGAGCGCCTCCTCGGCCGGGATCGCATTGGGCAGATCGGAGCGGTCCGAGACGATCGCGTCGATCCCTGCGGCGTGGGTGGTGTCGGAGACGGTGGCCGCGGGCAGGTCGGGCGCAAGGAGCATCAGTCGCGCCGCCCGTCCGTCGAGCGCGACCAGGAGCCGGATCAGCCTGGCCGGGTCCTCGACCGACAGCGCGATGCCGGTGGCGAGCGCCCCCTCGAGCGCAGGACCCGGGGCGGCCGTGGCCAGCTCAGGCCCGGCGACGCCCCCGTCGGGGGTCTCGAGCGCCGCATCCGCCCGGGACCCGAGCGCGGCGCGCAGCCGGCTCATCCCGCGGTCCCGGTGCCGTGACGGAGCGGGGCGCCGCCCGCATGCTTCTCGTAGAACGCCACGAACTCGCCGAAGGTGCGCGGATAATAGGCCTCCTCGGCCGCGGTGAAGGGATCGAAGCCGAGCTCCTCGTCGAGCCGCGAGACCAGGATGGCGAGGCCGAGGCTGTCGAGCCCGGTCTCAAGCAGCACGGTGTCCTCGGCGAGCGTGGGCGCCGGGCCTGCCTCCTGCTCGGCCCAGAGCTCCTCGAAGACCGCACGGATCTGCTCACGCATGCCGTTCTCCCTGTTCGCCGTTGGCCCCGGTGCGCGTCAGCAGCTCGACGCCCGGCAGGGTGTCGCCCGGCCGCGGCTTGATCCCCCAGGCGACCGTCTCGATGCCTTGGGTGATCACCCGCGCCGGGTTGCCCATCGCAAACGAGTGGGGCGGCACGTCACGCATCACCACCGCATTGCTGCCGATGATGCAATGGTCGCCCACCGTCACGCCTGGAAAAATCACCGCGCCCGCCCCGATGAAGCAATAGGACCCGATCCGCGTCGTCTTGTGCTGGCGGTTGATAAAGTCATGCGTCAGCACCGCCGAATTGAAGGTGAGCGCGGTATACTCCCCGATCACCACGCCGCGCGGGTTGGTCTTGTCGAGCCGGGCACTCAACGAGATGCGGGTGCCCCGGCCGATGGTCATCCCCCAGACCCGCGTGTAGTAGAGACGGAGGAGCGCAACGGCGGCCTGGGCGGCCCGGGTGCGCAGCGTTGCCAGAAGCGGGGCGGGCATGCCGGGTCCCTCGCCGTTTCGCGACCGCCTGTCCGGCCGCCGATCGCGGGGTATCCGCTCGGATGCGGCGGCGCAACGCCAAACTGCGCGCGACCCTGCCTGTGGGCCCGAGGGTTGACAGGGGCGGGCGGTGCGAATTGATACGGGTCCGCGCGCTCCGGTTGGCGGGGCGTCGGAGGAGGACGCTTTGGTCATCACCAACATCTGGGTCGGCCTCGCCGTCCTCCCCGCATCGCTCGCCCTGCTGATCCTTGCCTCCGACTACTTCCTGAACGGCGCGATCGCCCTCGCGACCCGGTTCCGGCTGCCCGAATTCGTCGTCGGCAGCCTGATCGTCGCGGTCGGCACCTCGGCGCCCGAGCTCGCGATCAACATCGTGGCGGGGCTCGAGAACCAGGGCAACATCGTCATCTCGAACCTCGTCGGCTCCAACATCGTCAATGTCTGCCTCGGCATCGGCCTCGCAGGGTTCCTCGTCGCCTATACCCGGATCGAGAAGGCCTACACCGTCGCCTTCGCGCTCGGGCTCGTGGGCGCGGTGATCCTCCTGATCGCAACGCTCCTCAGCAGCGACGAGCAGGGCATGTCGCGGCTGCCGCAGATCGTCGGCATCGGGCTGCTGGTGGTGTTCGCGGCGAATATCTGGCAGAGCCTGCGCGGCGGGGGCGAGGCGGCCGACGATATCGAGACGGTCGAACGCCCGCTCTGGATCAGCCTCGCCTTCCTGCTCGGCGGCTGTGCGGCGATGGCCTATTTCGCCGATCTCACGGTGAACTCGGCGGTCTTCATCTCCAAGGAGATCGGCATCCCCGAGGCGGTGATCGGCGCCACCGTGATCGCGGCAGGCGGGAGCCTGCCGGAGATCTTCTCCTGCATCGCCGCGGCCCGGCGGCGCCTGCCCAACATCATCCTCGGCAACATCGCCGGCAGCCAGATCTTCAACCTCTTCGGCATCCTCGGCGCGACGCTGCTCGTCGCCGAGGTGCAGTACGACACCGCGCTGGCGATCGACACGACCGTCCTCGTGGTCGCGACGCTCATCCTCTTCGGGCTCGGTTTCGGCGGCCCCCGGGCGCGCGCGGCGCTGCCCTATGTCCTGGTCGGCACCTATGGCGTCTACGGCGCCTATCTGGTCGCCGTGTCGCTCTGAGGAGGATCGAGATGGCCCACACAGCGTCGCTTGCGCTCGCAGATCTCGATTTCGGCGAGGCCGAGACCGGCGGATCCCTCAAATCCACCTATTCGCTGGCGACGGCGCGCTTCAGCTATGCCGGGCGAAGCTGCATCGCGCTCGAGTGGTTCCACCGCACAGGCCACCCCTTCAAGCCCTATGCGAGCCTGATCCTGATCGCGGAGGAATGCGACAAGACCGCGGATGAGCAGATGCTCCGCTCGATCGCCCTCGGCACCGGGGAGCGGCAGGCCGGCGACGAGCCGCAGATCGCCCAGTCCCCGACGCTCGGGCGCAAGGTGATCATCCTCGACGATCCGAGCGATCGGAACCGCGACCTCGGCCCCTTTCTCGAGGCCATCCTCTGAGGCTGCTCGCCGGGATGGTGGGCGGCATGGTGGGCGGTGAGAGACTCGAACTCCCGACATCCTCGGTGTAAACGAGGCGCTCTACCAACTGAGCTAACCGCCCGCCGCCCCGTGATCGCAACGGGGCCGCGGCACGTCAACACCCCGCCGCCCGGCAAGGGCCGGCGGCAGGCGTCCCTGTGCCGGAGAAGAGGGCGGCCGGGCGGCAGACCCGCCCGGTCCTCGCGATCAGTGGGGGAGCGCGCTCCCGGCGGCCGCGTCATCCTCAGCAGCAGCCGGGGTCTTGTCGATTTCCGCGTCCCAGTCCCACTCGATGGAGGTCGGCATGCGGGTGAGCGCCCGCTCGAGCACCTCGCCCACCGTCTCGACCGGCACGATCTCGAGCCCCTCCTTCACGTTGTCGGGGATCTCGCGCAGGTCCTTCACGTTGTCCTTGGGGATCAGCACGGTGGTGATCCCGCCGCGGAGCGCCGCCAGCAGTTTCTCCTTGAGCCCGCCGATCGGCAGAACATTGCCGCGCAGCGTCACCTCGCCGGTCATCGCGATGTCCTTGCGGACCGGGATCTGGGTCAGCACCGAGACGATCGAGGTGACCATCGCGCCGCCGGCCGAGGGCCCGTCCTTGGGCGTTGCGC
>CAYORO010000027.1:0-22752 GCA_964406355.1 uncultured Limibaculum sp.
CCTCCCGCTCCGCCATCGCCTTCGCGAGCGTCCGCCGCGCGCGGGCGAGCAGGCTTTCCACAGCCTCAACCGAGCACTCGAGCGCCTCAGCGATCTCGGGATTGCCCAGCTCCTCGAAATGCCGCAGCACCAAGGCGCGGCGTTGGCGATCGGGCAGCGCGCCGATCGCGGCGGCGAGCGCCCGCGCCCGTTCGTCATCGGCCAGACGCGCCAGCACCGAGAGCGCCGGATCGGCCGGCTCGGCCACATCCTCGAGCGGGGGCCCGGGGCGCCGGCGCCGGATCCGGTCGATGCAGAGATTGTGCGTCACCCGGTAGAGCCAGGTGCTGACGCGCGCCTCGCCGGTTCGCCAGCCCGCCGCCTGCCGCCAAAGCCGCAGCATCGCCTCCTGCGCCACATCCTCGGCCTCCTGCTCGTCGCCCAGCATCCGCCAGGCCTGACGGAGCGCGAGCGGCAGAAGCCGATCGGTCAGCGCACGCGCGGCCGACTGGTCGCCCGTGGCAAAGCGGGCGAGCAGCGCGGCGTCCGGATCGTCGAAGCCCTCGGCCGGCTCGGGCATCGCCTGCGCCCCCCTTGCATCGCGCCGCACACGCCGCACCGGCCGGTGCCCGATCCCCGCCCCGGCCAGGGGTCCGATCAGGCCATCCACAGTGCTCATTGGGCGTCCGGCCAGCGCCCGCGCCCGAGATCTCGGCTGGTTCTCACCCTGTCTGTCCTCCGGTCAATCCCTTGCGTGGTCTCCGCCCCCCGACGTTGACGCATGTGTCACGGCCTAGTGTGCGCACTCCGTCGCGCATTCCCGACGCGAAATTTTTGACCCGGGGGTCTGCCGCAGCCGCCCGCACCCATGTATGCGGAACCGACTGCATGGGCGCGAGGACGGACTGATGACCAACGGCGAGGCCGATCCCGGCCAGAACGATCGCCCGCTCGGGCGCTCACTGCTCCGCGGATGGCGCGGGCGCTGCCCGAACTGCGGCGAAGGTGCGGTGTTCGACGGATACCTGACCGTGCGCCACACCTGCACGGTCTGCGGCGAGGAACTCCACCATCACCGGGCCGACGATCTGCCCGCTTGGGCGACGATCGTGATCGTCGGCCATGTGATCGCGCCGCTGCTCTTGGCCGTCGAGAGCGGGTTTCACCCGCCGCTCTGGGTGCATTGGCTGATCTGGCCGGCGCTGACGCTGGGGCTGTCGCTCTGGCTGCTGCCACGGATCAAGGGGATGGTTGTCGCGATGCAGTGGGCCTGGCGGATGCACGGCTTCGACCATGCCGCGCCTGGACGGCGCGAGCCAGCCGCGCTGGACAGCTCCGACCACAGCAGCGCATAGTCGGCCGCCCATCCCCCTGCGCATGCGCATGCCGAGGCCCCGCGGATGACTGAGCCTGCCGTCGATCCCGCGCCCCCCGTTCGCGATGCGGCGACGGTGGTGGTCGTGCGCAGCGACGGAGCCGAGCCGCGGGTGTTGATGGGCCAGCGCGGGGCACGGGCGGCCTTCATGCCGTCCAAGTTCGTCTTCCCCGGCGGGGCGGTCGATCGCGATGACCACGTGGTGGCGCAGGACACCCCGCCCGACCCGGAGCTCGTTGCGCGCCTCTCGGCCGACGCAGAGCAAGCCCTCGCGCCCGCCCTGCCCTTTGCCGCGATCCGCGAGCTCTGGGAGGAGACCGGCCTTGCCCTCGGCGCGCCCGGTCCTGCCACGGCCCCCGCCCCCATTGGCGACAGCTGGCAGAGCTTCTACGCGGCTGGCCACCGCCCGGCGCCTGACCGGCTCGCCTTCATCTTCCGCGCGATCACGCCGCCCCACCGGCCGCGCCGCTTCGATGCTCGCTTTTTCCTCGCCTCGGCCGCGGAGATCCGCGGCGACCCCGACGACTTCACGGGTGCCTGCGGCGAGCTCTCGCATCTCACCTGGGTGAGCCTTGCCGAGGCCCGCCGGCTCGACTTGCCCTTCATCACCGAGGTCGTGCTCGGCGAGGTCGAGGCCCGGCTCGCCGAGCCCGATACCTCCCGCGCGGCACCCTTCTTCCGCCATGGGGCCGGACGGTCCTGGCTCGCGCCGCTCTGAGATGCCAGAGCGCGCGCCACCCCCGCTGCCGCCCGGCCCTGTTCGCCATCCCACCCCACAGCCCGGGCTTGCCGGCCTCGTGGCGCCCATCGCGGCGATCAGCATCTTCGGCCTCTCGATCTCGATGAGCTACCCGATGCTGTCGCTGCTGCTGGAGCGGATGGAGGCGAGCGGCACCGCGATCGGGCTGAGCACCATGGCGCCTGCGATCGCGATGGTGGCGTTTGCGCCGGTCCTGCCCCGCGTGATGGCGACGACGGGACTGCCTCTGCTGATGATCGGCGCCGGGCTGGCGATCGCCGTGATCCTCCTGGCCTATCCGCTCCTGCCAGAGTTCTGGGTGTGGTTCGCGCTCCGCGCGGCCTACGGGTTCTGTGCCACCTCGTTGTTCTTTGCCTCGGAGTACTGGGTGGTGGCCAATGCGGGCGAGGGCCGGCGCGGGCGCATGGTGGCGATCTATTCGGTGAGCCTCTCGGTGAGTTTCCTGCTGGGGCCGCTTTTGGTCGGCTGGATCGGTGTCGAGGGGGTGCTGCCCTTCGCGATCGCGTCGGGGATCATGCTGGCCGGGCTCATCCCGATGTTCTGGGGCATGAGCCATGCGCCTTCGGCCGATGCCGAGCACCCGCCCGCTCCCGGCGACACGCTGCGGTTCTTCGTGAGCGACCCGACGATCCTGCTGGGCGTGAGTGTCTTTGCCATCGTCGAGTTCGGCACGATTGCGCTCCTGCCGGTCTGGGGCGTGCGCTCGGGGCTCTCCGAGAGCGAGGCGGTGATCGCGATGGCAAGCTTCGCGGGCGGGGCGATCCTGCTCTCCGGGCCGATCGGGGTGCTCGCGGACCGGCTCGACCGGCGGCGGATGCTGGTCGGTCTCGCGGCGGGCACGGCGGTGGCACCGCTCGCGATGGTCGCGGTCGCGCCGTCGCTGCCGGGCATCTATGCCACCTGCCTCTTCTGGGGCGGTGTGGCGGTCGGGCTCTATCTCCTGGCGCTGACCGAGCTCGGCGCGCGCTACAGCGGCGCGAAGCTCGCCGAGGGCAATGCCGCCGTGATCCTCGCCTATGGTCTCGGGGCGCTGGTCTCGCCGATCGCGCTCGGCGCGGCGATGGATGCGATCCCGCCCGACGGGCTGCTCTTCGCCTCGGCAGCGGTCGCGGCCGGCTATTCGGCCTTCGTGGCGATGCGGGTGATCGCGCGGCCCCGCCCGACCCTTGACAGCGCGGGCCGCCCGCGTCACTAGGCAGCCTTCGGATATTCGCCGTGCCGCGAGGCGCGTGCGCAGGAGGCGTCGATGGCCAAACCCACCACGATCAAGATCCGGCTCAACTCGACGGCCGGCACCGGGTTCTTCTATGTCACCAAGAAGAACTCGCGGACCATGACCGACAAGATGGTTGTGCGCAAGTACGATCCCGTGGCCCGCAAGCATGTCGAGTTCAAGGAAGGCAAGATCAAGTAGTCGCGCGCCAATCTGCGGCGCGACCGTTGCACGATTGACCGGGGCCCCGCTTGCGGGGCCTTTGTCGTTTGCCGGCCCGGCGGACGGGCCGGATTTGGCGCTTCGGCGCCGGCCGAGACCGGGTCATGCTGGGATCACCACACGCAACAGGGAGATCCGACCATGACCGACCTCACCCGCCGCGGCCTCTTCGCCGCCGCCGGCACCGCCGGCCTCGCCAGCGCCGGCACGCTCCTGCCCGGCACCGCAGGGGCGCAGTCGACCGACTGGACCCAGCCGGGCAACAACAACCACGTGATTGCGCTTCAGGAGGCCGCCGAGCACGCCTCCGGCACCGTGACCTTCGAATTCTACGGCCACTGCGCGCTCAAGATCACCTCGCCGGGCGGCCTCTCGATGCTGTTCGACCCGTGGCGCGACGATCCCTCCGGCGCCTGGGGCCTCTGGTTCAAGAGCCCGTTCCCGGAGACGCGCACCGACATCACGCTCTCGACCCACACCCATTTCGACCATGACGCGATCATGCGGCCGGTCTCGACGATGATCCTCGACCGGATGGTCGGTCGGTTCGACTTCGCCGATGTCTCGATCACCGGCTTCGCCGACAAGCATGCCTGCGTGGCGCCCGGCTGGTACCCATGGACAAACGCGCTCAAGGAGTTCGGCGCGGAGGCCTGCCCGCCCAACAATGTCGGGCATATGGACATGGTGGTCTATGTCGTCGAGGCGGGCGGCATCCGCACGTTGATCTGGGGTGACAATCGCCCGGACCCCGCGCCCGGCTTCTGGGACGCGATCGGCCGCATCGACGTGCTGACGCTCCCGGTCGACGGCTCGCAGCACATCCTCTCCTACGAGCAGGCCAACGCGATCGTCGACCGGATCAAGCCCAAGGTCGTGATCCCCAAGCATTACCTGAGCGAGACGACCACCTACACGCTCTCGACCCTCACGCCCGCCGACGAGTGGGTGACGGGCCAGCGGAGCTACAAGATGCTCGACAGCGCGACGCTGACGCTTGCCGCTGAGGAGGTCGCCGGGATGGAGGCGGAGTTCCTCTATTTCGGACACAACGCCCAGACCGCCTGACCCCCGCCAATTGACCGGCTGCGGGCCCTGCCTCAGAGATAGGGGCCCGCGGTACGGAGGTGGCGATGCTCGAATTCTATGCGACGATCTGGCGGACCACCTCCGGCAGCCAGCTCTTGCTGATCGTCCTCTCGGTCGCGCTGGCGGGCCTGGCGGCGGCGCCGCTCGAGCTGCAGAAGGACATCATCAACCACGTCGTCGAGTATGAGAACTACACCGTGCTGGTGTGGCTCTGCCTCGGCTATCTCGGCGTGTCAGCGATCACGGCCGGGCTCAAATGGGCCGTGGAGTATCGCAGCGCGCTTCTCGGCGAGAGCTGCATCCGCCTGATCCGCAACCGGATCTACGAGGACATCGTCGCCACGCGGCACCAAGGGGTCGAGGATGTGAAGGGGGGCACGACCGTCACGATGATCGCCTCCGAGGCCGAGGAGGTGGGGCGCTTCGCGGGCGAGGCGATCGCCATGCCGCTGGTACGGATCGGCACGCTGTTTACGGTCCTGGTGTATATACTCAGCCAGAGCGCGACCCTCGGCCTGATCACGGCCTGTGTGGTCTTGCCGCAAGGGCTCGTTGCGGTCTTCACCCAGCGCGCGATCAACGTCCGTGTTCGCGAGCGGGTGAGCGCGCTCCGGGCCAGCACCGATCGGATGAGCGACAGCGATCTGGCCGAGATCGATGCCGAGATCGAAGCCGGGTTCGAGCGCATCTACGAGGCGCGGCGCAGCATCTTCTGGATCAAGCTCTCGACCAAGTTCGTGATGAACATGATCAACGGCGCGGGCACTGCGGCGATCCTGCTGATCGGCGGCTACTATGTGATGGAGGGCCAGATCGATGTCGGCACGATCGTGGTCGCGCTCACGGCACTCGGGCGCGCGGTGCAGCCCTGGCGCGAGCTCGTGATGTTCTATCGCCGGGCGAGCATGGTGCTTGTGCGCTTCGAGATCCTGCGCAGCACCTTCCCAAATGCATCTCGCGGTCAGGCCGCAGAGCGTGGAGCCTCGCCCAAGCCAGCCAAATGAGAAAGGGGCCGCCACCGGCCCCTCGCGCAAGCAAGAGGGGGCCGGCGCCGGCCCCCTGTGTCGTCTTCGGTGTCGTCTCAGTGTCGTCTCAAAACTCGCAACCTAGGCTCACTCCTGCTGAGCGCCCATGAACTGCAGCAGGAACATGAACATGTTGAGGAAGTTGATGTAGAGGCTCAGCGCGCCCGAGATCGCCGCATGGTCGAGCCACTCCTGGCCCTCCGGGCTGAGGCGCATCTGGAGATAGGTGTTCTTGATGTTCTGGGTGTCATAGGCGGTGAGGCCCGCGAAGATCAGAACACCGAGCAGCGAGATCGCCCACTGCAGCGCGCCGCTCTCGAAGAAGAAAATGTTGAGCAGCGACGCCACGATCAGGCCGATCACGCCCATGAAAAGGAAGCGCCCCCAGCCCGAGAGGTCCTTCTCGGTGGTGTAGCCGTAGAGCGACATCGCGCCGAAGCCCGCCGCCGTCGCCAGGAAGGTCTGCGCGATCGAGACGCCGGTGAAGACGGCAAAGATGCCCGCGATCGACAGGCCCATCACCGCAGCGAACGACCAGAACACGATGTTGGCGGTGCCCGACGACATCTTGTGCATCATCGCGCTGAAGCCGAAGACGAAGATCAGCGGCGCGAACATCACGATGTAGCTGACAGGCGCGCTGAAGAGCGTCGCCAGCAGGCTGGCCGGCAGCAGGGAAGTGGTGCCGGTGTCGATCAGCTGGTTGAGATCCGAGCCAACGATGTACGCCACGATCGCGGTGATGATCATCGCGCCGCCCATCAGGGCGTAGACCTTGCTCATATGGGCGCGCAGGCCGGCATCGATTTCCGCGGCCGCCGCCGTCCCGATCGCCTGGTTGCGCACATAATTCGGAGTTGCCATCTCGCACCTTTCGCGTTGTTGCCGTTGTCCCCCGGAGTGGAGACATACCAGTCCATATCAGTCAGAGATATCGGCGACTCGGCAAAGGGTTTCAAGCCGCCCATGGTGCCCATGAGACGTTTCGACCCCGCGCGACGCCGCAAATGCGGGCGGCTGGCATGATCCGCTGTTTTGCGGCCCTGCCGCTGCCGAACTCGGTCGAGGCCCGCCTCGTCGCGGTGCAGGCCGCGATCCCGGTCGGACGGCTCGTCGAGGCCGACGGGCTGCACCTCACGCTCGGCTTCTTCGGTGAGCAGGAGGAGCCGCTGGTCGAGGATCTGCACCATGCGCTCGACGCGATCCGAGCTGAGCCGGTGACGATCGCGGTGACCGGGCTCGGCATCTTCGGCGGGCGCGCGCCGCGCTCGCTCCACGCGGTGGTGGCGCCGGACCCGGCACTCCAGCGTCTCGCCGCCCGGGTGCGGGGCACGGCCGAAGAAGCCGGCCTCGCGCTCCGGTTCGAGCGCTTCCGGCCCCATGTGACGCTGGCCCAGTTCTCGGCCCCGCCCGCGGGCGAGGAGGCGGCGGCGCTGCACCGGTTCCTCGAGGAGCGGGCCGCCATGCGCGCAGGCCCCGGGGTGGTGGACCGGTTCTGCCTCTACCGCTCCCGCCTCGGTAAGGCGGGAGCGCATTACGACGTCTTGGCCGACTATCCGCTCGGCTGAGCCCTCAGCGGGCGATCGGCAGGTCCCAGAACGGGCGGTTGACCTCGCGCCGGGCCTCGGTCGGGTCGACCCCGATATCCGCGAGGCCGCGATCGTCGAGCCGCGAGAGCGCCCGACGCTCGCTCGCGATGCGGATCCAGTCCAGAATGGGCAGGCGCAGGCGCGCCGACGGCCGGGCGGTCTCGATGAGTGTGGCAACAGATTTCATTTTCATCCTCCAAAGCTGCGCTGAGGGGAATATGGGGGATGGATTTCCATCACGGAAATGAATTATACTGCTCTCAGATATCAAGGGGGCTTATGAATGATCCGGAACATCGATCTGACCGCGCTCAGGAGCTTTGTCACCGTGGCCGAGACCGGCGGGGTCACCCGCGCAGCGCATCAGCTCAACCTGACCCAGTCGGCCGTCTCGATGCAGATCAAGCGGCTCGAGGACATGCTGCAGCTGCCGCTGCTCGACCGGTCGGGCCGACGCGTGGCGCTGACGGCCCATGGCGAGCAGCTCCTCAGCTATGGCCGGCGCATCCTCTCGCTCAATGACGAAGCGATCAGCCGGATGATGCATTCGAGCTTCGAGGGAGCCGTGCGGCTCGGGGTGCCGACCGACATCGTCTATCCCCACATCCCGTCGGTGCTGCGTCGCTTCGACCGCGAGTTCCCGAGGGTGAGGATCCACCTGGTCTCGTCCTACACGACCAAGCTCAAGGAGATGCTCGAGGCGAGCGAGCTCGACCTGATCCTGACCACCGAGAACTCGCCCTCGCCCGATGGCGAGGTGCTGGCGTGCGAGCCCCTCATCTGGGTCGGCGCGCCCGAAGGGACGGCCTGGCGCGATCGCCCGCTGCGCATCGCCTTCGAGCGGCAGTGTCTTTTCCGCCCCTGGGTGCAGGATGCGCTCGATGCGGCCGGGATCCCGTGGGAGAGCGTGGTGGAGACCGGGGCGACGCGGACGGTCGAGGCCTGCGTCTCGGCCGATCTCGGGGTGCATGCGATGCTCAAGGTCGCGGTCAGCCCGTATCTGAGGCCGGTGCAGCACGGCGGCGCGCTGCCGGACCTGCCCTCGAGCCAGATCGTGCTCTATCGCGGGCGCCAGGCGATGGGCGTGGTGGTCGATGCCCTCGCCGACATGCTGCGCACCGCCTATGGCGGCCAGATCTCGATTGCGGCCGAGTGAGCCCCGAAACCGGACAGGCGCTTCGGAAGTGGAACAGTAAAACTCGTTGCGACGACACACCGCAGGACATACACAACCCACGCGGGTGCCGGGTGGTGGCGCCCGGCGAGTTGCGGGTCCCGGGGGGTGTGTATGTGGTCTGTGCGCATGAGTGACGTACGACGTTTGACTATTGGGCTGGGCATGGCGGTGGTCATGCTGGCCGATCTCGGCGGGGGCACCGTCTCCTCCGCTGCAGCCGAGGAAATCTACGCGATCGGCGGCGCCGTGGACGATCGTCGCCGCGCCAACTTCGTGTCGCGCCAGAAGATGATCGTCGAGCGGATGGCCGCCAAGGCCTGCTTCGTGATCAATGGCTTCGACGCCGCGGATCACGGCTCCAAGCTCGACGCAGCGCATGATCTCTTCGTCGCGACACAGGACGTGCTGCGCAACGGCGACAGCGGGCTGGAGCTCAAGCCCGAGAAGAACGAGCGCGTGCTCGCCTCGCTCGACGAGATCGACCGGCGCTTCCGTCCCTTCGACGCGGCCGCGCTGTCGATCCGCGATGGCGGTCGGGAGCCCGCGCTGCTGGAGGTCAAGATCCAGGGCACCTCGGGGCTGGAGACCGCGCTCGACCGGCTCGCCATCCTGATCGACCGCATCTACGTGAAGGACCACTATCCCCTGCCGGTGCTCAACCAGCTCGAGGTGGCCGGCGAGCAGCGCTGGCTCAGCCAGAAGGTGGTGCGCGAGGCCTGCATGATGGGCACCGGCGGCGATCCGGTCCTCTACCGCGTCCGGCTCGAGGACACGGCCAAGCTCTTCGATGCCCGGCTCGCCGCGCTCACGGACGGCCAGATCCTGATCGGATTGCCTGCGCCGCAGACGCCGGAGCTGGTGGCGATCCTCTCGCGAGTGTCCGAGATCTGGACCGCGATGCGCCGACCGATCGATGCCGCCGTGGCGGCCGGCGAGATGAGCCCGGAAAACCTGCGCGAGATCGTCAAGCACTCGACACCACTGATGACAGCGGCGAACGAGGCTGTATTCCTCGTCGAGGGGCAGAACTGACCCAGCCCACGCCGCGCCGCCGCCCCCGGCCCGGGCGTGGCGGCGCAGGGAGAGCGCGATGCTCAACGCGGCGATGGTTCTCGGCATCATCGGCGGCATCGTCGGGATGGTGGTCGGCTTCTTCGGCTACGGCTTTGCCGAGCTCTGGTCGTGGCTCTTCGGCGCGATCGAGCATGTCGAGACGCAGACCGGATTCTCCGCCGATCTCGAGCGCCCGCCAGAGGATCCGATGGTCACGCGCCTGATCAGCCTGTTCTCGCCGATCCTTGCGATCGCCGGGGGCGCCATGGCCCCTTCGGCGCCGTTGCCGGGCGCCGTCCTGATGCTCGTCTCGAGCGCGGGGATGTATTGGGGCTTCGGCTTCGGCGCCTTCACGATGTTTCCGATCGCGATGTGCGCCATCGCGGGGCTCCTGGCGCTGCCCGCCGCCATCGCGTCGCGCCGGGCGGATTAGAGCGCCGGGCCTATCGACTACCGAAACTGAGCGGCCCCCGGATCCCGCCATACTTGCCGACCACCAGCGCGATCTTGCCGGTGGCCTTGCGCTGGCGCAGGAGGTCGAGCGCCTCATTCGCATCCTCGAGCGCAAAGAGATGCGGCACATGGGGGCTGATCTTGCCCTCGGCATGCCAGGCGAAGAGCTCGGCCAGACATTCGGCCAGCACCTCGGGCGCGAATTTCCCATAGCCGCCCCAATTGAGCCCGATCACGGTGAGGTTCTTCACCATGAGGATGTTGGCCGGGATCTGCGGGATCTGGCCGCTGGCGAAGCCGATCGGCAACAGCCGCGCCTCGCGGTTGGCGGCCCTCATCGCGAGCTCCCACTGCTCGCCGCCCACCGGGTCATAGACGACATCGGCCCCGCCGAGCCGCTTGACCGCGCTCGGCAGATGGTCGGTCTCGCTGTCGATCAGGTGATGTGCACCCGCGGCCTTGGCAAGCGCCAGCCGCTCGGCCCCGCGGGCGACCGCGATCACCTCGGCCCCCATCAGCCGCCCGATCTCGACCGCGGTGAGCCCGACGCCGCCCGCCGCCCCCAGCACCAGCAGCCGCTCGCCGGGCTGGAGCTGCGCGCGCCGCTTGAATGCCACATGCGCCGTGCCGTAGGCGACCTGGAGCACGGCGGCGACCTCGTCGGTCATCGTGCGCGGCACCGACACGCAGGCCGATGCGGGCACCGCGACCGCCTCCGCGAACCCGCCAGAGCCACAGACCGCCGCCACCCGCTGGCCGAGCGCGGGCTGGCGCACACCCGGCCCCTGCTGGACGACACGGCCCACCACCTCGATCCCCGGCGCGAAGGGCAGCGGATAGCTCTCCTGATACTTGCCATCCACCATCAGCGTGTCGGCGAAATTCACCCCGACGGTCAGCGTCTCGATCACGACCTCGCCGGGCTGTGCATTCGGCGCGATCACCCGATCGGGGGTCAATGGCTGGCCGTGCTCGTGGACGCGCATCGTCAGCATGGAGCGGCTCCCGGTGCTCAATGGTCCCGCGATCGTTAGCGCAGCACGGCCCCGGTGGAAACCGCGCTGCGCAGCCGCCCGCGCGGCAACTCCGCCCCTTGCGGAGCCGGTCGCCTTCGGCCACGGTCCGCCCGAAACCTGGGGGGAGGAGCGCGCGATGACGTCGATATCCGGGGTTGGTCTCAGCACGGCGGACTTCGCGAACACCCTCGCCGATCTCGGCGCGACGCTCGACTGGTTCGAGACGCTCGAGATCGACTCGGTCGAGCTCGGGGTCGCGAGCCTCGAGGTGATCGGCGGCTGCCGGATCTATCCCGACCGGATGGCCGAGCTCGAGGCGATCTGCGCCGACCGCCCCTTCGGCTACACGCTGCACGGCCCGATCATGTCGAACTTCACCGATGCCCGGCATGTCGAGCTCCAGAAGGATGCCTGCCGGGCCTGTCTCGAGGTGTCGCAGCGGATCGGCGCCACCGCGCAGGTCCATCATGCGGGGCTGCTTGGGCAGATGTCCGAGCCGCACCGCGCCGCCGCACTCGCCCTCGAACGCGACGCGCTGGCCGAGATCGGGCCCCATGCGGCGGATGCCGACGTGATCCTCTGCGTCGAGACGCTGTTCGGCCGGGTCGAGCAGTGGACCGCCTCGCCCGCCGAGCTCGCGGCGCAGATCGAGGCGGTGGCGCATCCGAACATCCGCGCGACGATCGACTTCAGCCACGCCTTCATCAATGCCGACGAGCGGGGCTATGACGCGCTGGCCGAGCTCGAGCGCCTCGCGCCGCTCACGCGCCACCTGCATGTGCATGACAGCTTCGGCGTGGCCAAGACCTTCACCCCCTATTCCCGGGCCGAGACGATCCTGTTCGGCCTCGGGGACCTGCATCTGCCGCCCGGGCGCGGCGCCCTGCCCTGGGAGAAGCTCGCCACCCTGCCCTTCGCCGGGCCGACCATCGCCAATCTCGAGCTCACCCGGCGCCACCAGGACCAAATCGAGGCCGCCGTCGCCTGGACCCGCGGCTGGATCTCCGGCCAGACGTGAGCGCCAAGCCCGCGCCGCCGCCGGTCGCCGAGACACCGAACTTCGGGGCGAGCGCCGCAACCGGCGCGACCGGGCTCGCCGCTGCCGAGATCGTCTGTTCGGCCGAAGCGGGACCCGAGGGCGGGCGCTGGAGCTGGCACCATCTCAAGCGCTCGGCCCAGACCGAGACCGCGCTCCATCAGGACCCGAGCCTGCCGGAGGAGGTGACGAGCGCGCTCCTCGAGCGCGACACGCTGCCCCGCGTGATCACCATCGAGGGCCACACGGTGGTCTATCTCCGCGGCATCAACCACCTGCCGAAGGCGCGGCCCGAGGAGATGATCTCGCTCCGGCTCGCGATCACGGCCGACCGGGTGATCTCGGTCGAGATCAAGCGGCTGCGGATCGTCGACCGGCTGATCCGCCAGATGCGCGAAGGCAGCGGCCCCGAGACGCCGGGCGCCCTGGTCGCCGCGCTGATCGAGGTGATCCGGCGCGAGACCGAGCCGGTGCTCGATGCGCTCGAGGACGATCTCGCGCGCCTGGAGCACAAATCGGTGCAGCGGACTGACCCCATGGGCGTGCTCGACCGGCAGGCCCTGATTGCGGCACGCAAACAGGCGATCGGGCTTCATCGCTATATCTCGCCCCAGGGGCACGCGGTCGAGGACCTGGCCCGCCTCAAGGCCGGCTGGATCCGTCAGACCCGACGGCTCAAGGCCGAGGCGAGCGCCTTTCAGCGCATCACCGCCGATATCGAAGCGCTGCGCCTGCGCGCCCAGCTCGTGGCCGAGGAGACGGCGATGGCGGCCTCGGAGCGGATCAACCGCACGATCCTCCTGCTCTCCGTCGTCTCGGTGATCTTCCTGCCGATCACCGCGCTGACGGGGCTCTTGGGCGTCAATCTCGACGGCATCCCGTTTGCGCACACGCCCTGGGCGTTTCGGGCATTCTGCGCACTCCTGCTGGCGGTCGCGGGCTTCGCGGCCTGGCTCGCAGTCCGGCTGCTGCGCTGAGCCTCAGGCCGCCTTGGCCCGGTTGGCCTCGAGCCAGCCATCCACCCGGGCGACGATTTGATCGAGCGCGTCGAGGCGCGTGCCTCGGCTCCGCGCGATCGCCTGCACCAGCGCATCGACCCGCTCGATGTTGGGCGCACCGGCCGCGAGCGCCCGGGCGGCGGAGGACGGCTTCGCGAGGCCTTCGGCGGCGCGCGCGTATTTCTCGAAGGGCACCATGTCGGCCGGGTCCGCCCCGATCGCGACGCAGAGATCGCACACCCAAGAGTAGATCGCGCGCGAGGCCTCCGGGTCGGCATGGACCGCCTGGCGGATCGGGATCATCTCGCGCTCGCCGACGCAGCGATAATTGCCGGTGATCAGCATCGCCCATTTCGCGAGCGGGACGTAGAGGCTGTCATGGGGCTTGAGCTTCACCGGCAGCGCGAGGCGCTCGCCGCCGATCTCGCAGCGCGCGTCCTCGATATCTGCAGCGAGACCGCGCAGCAGCGCGGTGTGCGCCGGATCCTCGAACTGCGCGACCTTGAAGTTGGTCGGCAGCGTCACCTCAAGGCGTGTCGGGTCCGCGGGATCGGGGCGGAAGGCCTGCGGATCGGGGCTCGCAAGGGTGATCCGTGCAGGGCTCACCCCGTCCCAGACGGTGGCGTCGGCCGAGCAATGCCGGAACGCTCCGACATCGAGCCCCGGCAGCCGCGCGAGATAGGCGAGCGGCGGCATGTTCATGATCGACATCATGGGCCGGCCGGCTTCGTCGCAGCGGCGGAGCAGGTCGCGGATCTCGGGCGCGCGGTATTGCGGCTCCTGCATCGCCAGCGCCACCAGATCATGCGCGGCCGGATCGGCCTCGGCGGGCGTCGTGGCCGCGAGCACGCCCGGCAAGTCGCGGCTCGCCACGGCAATCTTGTCGTCCCGCCCGGCGACGGGCATGCGCACCGTCACGCCCTCGGCCTCGAGCCGGGCGGCCTCGGCAGGCAGGCCCACGAGCGTGACGCGGTGACCCGCCATCAGGAGCTTTATGCCGAGCAGCGCGCCGTAGGACGCGCCGAGGATCAGGATCGACTTCCGTTCGGTCATGACAATCTCCCTGCGCTGTGTCGCCCCGGCCGTGATTGGCCGGCTGTCCGCAAGAATATGGAAACATGCGCCCCTATGCGAGACAAAAGTTTCCTATCGGAAACACGATACCGCGAGCCGGCGGAGCGGCGGCAAAGCTCTTGCCGCAGCGCAGCGCTCCGGTCATAGGAGGGGCGCCCGCCGGCCGGAGGAGGATCCCGTGGACCTGCGCAACATTGCCATCATCGCCCATGTCGACCACGGCAAGACGACGCTCGTGGACCAGCTACTCAAGCAGTCGGGCGCGTTCCGCGAGAACCAGGCGGTCGCCGAGCGCGCGATGGACAGCAATGCGCTGGAGCGCGAGCGCGGCATCACGATCCTCGCGAAATGCACGAGCGTCCAGTGGAAGGACACACTGATCAACATCGTCGACACGCCGGGCCACGCGGATTTCGGCGGCGAGGTCGAGCGCATCCTCTCGATGGTCGACGGTGTGGTGCTGCTGGTGGATGCCGCCGAAGGGCCGATGCCGCAGACGAAATTCGTCACCTCCAAGGCGCTCGCGCTCGGCATGCGCCCCATCGTGGTGCTCAACAAGATCGACTAGCCCGTTGCCGAGCCCGACCGGGCACTCGACGAGTGTTTTGATCTCTTCGTCGGCCTCGGCGCCGACGAAGAACAGCTCGATTTCCCCTCGCTCTACGCCTCTGGCCGGTCGGGCTGGGCCGACACCGAGCTCGAGGGCCCGCGCGAGAGCCTCGCGCCGCTCTTCGACCTGATCGTCGCGCATGTGCCGCCGCCGCGCGTCGCGACCCAGACCGAGCAGCCCTTCCGCATGCTGGCGACCACGCTCGAGGCGGACCCGTTCCTCGGGCGGCTGCTGACGGGGCGTGTCGAGTCGGGCCGGCTCGCGGCCGGCAGCACGGTCAAGGCGCTCGCGCGCGACGGCAAGGAGGTGGAGCGGTTCCGCGTCTCGAAGGTGCTCGCCTTCCGCGGCCTCGCACGCCAACCGATCGAGGAGGCCGTGGCGGGCGACATCGTCGCGCTCGCGGGCATGGCAAAGGCGACCGTGGCCGACACGCTGTGCGACCCGGGCATCGACATCCCGATCCCCGCCCAGCCGATCGACCCGCCGACGATCACCGTCACCTTCGGCATCAATGACAGCCCGCTCGCCGGGCGCGACGGCGCAAAAGTCCAGTCCCGCGTGATCCGCGACCGGCTGATGCGCGAGGCGGAGTCGAATGTCGCGATCCGGATCGAGGACACGCCGGGCGGCGAGGCTTTCGAGGTCTCGGGCCGGGGCGAGCTCCAGATGGGCGTTCTGATCGAGAACATGCGCCGCGAGGGTTTCGAGCTCTCGATCTCGCGGCCCCGCGTGGTGTTCCGCGAGGAGGGTGGCCAGCGCCTCGAGCCGATTGAGGAGGTCACGATCGATGTCGATGAGGAGTTCTCCGGCGCCGTGGTCGAGAAACTCTCGACCCGCAAGGGCGAGATGACCGAGATGCGCGCGACCGGGGCGGGCAAGACCCGGATCGTCGCCCATGTGCCCTCGCGCGGGCTGATCGGCTACCATGGCGAGTTCCTGACCGACACGCGCGGCACCGGCGTGCTCAACCGGGTGTTCCATGACTGGGCACCTTACAAGGGGCCGATCCCGGGACGGATCCGCGGCGTGCTGATCTCGATGGAGACGGGCGACAGCGTGGCCTATGCGCTGTTCAACCTCGAGGACCGCGGCCGGCTCTTCATCGGCGGTGGCGAGCAGGTCTACCAGGGGATGATCATCGGCGAGCACAGCCGGGACAACGATCTCGAGGTCAATCCGCTCAAGGGCAAGCAGCTCACCAACATCCGCGCGGCCGGCAAGGACGATGCCGTGAAGCTGACCCCGGCCACCCGCTTCTCGCTTGAGCAGGCGATCGCCTATATCGATGATGACGAGCTGGTGGAGGTGACGCCCAAATCCATCCGTCTCAGAAAGAGGCATCTCGACCCGCACGAGCGCAAGCGCGAAGCGAAGAAACAAAGCTCCTGAGCCCGCGCAGGTTGCAATTTTGCAAAATGCTATTGCGTTTTGCAAAATCCGAGTCAAAATCGCTGCAAATTGCAAAATGCGAAGCTGAGGTGCCGGGGCGCTGCCACGGGGCTCCCGGGATGGTTTGAGCCCTCGCGCGGACAACGATCCGTCAAGTGCCGCTTACAGCTTTGATTCAGATGAAATTTCAATGAACGGCGCCTTGGTTTGGTGTGTCGCACGCCCCATTTCCGCGATCCGCCGGGCTTGGCCCGAAGATTGCGTACAACCTGTGCGAGCGGCGGGACCCCTCCGCCGCCGTACAACGCGAAACAACTGAGCAGCAGATCGAATTGGAGTGCGTAAGATGAGCCACCCGGTCGACGTGCACGTGGGACAGCGGGTTCGCCAGCGTCGCTGGATGATCGGCATGACCCAGCAGCAGCTGGCCGCCAAGGTCGGTATCAAGTTCCAGCAGATCCAGAAATACGAGACCGGCGCCAACCGGATCTCGGCGTCTCGGCTCTGGGACATCGCCGACGCGCTTGAGGTGCAGGTGTCGTTTTTCTTCGAAGGCCTCGACCGCGCCGATGCGATCAATGCCGGCAGCGACATGATGGCCGACAAGGAGGCGCTGGACCTCGTGCGGGCCTACTATGCGATCCCTGAGCATCAGCGGCGGAGCCTGTTCGAGCTCGCGCAGGTGCTGAGCGCCCGCGCAGCCTGAAGAGGGCCGACTGCAAGACGGGGACCGCGGAGCCCCGACACGGCGGCCGCTGAGCTGGCCGCTTGACCCCGGTTGGCCGGCGCGGCAGAGGGTGGTCAATCCACCCGGAGCCGCAACCGTGACACCGCCGCCCCCAACCGCCTCCGACGCGGCCGTCTCGGCCGCAGCAGACCCCGCTGGGCTGGCGGAGGACCTGGTCGCACTCACGCATCGGCTGGCCGACGCGGGCGGTGCCGCGGCACTTGCCCATTTCCGCGCGCGGGACCTCGTCACCGAAGACAAGGACGGCATGGAGTGCTTCGACCCGGTCACGGCGGCCGACCGGGCGTCCGAACGCGCGATCCGGGAGATCCTGGCGGCCGAGCGGTCTGAGGACGGGGTGCTCGGCGAGGAGGAGGAGGCCCGGCCCAGCCGCTCGGGCCTCACCTGGGTGATCGATCCGATCGACGGCACCCGGGCCTTTATCTCGGGCCTGCCGACCTGGGGGGTGCTGATCGCGCTCGACGACGGGACGGCCGGGCGGATCGGCGTGATCCACCAGCCCTTCACCGGGGAGCGCTTCATCGGCCACGACCTGGCGGGCCGGCGGGCCGAGCTGCATCGCCACGGTCGGTCCGAGCCGATCGCCGTGCGCCCCTGCCCCGACCTCGCCGCCGCCACGCTCTTCACCACCGCGCCGGAGCTCTTCGCGGCAGACGAGCGGGCGCGGTTCGAGGCCGTGCGGGCCGAGGCGCGCCTCACCCGCTACGGCACCGATTGCTATGCCTATGCGCTGCTTGCGATGGGACAGATCGACCTGGTGATCGAGTCGGGCCTCGAGGCCTATGACATTGCGGCCCCCGCGGCGCTGGTTCGCGCGGCTGGCGGCATCGCGACCGACTGGCAAGGCGGCGACCCCCGCTGGGGCGGCACGGTGGTGGCGGCCGGCGATCCGCGCGTCCACGCCGCCGCCCTGGTGCTTCTGCGCGGCTAGACCACCCCCTGCCGCTCAAGAAAGCCGTCGACGGCGCTCCAGGCCGCTGATCTCGGCCCCGGTGCCTCGATGAACGGCTCGTGGCGTGCCCCTTCGATCACCGCCATGGAGAACCCGAGCCGCGCGGCCACGCGCCTGACGGCCGCCGCTGCGACAACCCCGTCTCGATCGCCCGCCAGCGCGAGCCCGGGCGCATCCCAACCGCCCACGCGCCGCACCGCGGCCATGGCGCGGTTGGCGGCGGCGATCCAGCCGAGCGTCGGCATGCCGAGCCCGGCGCGCGGCTCCGCCCGAACCGCGGCCACCATCCAGTCCCAAACCTCGCGATCGGAGGTCATCAGATTGCGCTCGAAGGTCGTGCGGAGCGGATAGGGCAGCTTGGCTCCACGCGCGGGCGCCCAGGCCGTCGCCCGCCCCAGCGCGACCCCGCCCCGGGCATAGCCCGCCGTCGCGAGCTGAACCCACGGCGCGAAGGCGAGGCCGACCATCGGTGCCGAGAGCACGATCGGCAGAGCGCCGAGCCGCGTGCGCGCCAGCAGCGCGACCGCGCCGCCCATCGAATGCGCGACCACGAGGCGGGGCGGTCCGGCCGCCGCAACCTCGGGCGCCGCGATCAACGCCGCGAGATCGAGGCCATACTCTGCGAAATCCCGCACATGGCCCTTGGTCGCCGGGTCGACGAGACGGTCCGACGCCCCCTGCCCCCGCCAGTCGAGGCTCGCGACCGCGAAGCCGCGCTCGCAGAGGCCGGCCGCGGTGATCCCGACCTTCTCGAGAAACTCCGTCCGCCCCGGCAGCAGCAGTGCGAGCCCGCGCGCGCCGCCCTCCCAGAGCCCGCCGCGCAGGCCGACACCGTCCTGCGCGCGCAGGCGAAATGTGCGATCGGGCGCCCGCCCGCCCGGTGGCGCGGCGAGCGCAGGCGGCAGGGCCCAGTCGGCATGGGCGTCCATCGCGGCGTCCGAGCGGCCGGCGCTCAGCCGACGAGTGCAGAGAGCTTCATCGCCTGGCTGACATCGCCCTCCACCTCGACGCGCCCGGTCATGAAGGCGGTGGCCGGCGAGAGCGTGCCGTCGAACATGTCGCGAAAGGTCTCGAGGTCGGACTTCACCGTGATCTCCGCCTCGCCGTCCTCGGTGCTCGCCTCACCGTCGCGAATCAGGATCGTTCCCTCGTCGGCGATCACGAACTTGTAGCTGCCGTCGACCGGGTTCTCCGCCAGCTTCTCGCGCACGCGGGCGACCGCCTTGTCGAAATCCTCGCTCATTCTCCCTCTCCCTCGTGCTGTGCCGGGGCGCCGCCGCCACCATTCGCCGGGCGGGCGGTCGCGGCGGTTGGACACCGCCTGTGGGGGCCCATATCATCAAACGATGAAACGCTTCACCACCGCATTTGCGATCGCGCTTCTCGCCGCGGGTCCCGCGGCCGGACAGATCATTGCGCCCGAGCCCGAGCCGCCCGTGATCATCCCCGAACCGCCGTCGGAGCTGCCGGACCCGGCCGAGCGCGACGAGGCCGATCAGGCGCAGGCGCTCGACGGTCTCTTCGCAGCCCTCGCCAGCGCCAGCGAGACCGAATGGCAGCCGCTCCAGCAGCAGATCATGGCCCGCTGGGCCCGCTCGCCCTCGCCCTCGATGACCCTTCTGCTCGCCCGTGCGACCCGGGCCATGGAGCGGGAGAACTACGATGCGGCGCTCGATTTCCTCGATGATCTGGTGCGCCTCGCGCCCGACTTCCCCGAGGCGTGGAACCGACGCGCGACGCTGCATTTCCTGCGCGAGGACTACGGCCGCTCGCTGGCCGACATCCAGCGCACCCTCGCGCTCGAGCCGCGCCATTTCGGAGCGCTGGCCGGGCTCGGGATCATCCTCGACCGGCTCGACCGCGACGCCGATGCGCTGACGGTCTACCGCCGTGCCGTCGAGATCCACCCCAATCTCGAAGGCGCCCAGGAGGCGATCGAGCGGCTGACCCTCGAGGTCGAGGGGCGCCCGCTCTGACGCGCCCGCGCCCATCGCGCGCCCCGCAGCCCTTGATGGACCGGCGGTTCCGCGTCTAGAGGTGCCGAGAGTTCAGTGCCGGAGGGAGCCGCAATGACCCTGGCCGCCCCCCTCCCCGGCCCCGACGCCACGGTGACGGCGATCCTCGGGCCGACCAACACCGGCAAGACCCATTATGCGATCGAGCGCATGCTCGCCCGCGCCGACGGGGTGATCGGGCTGCCGCTGCGGCTCCTCGCGCGCGAGGTCTATGACAAGATCGTGGAGCTGCGCGGCCCGGGCGCGGTCGCCCTCATCACCGGCGAGGAGAAGATCCAGCCGGCCAAGGCGCGCTACTTCGTCTGCACGGTCGAGGCGATGCCGGTCGGCCGCGGGCACGACTTCGTCGCCATCGACGAGGTGCAGATGTGCGCCGATCCCGAGCGCGGCCATGTCTTCACCGACCGGCTGCTGCGCGCGCGCGGCCGCTACGAGACGCTGTTCCTCGGCTCCGACGCCGCCCGCCCCCGGATCGCAGCGCTCGTGCCCGGCGTGCGCTTCGCCGAGCGGGTGCGGTACTCGACGCTCAGCTATGCAGGCTCCAAGAAGCTCTCGCGGCTGAAGCCCCGCTCGGCCGTCGTGGCCTTCTCGATGGATCAGGTCTATGCCATCGCCGAGCTGATCCGGCGCCAGCGCGGCGGGGCCGCGGTGGTGATGGGCGCGCTCAGCCCGCGCACGCGCAACGCCCAGGTCGCGCTCTACCAGGAGGGCGAGGTCGACTATCTCGTCGCCACCGACGCGATCGGCATGGGCCTCAATCTCGATGTCGGGCACGTCGCCTTCGCCGGCCGGCGCAAATTCGACGGGCGCCGCCACCGCGATCTCGATCCGTCGGAGCTCGCGCAGATCGCCGGTCGCGCCGGACGGCACGTCAATGACGGCACCTTCGGCGTCACCGGCGCGGCGCCGCCCTTCGACGACGACGTCGTCGAATCGATCGAGCGGCATCGCTTCACGCCGGTGCGCCGGCTGCAATGGCGCAACGCGAGCCTCTCCTTCGCCAGCCCGCTCGCGCTGATGCGCAGCCTCGAGGCCGATTCGCCGTCGGAGCATCTCTCGAAAGCGCGCGAGGCGAGCGATCTCGAAGCGCTCCGGCTCCTGGCCAAGGATCCGGACGTCGCCGCGGCCGCCCAAGGCGTGAGCGCGGTCAAGCTGCTTTGGGACGCTTGCCAGGTGCCGGATTTCCGCAAGACGTCGCCGACCGAGCACGCGGCGCTCATCGGCCGCATTTTCGGCTTCTTGATCGGCGAGAAAGGCGTCCTGCCCGACGACTGGCTTGCCGCGCAAGTGGCGCGAATCGATCGAACCGATGGCGATATCGACACGTTATCGACAAGACTGGCGTATATCAGGACATGGACGTATGTCGCGAACCGCTCGCGCTGGGTCTCCGATCCTGAGTATTGGCGCGAGCGCACGCGGGCGATTGAGGACGAATTGTCGGACGCGCTGCATGCGCGGCTGACGCAGCGGTTTGTCGACCGGCGCACGAGCGTGCTCGCGCGGCGGTTGAAACAAAAGGAGAAGCTGGTGGCGACAGTCGACGAGACCGGGACCGTGACCGTCGAAGGCGAGTTCGTCGGGCGTCTGGAGGGATTCCGCTTCCAGACCGATCCGAACGCCGCCGGCGCCGAGGTCAAGACGCTGCAAGCGGCGAGCGCGCAGGCGTTGACGGAGGAGATCGCCCGCCGCGTCGAGGGCTTCTACAAGGCGCCCGACGCCGAGATCGACGTCACGCAGCAAGGCGGGCTGATGTGGGGCGCCGCCGCCGTCGGCAAACTCGAGAGCCGCAAGAGCGAGACGGACGATCCGTTGGCGGTCCGCGCCGTCGCCTTCGTCGACGACACGCTCGACCAGGCGCTCAAGGAGAAGGTCGAGCGCCGTCTGCAATTCTGGATCGACAACAAGATCAAGGCGGCCTTCGAGCCGCTCATCGCGCTGCGCGACGACGAGGCGCTGACCGGACTCGCCCGCGGCGTCGGCTTCCAGCTGATCGAGCGGCTCGGCGTCGCGCCGCGCCAGGAGATCGCCGAGGACGTCAAGGCGCTCGATCAGGAGGCGCGCGCGCTCCTGAGAAAGCACGGGATCCGCTTCGGCCAGCACACGGTGTTCGCGCCGGCGCTCCTGAAGCCGGCGCCGACGCGGCTGCGCATCCTGCTTTGGGGCCTCGCGGGGGCTCTGTCCGAGATTCCGAGCCCGCCGCCGCCGGGCCATGTCACCATTCCGGTCGATCCGGAGATGGAGGAGGGCTACTACGCCATGGCCGGCTACCGCGCCGCCGGCGCCCGGGCGCTGCGGCTCGACATGCTGGAGCGGCTCGCCGACATGATCCGCGGCTGCGACGTGCGCGGCGGCTTCGAGGCGACGCCGGAGATGCTCTCGATCACCGGCAGCACGCTCGAGCAGTTCGCCGAGATCATGACCGGCATCGGCTATCAGAGCGAGAAGCTCGAGCGGCCGAAGCGGCCGAAGAAGAAGCCCGAGGAGAAGGCGCAAGCGGCGCCGGCCGGGGCGCCGGCTCCGCCGCCGGGGCTCGCCGCGGCGATTCTCGCCGCCGCCGCTCAGCCGACGGCCGCGATCGCGCAAGAGCCGTCTCGGTCGGACCCGGCGCCGACCGAGGAGGCGCCCGTCGCCGCGGAGCAGGCGACGGCGCCGCAGCCGACCGATCCGGCGCCGGCCGAGGAGACGCCCGTCGCCGAGGAGCCGGCGACGGCGTCGCAGCCGCATGATCCGGCGCCGGCCGAGGAGGCGCCCGTCGCCGAGGAGCGGGCGCCAGAGCCGACGCCGACCGATCCGGCGCCCGCCGAGGCGACGGCAGCGCCTGACGACGAGGCGGAAGCCGCGAATGCCGAAAGCGCCGGCGCGGGCGAGGAGGGCGCCGCCGAGGAGGGCGCGCCGGCCGAGTTGGAGAGCTATTTCGTCTTCCGCCTGGCGCCGCGCGGGCGGCGGCACGGGCGCCAGGGCGACGGCGAGGGGCGC
>CAYORO010000028.1:0-22394 GCA_964406355.1 uncultured Limibaculum sp.
AGCCCGGAGGATGTGCTGCCGATTACCGGTGAAGTGCCGCATCCGGAGAGCTTCGCATCGTCCCAGAAGCAGGAAGCGGCGCGCCGCTCGCTCGCCTATATGGGCCTCGAGCCGGGCGTGAAGCTCTCGGAGATCGCGATCGACACGGTGTTCATCGGCTCCTGCACCAATGGCCGGATCGAGGATCTGCGCGAGGTCGCCCGCATCATGGAGGGCCGGCGCGTCAAGGAGGGACTGCGGGCGATGATCGTGCCCGGATCGGGGCTCGTGCGCGCCCAGGCCGAGGAGGAGGGGATCCTCGCCAAGCTCTCCGAGGCCGGGTTCGATTTCCGCATGGCCGGGTGTTCCATGTGCCTCGGGATGAACCCCGACCAGCTCGCGCCCGGCGAGCGCTGTGCGTCGACGTCGAACCGCAATTTCGAGGGCCGTCAGGGCAAGGGCGGGCGCACCCACCTGATGTCCCCCGCCATGGCCGCCGCCGCCGCCATCACGGGACGCCTCACCGATGTCCGCGACCTGAACTAGCGATGCCCGAAAGCCAGGCATCAGGAGGACTGCGATGTCCGAGCCGCTCATGATGACGATTCGCTGCCCGCGCTGCGGTCACACCGAACGGCTCGCGGTGCCGACGGACCAGTGCGTCCTCGTCCATGAGTGCACCGCCTGCGGGGCAGAGCTGCGGCGCAGGCCCGGCTCCTGCTGCGTTTTCTGCGCCCATGAGGACGGCGGCGCGCGCGCCATCCCGGCCGCGCTCCCGCCCACCTGATCCCAGCACGCGATGGCCGACCGCTGGATCGTCACGCCGCTCTTCTTCGAGCTGCCGGAGCCTGCGCTGATCGGCGCGGCCCCGCCGGACGCGCACATCAACGCTCCGGAGCTCGTCCACCGCTCGCCGCCGGAGCTCGCGATCGCCCATGGCGGCATCCGCCGCTTCGTAAAGGAGGCGCTCGGCGAGGGCGCCCGACCCGTCTCGCTCGCCGGAGACTGCTGCGCCGCGCTGCCAGTGCTGGCCGGCCTCCAGCGCGCGGGGATCGAGCCGGACCTCGTCTGGATCGACGCGCATGGGGACTTCAACACACCCGAGACCTCGCCGAGCCAGTTCCTCGGCGGCATGCCGCTCGCCATGATCGCCGGCCGCGGCCCCCAGTGGATGATGGAGGGCGCCAAGGCCGAGCCCGTCGCCGAGGAGCGCATCCTGCTCACCGGCGCGCGCGACCTCGACCCGCGCGAGGCCGAGGCGCTGGAGGCCTCCGCCGTCACCCGGATCGCGCTCGACGAGCTCCGCGAGATCGCCTTCGACGGCCCCGTGATGCTCCATCTCGACGTCGACGTGCTCGACCTCGTCGACGCCCCGGCCATGCGCTACCCCTCGGCCGGAGGCCCGCCGCTCGAGCGCGTCATCGCCGCGCTGAAATCGCTCGCCCTCAGGGCCGACATCGCCGCGATCTCCGTCTCCGGCTGGGCCGGCCATCTCGACCGTGACGGGCGCACCGCCCGCACCTGCCAGCGCCTCCTCGACACGCTCACGCAGTAAGGCGCGGCGTGCCCGCCGGGAGGGCGATGGGGCGCGGGACCCCGACGCATGGTGCAGCGCGCGCCCGGGCGGGCGGGGCCTCCCGGCGGCTGGGCCCGGGGGGGGGGGGGGGGGGGGCGCGCCGCGGGGCCCCCCCCCCCGCCTCAGCCCTCGAGCGCCGCGCGAAACTCCCGCCACTCCCCGGCCGACAGCCCGCTCGTCTCCTGCGTCACCGCCTCGCCCGCCAGCATCCGCCGCACCACCGCCATCGCCGGCGCCGAGAACTGCACCGCCCCGAGGCGATAGTCCTCGAAAGCGCGCCAGCAGAGCGGCACCCAGTCGCGCACGATCTCTCCGATCGCCTCGGCATAGACACGGATCTCCGCCTGGGCATGCGGATCGGCCCGCAACCGCAGGAAATGGAAAAGGTTGTGGAGATCCGTCTTCCAGTACCACTGCGTGTAGATCGAGGCCGGCAGCGCCATCCGAGCGAGCTCCCGCGCGAGCCCCTCCTCCTCGAGCAGCGTCTCGTAGTCGCCATAGGCCCGCCCCGCGCCATCCTTCAGCCGGTCGAGCACGCGCGCCGCCGCCTCCGCCTCCAGCACTTCGCCGCGCCCCTGCCGGTTGGTCGCCGACTGCACCGCCAGCGCCTCGGGCGCGGGCACATAGAACTCCCGGTCGAGCACCGAGTAGCGCGCCGAGATCTCGTTCACGCTCGCCGTGCGGTGGCGGATCCACTGCCGCGCCACGAAGATCGGCAGCTTCACATGGAGCTTCAGCGAGCACATCTCGAAGGGCGTCGAATGCCAGTGCCGCATCAGATAGCGGATCAGCCCCTCGTCATCGCGCACGCTCTTGGTGCCCGCGCCATAGGAGACCCGAGCCGCCTGCACTACGGCCGCATCGTCGCCCATATAGTCGACCACGCGTACGAAGCCGTGGTCGAGCACCGGCACCGCCTGCCCGAGCCGCGCTTCGAGCGCCGCGACCGTCGGGCGACCACCTCCGCGCGCATCCCCCATCGGTTCTCCCTCGCTCGCCATCATTCACGCGTCTCCCCGATCACATTGCCCATATCCGGTGCCCGGTGGCGCGTGTCCCAGCCCTCCGGCGCCGGATCTTCTGGCCCCACCATCCGCGGATGCGCGGCCGGCCCGTTGCGCCCGGTGCCGAGCACCCGCCGGGCGAGCGCCGCCAGCCGCGCCTCGGACCAGAGCGGCGCGGTGGCGATCAGCGCCATATCGGCATAGAGCGGCTGAAGCTCGGGCACCGAGAGCGCCGCGGCCCGGCCGAGCAGCACCTCGTCATAGTTGTCCGGGATCCCACGGATATGGTGCCCGATGCGCCAGATGCCGATCGGCCCCGCGTCGATCCGGGCGAGCACCGGATCGGTCAGCCCGCAATAGTCCACGACATGGAGCGAGGCCGGCGTGACGAACCGGATCCGCCCCACCGCACAGGCGAAGAGGATGCGCTCGGGCCGCGAGACCGAGAAGTCGCCGGCGCTCGGAACCGGCAGCGCCCGCTCAGGCGAGAACATGCCCTGGATGCGCCGATAGACTAGGCGTTCGTCCTCGATCCCGGCGTTGAACGACCCCTCGATCGGGCCGACCGTGAGCCGCGTCACCAGCGGCGGCGTCAGCAGCACAGCGCCGAGAAGGGCGAGGCCGATGGCGGGCCGCACGCGCCGCGTGGCCTCGGCGACAAGGAACAGGGCGACGAACATCGGCACCACGAGGAAACGCCCGCGCATGAAGTCGCCGCCGATCCAGAGGAGATAGGCCAGCGTCGCGAGGAGGCCGAGCGCCACCTGCCGCCCCCGTCCGCGCCCGGTCAGACCGCACAGCGCCCCGAGAAGGGTGAGCCCGAGCGCCACCTGTTCGCGCGTAAAGGCGTCGGCCATGTAGATCAGCCCGGCCGCGAGCTTCTGGTCGGTGCCGAGCCCTGAGCCGAGCTTGGCGAAGAAAGTGTTGGGCAGCGGCGAGCCGAAATAGAACGCCGCGAAGCCGAGCCAGCCCAGGAGGAGCGCGACACCGGGCAGCATCGCGAGATGGTCCCGCCCCCGCCCCTCGGCGAACAGAACCAGCGCGAGCGGCCCGAAGAGGATCGCATGGTCCTGCCGGGTCAGCACGACGATCGCGAGCAGCAGCCAGAGCCAGACGCGCTCGCCGGTGCCAATGGCCCGCTCGCCGAGCAGGCGGCCGAGCACCACCGCGGCGAGCAGCAGCGACAGCGGCGTCTCGAGCCCCGAGGTCGCGAAATCCCGGAACCCGGGCGAGAGCAGCGCCACCCCGGCGAAGAGCGCGGCGGCCCAGGGCGTGCCGATCCCCTCCTGCCGCAGCGCGAACCGCCAGAGCAGCAGCAGCGCCACCACGGTGAGCCCGAGCGACAGCACGATCGGGAACCACATCAGCGAGCCGGTCAGCCAATGCCCGGCCGAGAGGAGGAAGAACCAGGTCGGGTGCGTGAAAGCCTGCAGCCGCCATCCCGGGTTCCAGACGATGCCGTCACCCGCCACGAACACCCGGACCTGCTGCAGCGTGATCAGCGCATCATCCGAGATCCAGGCGATCGGCAGGGTCGCCGCCAGGGTCGCCGCGACGAGCGCCAGGCCGGCCACGGGCCACCACCACCTGGGGGTGCTCTGTGCCACGGCAAGGCTCACGCATCCGATCCCTGTTCGATCCCGGCTTCCGTTGCGGGAGACGATATCTTGACATTCCGCTCTTGGAAACCGCCAAATCTGGCGCATGGACCCGCGGCGCCCCCATCGCCTCCCGCTCGAGCGCCGGCTCGGGGACTGGGCCCGGCAACGCGTTCCGCCGGGGCTGCACGAGTTCCTGATGTTCGGGCTCAAACAGGGCTGGGCGGCGCTCTTCGGCGGGCTGATGCTCGGGGCGATCCTCGCCAGCACATGGATCTGGCAGCCGGGCTGGGCGGTGTCGCGCTACGACGCGCTGCTCGTCTTCGCGCTCGGCGTGCAGGCGGTCTTCCTCGCCCTCGGCCTCGAGAGCTGGCGCGAGGCGCGGGTGATCGCGCTATTCCACCTGACCGGAACGGCGATGGAGATCTTCAAGGTCCATATGGGCTCCTGGGTCTATCCCGAGCCCGCGCTCGCCAAGCTCTGGGGCGTGCCGCTCTTCTCGGGCTTCATGTATGCCGCGGTCGGCAGCTACATGGCCCGCGTGATCCGCATCTTCGAGATGAGGTTCGAGCAGGCGCCGCCCTTCTGGGGGATCGTGGCCCTCGCGGTCATGATCTACGCCAACTTTTTCTGGCACCATTTCGGCACCGATATCCGGCTCGGCCTCTTTGCGGGCACCGTGGTGCTGTTTTGGCGCTGCCAGGTCCGCTTCACGACCGACCGCATCGCCCGGCGCATGCCGCTCGTGGTGGCGGCGCTGCTGACGGCCTGCTTCCTCTACCTCGCCGAGGTGATCGGCACCCTCACCCGCACCTGGATCTATGCGGGCGGGGCGCGCATCGTGCCCCCGGCCAAGTTCGGATCGTGGTATCTGCTGCTCTATGTCAGCTTTGCCACCGTGCTGATCGTCTACCGCGACGCGCTATATCCCGGCCGGGCCGCCGACACCGACGAGGCCGGCACCGCAACCCAAGAGGGACAGTCATGACCAAATATCTCCACACCATGATCCGCGTGCACGACCTCGAGAAGACCGTCGACTTCTTCAAGACCTATCTCGGGCTCGAGGAGACGCGCCGGATGGACAGCGAGGCCGGCAAGTTCACGCTGGTCTTCCTCTGCCCGCCGGGCCAGCCGGACGCGCCGGTGGAGCTGACCTACAACTGGGGCTCGGACGAGGAATACGGCCATGGCCGGGCCTTCGGTCACCTCGCCTATGGGGTCGAGGACATCTACGCGACCTGCCAGAAGATGATGGATGGCGGCATCACCATCAACCGCCCCCCGCGCGACGGGCGCATGGCCTTCGTCAAGACGCCGGACGGGATCTCGATCGAGCTTCTGCAGAAGGGCGAGGCACAGGCCCCCGCCGAGCCCTGGGCCTCGATGGGCAACACCGGCAGCTGGTGACGGCGCTCGCGGCAGAGGCCGCGCAAACGTCTGCGTGAGGACCGGCCGGGTCGGGCGAGATCGCCCGGCCGAGGGGCTTTCATCGGGCGGCCGGGGCAGGCAAGCTGAAGCGATGAAACGCGTGCTCCCCACCCTGCTGGCCGCCGCAACCATGGGGCTCGCGACGCCGGCACAGTCCTGCGCGCTGGCGCTCCTCTTTGCGATCGACGTCTCGGCGAGCGTCGATGCCTCGGAGTACCGCCTGCAGCGCGACGGGCTCGCCAATGCCCTCCTCGCCCCGGAGGTGCGCGAGGCGATCCTGGCGCAGCACGGCGGCGTCGCCTTCGGGGCCTATGAGTGGAGCGGGCGTCAGCAGCAGGACGTCACGCTCGATTGGCGGCTCGTCGCCGATGAGGCCGGGCTCTTGACCGCGGCCGAGGAGATCCGCGACGGACGCCGGAGCTATGCCGAGTTCCCGACCGCGATCGGCTATGCGCTCGGCTTCGGCGCCACCAGGATGCGCAATGCGCCCGCCTGCGCGCGCCAGGTGATCGACATCTCGGGCGACGGCATCGGCAATGAGGGGTTTCCGCCGGCGGCCGCCTATCGCGAGTTCGACTTCGAGACGATCACGGTCAACGGCCTTGTCATCGCGGATGGCGACGAGGGCCTCGTGCGCTACTACCAGCACGAGATCCCCCATGGTGACGGGGCCTTCGTCGAGGTGGCGCGGGACTTCGCGGACTACGAGCACGCGATGCGGCGCAAGCTTCTGCGCGAGCTCTACGGACCCCAGGTGGCGGAGCAGTGAGGGCCTGCGCGTGAGAGCGGCAGCGCTCGGGCCGGGGCTGGCCCTCGCCGCTCTCCTCGCCGGCACGGCTCCGGCGGCGGCGGCATGCAAGCTCGCGCTGGTGCTGGCCCTCGACGTCTCCTCGAGCGTCAACAGCCGGGAGTTCGCCATCCAGCGTGACGGGCTGGCCGAAGCCTTTCGCCGCGTGGAGGTGATCGAAGCTATCCTCGCGCCCGGTGACGCGGCGATCGCCGTCACCGCCTTCGAGTGGTCGGGCGCCGGCCACCAGGCCGAGATCGCGCCCTGGACACTGCTCGACAGCGCAGCGGCGAGCCGCGCCTTCGCCGACCGCATTGGGCGCCACGAGCGCACCGCCTCGAGCCTGTCGACCGGGATCGGCGCCGCGCTCGCCTATGCCGCCCGCCGCTTCGCCTCGGCGCCCGACTGCGCGCGCCGCACGATCGACGTCTCGGGCGACGGCGCCAACAATGACGGACCAGAGCCGAGCCGGTTTCGCACCCGCGGCCTGTTCGACGGGATCACAATCAACGGGCTCGCGATCCAGGGCGCCTATCCGGACCCGGCGATCTACTACACGGTTGAGGTGATGCACGGGCCGGGCGCCTTCGTGGCGCTGGCGCGCGACTATCAGGACTATCCGCCGGTGATCATCGGCAAGCTCCTGCGCGAGATCGACGCGCCGCTGGTGGTCGGTCGGGCGGGGCCGCGCTGATCCGCCGCCACCAGGGTCGTCGGCGTCGCGCGCCCATTGCAGGGGGCGGTGGAGGTGCTACCGTCTCGATCGACAAGTGGCAAGGCGGGGCAGGGGGGATGCGTCTTGGCAGAGGCTCACGGGCGGTGGTCCGGGTGGCGTTCGGGGCCTGCGCGGCGCTGACGGCCTTGGCGGTGCCGAAGGCGGCGGCGGCCTGCGCGCTCGAGCTCGTGCTGGCGATGGACGTGTCGGGCTCGATCAACGCGCGCGAATATGCGCTGCAGGCGGGTGGTCTCGCCGATGCCTTCGAGGCGCCGGCGCTGATCGCCGCGGTCGAGACGCTCGAGGGCGGCATGCTCGTCACCCTCACCCAGTGGTCCGGCGGCTCACGCCAGCGCCATGTCACCGGGTGGCACCATGTGAGCGACGGGCCGAGCCTCGCGGGCTTCGCCGAGGCGATCCGCCAATCGCCGCGCGAGTGGCGCAACTTCTCCACCGCGATCGGCGAGGCGCTGATCCATGCGAGCCTCGTCAGCGAGACCGCGCCCGCCACCTGCGCGCGCCGGGTGATCGATGTCTCGGGCGACGGCGTCTCCAACGAGGGGCGCCCGCCCAAACCCGAGGCGCTGGCGCTCGCGGATCGGGGCTTCGTGATCAACGGGCTGGTGATCCGCGGCGCCGACCCCGACCCGGTCGAGCATTACATCGAGGAGGTGATCGCCGGGCCGGGCGCCTTCGTCGAGGTGGCGGAGAATTTCGAGGATTTCCCCCGCGCGATCCTGCGCAAGCTGCTGCGCGAGATCGACCGCCCGCTCTTCCTCTCCGAGATCGACTGACCACCGCCGCGCGCTTGCGCGAGACGCCCCGTTCGGGTCGCGCTCAGGCCCTGAGCGTCAGGCCATGGGGGTCCCTTGAAAGGTACGGACGATCTCGTCTCGAAGGCACATCTCCGAGCCGGTATTTGCATCGACCGAATAACGGTCCAGCGAGCTGCCGCGGCCGGCGGAGCAACACCCGAGGCGGCGACCGGTGCCTAGGCTGCTCCGGCAGCGCCAGCCGGCGGGAACACCCAGCTCGCCGTTTGGCGATCACCAGATGCAGAGGTAACCCGGCTGACGGGGAGAAGGTCACTTGATTCTGAGCAGAATGTGGGAATTTCAAGTCTATCCTGGCAACTTTGTGGGAATTTCAAGCAAATCCTGAAAAGTTTTGCGAATGTTGATTCAATATTTACAGTATTCAGAATCGTTTTTAATCTCAAATTGATCTACTTTCCGAGGCAATCAACGGTGAGTTTCGTCATCTCGTCTAATTCAGTCGCCGCCCAGAACCTGGGCGCAAATGGTGATATCGTAACATCTGATGTCCTAGGCGCGCTCGCTGGCAGCAATCAGATCTCCGATCGGAGATCTTATGTGTCAAGCGGCGATGGCGACGGCACACTTGAGAGTGGTGAAGCAGATCATAAGCTGGCCGACTCCGGATATGGCGGCCGCCTCGACAGAATTGCCGGCAAAGCCGCGCTCAAGTTTGCCGGTTTAGACACATGACACAGGGTTTCTGGCGGCACCTGCCCCCGGAAATCCCTTAACTCAAGCGATCCAATGGAGGACGACCATGATCTTTCGGATTATTTCCGCGGCGGCGGTTGCCGCATCACTCTCACATATGCCTGCGGCGGGGGCCACTTTCCACGCCGAATATACCTTCGTCGGCGGCGAGATACTAACCTTCGATTTCGAGGGCGATCTGCGAGATGATGGCGACACCATCGACGTCACCAGTGTCACCAGTTTCGACTTCGACAACGGCCAGTTGAGTTTTGCCAGTAATGGGTTTCTGACCGGTGCGGGGGGCTCGTCGGAGCCGCGCCTCTCGATCAGCGGCGCAGTGGTCAGTCTGTTCGTTCTCGATCAGCCAACCGGCAACACCGCCCTGACTATCAACAACCAGAACAACAACGAGATCAATCTGGCAATCCGCTTCGGCCCGACCGTCGCGAGGGAGGGCTTTTCCGCCGATCGCTGGGAGGTGAGCGGCAAGGGCGTCCCGGTCAACGTGATCCCGCTTCCGGCCCCGGCGGCGCTGCTGTTGGCCGGGCTTGCCGGCCTTGCCGCACTGCGCCGGTACCGGACGGACCTTCGGCCGGTGAATTCGGTCTAATGGCCTCTAGTCCAGGCTCGAGATTGCGCTGCGACTCGCGCCTGGCCCTCTAACAAGGCACTCGGCGTCAAGACTGCGTCTGCACCAATGCCGAGCGTCACCGCGGGATCAGCTCGCCCATCAACCCCCCTCTTTGCAGAAATAGAGCGCAATGTAGGGGGGCATGTTATTGTGAGGTTCGCCAACTTCCGTTTCCGAAGCCAACCCTTCTGTTTGGATGTCCTCGCTGCCGCCCTGGATGCTCAAGTAGATCTGGCTGTTCGACAAGGCGATGTCCTATGGCTCGGTCACCGCCGCCGCCACCGATATGGACATGACCCAGTCGGCCGCGAGCCGGATCCTCGCGGGCCTCGAGCAGAAGCTCTCGGCCTCGCTTTTCGACCGCGTCGGGGCTACCTCAAGCCGAATGACGAGGCGTTCCGCGTCCATGGCCGTGTCCGCGCGATCATCGCCGAGGACGAGCTCACCAGATCCGTCAGCGGCCGTGGCCCGTGTCGTCCCATCCCTGCGACGCCCTCCGGCCGCCGGGTTGCGTCAGTGACGGAAATGGCGGAGGCCGGTGAACACCATCGCCATGCCGGCCTTATCGATCGCGGCGATCACCTCCTCGTCGCGGACCGATCCGCCCGGCTGGATCACCGCCGTGATGCCGGCCGTCGCGAGGACGTCGATCGAGTCGGGGAAGGGGAAGAAGGCATCGGACGCTGCCGCGGCGCTGCGGGTCGGCGGTCGGGTCTGGCCGAGGGCCTTTGCGCGCTCCTGCGACTTCGAGAACGCCATCCGCGCGGAATCGAAGCGGCTCATCTGGCCGGCGCCGATGCCGATCGTGCGCGAGGCCTGGGCGAGAACGATGGCGTTGGACTTGACGTGCTTGGCGATGCGCCAGGCGAAGTCCAGCTGCTCGATTTCCTGCACGGTGGGCGGGCGCCTGCTGACAACCTTCATCGGGATCCGGGGCGGCGTGAGGTCAGCGTCCTGCACCAGGAGGCCGCCCGAGACCGCCTTGAAGGCCAGGCGCGGCGCGGTCGGATCCGGCACGCCCTCGGTCACGAGAAGGCGCAGATTGGGCGCCTCGGCCAGCACGGCGCGGGCCTCGTCGTCGGCCCCGGGCGCGATCACCACCTCGGTGAAGATCTCGCGAATCGCCGCTGCGGTCGGCGCGTCCAGCCGACGGTTGAGCGCCACGATCCCGCCAAAGGCCGAGGTCTCGTCGCACTCCCGTGCGGCGCGATAGGCCTTCTCGAGGCTCGATGCGACCGCCGCGCCGCAGGGGTTGCCGTGTTTGACGATGACGCAGGCGGCGGCGACGTTCGGATAGAACTCGGCCACCGCCTCGAAGGCGGCATCGGTGTCGGCGATGTTGTTGTAGCTGAGCGTCTTGCCCTGGAGCAGATCGGCGACCGCCACGCCCGGACGATCGGAGCCGTCAGCATAGAAGCCCGCCTCCTGGTGCGGGTTCTCGCCGTAGCGCAGGCGCGAGACGAGCCGCCCGGTCAGCACCTTGCGCCGCGGGAAGGGCTCGCCGAGCGCGCCCGACAGCCAGCTCGCGACCGCGGCGTCATAGGCGGCCGTGCGGGCAAAGGCCGTGGCCGCGAGGCGCCGGCGGGTCTCGGCAGTGGTCCCGCCATGGCGCTCGATCTCGGCGAGCACCGGCTCGTAGTCCTGTGGATCGGTGAGCACGGTGACCGAGCCGTGGTTCTTGGCCGCCGCGCGAATCATCGCAGGCCCGCCGATGTCGATGGTCTCGAGGCACTCGTCGAATTCCGCCCCGCGCGCCACCGCCGCCTCGAAGGGGTAGAGATTGACCACCAGCAGCCCGATCGCGCCGATCCCGTGCTCATGCATGGCGCTGCGGTGATCCGGATCGGCCAGATCGCCGAGCAGCCCGCCATGGATCATCGGATGGAGCGTCTTGACCCGGCCGCCGAGGATCTCGGGGAACTCGGTGATCGCCGAGACGTCGCGGACGCCGAGGCCTGCCTCGCGGAGGGCTGCCGCGGTGCCGCCGGTGGAGATCAGGCCGATCCCGCAGGCATCGAGCCGGGTCCCGAACGTCGTCAGCCCAGTCTTGTCGGAGAGCGAGAGGAGCGCGGTCTTGATCGGCACCATGCCGTCGCCCTCGCGCGGGCCGTCGGGAAGAGTGGTGGGGGTCTCGGTCGACATCGGCAGATCTCCGGCTCAGCTTGGCCGATGGCTAGCGCCAAACGCCGCCCGGCGCCAGCCTGACGCGTCTCAGGGCGGGCGGCGGAAGGCGGCGGCGAAGAAGCCGTCGAGCCCGCCGCGATCCGGCCAGTCGGAGGGGAGCGTGCGGATGCGGCCCTCGCGCGCGAAGGGGAGATCGGCCGGCAGCGGATCGGCGCCTGTGGCCGCCAGGCGATCGGCCTGGTCCTCGCCCTCGGCGCGAAAGAGCGAGCAGGTGGCGAAGACAAGCCGCCCGCCCGGCGCGAGCCAGCCCCAGGCCCGGTCGATCAGCCGCTCCTGGAGCGCCAAGAGGTCGGGCAGCGTGCGCGGGTCGAAGCGGTGCGGCAGGTCGGGGTGGCGCCGGATCGTGCCGGTCGCCGAGCAGGGCGCGTCGATCAGGATCGCGTCGAAGGGCGCCTCCGGCTCCCAGGCGAGCGCGTCGGCCGCCACGGTCTCGGCCCCGAGCCCGGTCCGTGAGAGGTTCTCGCGGAGCCGCCCGAGCCGCGCCTCCGAGATGTCGAGCGCAGTGACCCGGGCGCCCGCTGCCGCGAGCTGGAGCGTCTTGCCCCCCGGCGCGGCGCAGAGATCGAGCACACGCTCCCCCGCGCGGGGTGCCATGAGCTGGACGGGCAGGCTCGCGGCCGCATCCTGCACCCACCAGGCGCCGGCCTCGAAGCCCGGCAGCGCGCTGATCTGCGGACGGGTGGCGAGGCGCAGCCCCCCGGTCGGCAGCCACTCAGCCCCGAGCTCGGTCGCCAGCGGACCCGCATCGGCCGCGGCCCGGAGCGTGAGGTCGATCGGCGCCGCCGCCAGATGCGCCGCCATGATCGCCTCGGCCTGCGGCCCCCAGTCCGCCTCGAGCCGCCGGGCGAGCCAGGACGGCGTGTTGGCCCGCGCCGCCTCCGCACCCTCGAGTGGCGTCAGCGCCCCTCCGGCGAGCCGCCGCCCCACGGCATTCACCAGCCCCGAAAGCTTGGCCGACGGCCCCGCCTTGACCTGGCGCACCGCGAGATCGACCGCGGCATGCGCCGCGCCCCGCCCGAAGGCCAGTTCCGCGGCCATCACGCGCAGCACATGGATCACCGGCGGGCGCGGCATCCGGGCCACCAGCCGCGCGAGACCCGCATCGATCTCCCCCAGCCGGCGAAAGGCGAGATCGGCGAGCGACTGCGCCTCGGCCCGCTCGGGCGCCGTGCCGGGCAGGCGCGCCTCGTCCGGGATGCGGCCACGGTCGAGCACCGCAGCGAGGATCTGGACCGCCTCCTGCCGCGCCGCGAGCCCCGGGACGACCTCTGCGGGCCGCGAGGTGCGCTGTCTCACGCCGGCCGACCCGGGCGGATCATGCCCAGGGCCCGCGGCGGGCGCCACCGCTCCGCGGGATCCGCGTCGAGCGCTCCGCGGGGGTGCTGCGCGGCGGGGCCGCGCCCGGGGCCGCGCCCGGGGCTGCCACCGCGGTTGCCACCGGGGCCGCGCCGCCATCGCTCGCGAGCCCGCCGGTGCGGCGCATCTCGGAGGCCTGGCGCTCGAGCTCGGCGATGCGATTGGCCGGGTCGGGATGCGTCGAGAACAGGCTATCAAACCGCCGCCCCGAGAGCGGATTGACGATGAAGAGATGCGCCGTCTCCGGGTGACGCTCGGCCGACACCATCTCATGTGCCGGCGCCGCCCGCGAGATCTTGGCCAGCGCCGAGGCGAGCCAGAGCGGGTTGCCGCAGATCTCGCCGCCGAGCTTGTCGGCCGCGTATTCCCGCGTGCGGCTGATCATCATCTGCACCACCATCGCCGCGAGCGGCGCCAGCACGGCGGCGAGCAGCAGCCCGACGATCCCGAGCGGGTTCCGGTCCCGGTCACCCCCGCCGAAGATCATGCTCCACTGCGCCATCGAGGCGAGGAACCCGATCGCGCCGGAGATCGTCGCGACGATGGTCATGATCAGCGTGTCGCGGTTCTGGATATGGGCGAGCTCATGGGCCATCACGCCCGCGAGCTCCTCGCGGCTGAGGGTCCGCATGATGCCCGTGGTCGCGGCGACCGCGGCGTGCTTCGGGCCGCGCCCGGTGGCGAACGCATTGGGCTGGGGATCCTCGATCACATAGACGCGCGGCATCGGCAGCCCGGCATTCCGCGAAAGGCCCTCCACCATGGAATAGAGCTCGGGCGCTGCGCGGGCATCGACCTCGCGCGCATTGTGCATCCGAAGCGCCAGCGTGTCGGAGCTCCACCACGCATAGCCGTTCATCGCCAGCGCCATCAGGAAGGCGATCGTGGCGCCTGCGCCGCCGCCCACCATGTAGCCGATCGTGAGAAACAGCGCCGTCATCGCCGCCAGCAGCAGCGCGGTCTTGACGTAGTTCATGGGCTCAGCACTCCGGTTGCGCAATCGGCGGACGGGGCCATATCCCCGTCACGGCTGCGGGAGATATAGGATGAGCGAAATGGCCCGAGAAGAGCGGATCCGGGCGGCGGGCGCCCGCGCGCTGGCCGAGGCGGAGGCCCGGCGCGCAGCCGAAGAGGCGGCGGAGCGGCCGCGCGAGATCGGCGGTCGGGACGGGCCAGACCCCACGCGCTATGGCGACTGGGAGAAGAAGGGCGTCGCCATCGACTTCTCCTGAGCGCGCGTCTCGGGCGCGTCCGGCAACCGGAGGCCCACCACGCCGGGCGCGAGGGCCACGAGGCTGCCGGGCGCCGGGTGGGCTGGCAGCGCCGCTGCCGCATCCCGCCACTCTGAGCAAACGCCAGTGTTGTCGGCGAGCTCCTCGGCCCAGCCGTCATACTCTCGAGTGAGCGCGGGCTCTGCCCCTGCGCCGAGCGCCTCGGCATCCGCCGCCTGCGGACTGCAAAGGGCCGTTGGCGCGCCGGTGAGGAGCTCCAGCCGGAAGGCGAAGCCGATGGAGAACTGGAGGGGGTCGGCCTCCGGCAGCGCCGCCACCTCCCCGACCACCGCGATGCGGTCGATCGGCGCGCCCGATCCCTCGGCCGCCGCGGCGGCCTGCGCCGCGAGATCCCGGGTCAGCGCCTGATAGGGCAAGTAGGTCCGCGCGTGGATCGCATACCAGAGCAGCCCCCCCGCCAGCGTCATCACCGTGAGCCCGGCCACAGAGGGCAGTGCGAGCGCCGGACGGAGGCGCGCCCCGAGCGCCAGCAGGAACGCCCCCGCCAGGATCAGCCACAGATGCCCGGTCGCCCGAAACGGCACTGCGACCCCGCCGAGCACGACCGGCGCGAGACCGACCGCGAGCGCGAGCCCGGCCGCCATGAGCACCGGCATGGACCGGCGCGGGTCTGCCCTCAGCGCAAGCGCAAGGGCGCCCGCCCCGAGCACCGCCAGGATCAGCCCGAGCGGTGCCTGCCCGCCGGCCATCAGCGCTGCCGTCCGCTCGAGCGAGGCGAGCGCCGAGAGCACCCCACCCCTGCCTGCCGACGTATCGGTCCAGCGCTCGGCATGGACCGTCGCCTCGCCATGCACCGCCCAGTTGAGACCGAGGATCAGCGCCGCCCCCAGCCCGAGCGCGACGAGCCAGACCGCCGGCAGGGCCGCCCAGGCCCGCGGCACGCCCCGCCAGTCGCCGGCCAGCGCGGCCACCATCAGGATCAGGAGCGGGTAGCTCGAATGCGCCATCAGCGCGAGCGGCACCAGCACGAGCATCCCCGCCAGCACCCACCGCGCCGGCGCGAGACAGGCAAGCAGCGCAGCCGCGGCAACCGTCGCCGTGGCCGGGAGCGTCGCCGCAAACCACACGGAGATGTCCGCTGTCTGGGGCATCGCCGCGATCGCCACGGCGCCGAGCCCCGCCTTCCACGGCGCGGGGTCGTCGCGAAAGAGCCCGACCGCGGTCGCGGCCGCCGCCACGCACCAGAGCCCCATCTGCCATGCGAACAGCGTCTGCGGGTCGGTCGGCCAGGGGCGCAAGGTCCAGGCCCAGGTCAGCCAGCGCCCTTTTCCGAGGGTCTTCCACCAATAGAGCTCGGGGCGGGGGAAGATCGCGAGATAGTCGTCATGCCGCGCAAACGGGTCGGCCCATTGCGGCCCGATCAGGAGCCAGAACCCCGCGCCGAGCAGCAGCGCCAGCACCGCCACGTGCAGCGCCCGCAGGCCCGCGCCCCTCGCCTGTCCCAAGTCCGCTTGCGCCGTCATGCGCCGTCGCTAGCACAGGCGGCAGCGCCCCGCGAGCATGCGGGGCTTGACCGGGGCGCCGGCGCCCCACCTATGGCTCAGAGAGGCCAGTGGCCAAAGGAGCGACGCGATGCCGATGCAGTCTCCCCAAGACAAGACGGCGCTCCGCAAGGCGCTCGGCACCTTCGCGACCGGCGTCACGATCGTCACCGCGCGCGGGGCCGATGGCGAGCCGGTGGGCTTCACCGCCAACTCCTTCACCAGTGTCTCGCTCGAGCCGCCGCTCCTGCTGGTCTGCCTCGCCCACACCGCCGCGAGCTACTCGATGTTCTGCGCAGCCGAGAGCTTTGCGGTGAACGTGCTCGAGGTCGGCCAGGAGGAGACCGCCAAGCGCTTTGCGAGCCGCGGGGCGGACAAGTTCGGACCCACGCGGTGGAAACCGGGAGCCCTGGGCGCCCCGCTGATCGACGGCTCGCTCGCGCGGTTCGACTGCGCGATGCATGCCCGCGTCGAGGCCGGCGACCACGATATCCTGATGGGCCGGGTCGTCGGCTTCTCGGTGCATGAGGGCGCGGCGCTTCTCTACCATCAGGGGATGTTCAAGACGCTGGCCTGAGCGCACGCGACGCTCGCCTTGCCGCACAGCCGGCCCGGCGGGCGACGGGTGGGTGAGTGGGGCGCCCCGCCGGGCCGGCAGCCTCAGCCCGCCAGGATCCCGCCCAGCAGCATCAGCCCGAGCCCGAGAAAGGCCAGCGCCACCGCGGCCGTGTTGAGCGCCTGGAGCTTGGCGAGGCGGCGCGTGGTCTCCTCGGGGCCGAGATCGGCACCGCGGAGCGTCATCGCCCGCCGGATCACGACCCCCAGGAGCACGAGACCCAGAAGCGCGACCGCCCCGCCGATCCAGAGGAGCGCGCTCATCCGTGCTCCCGCAGCAACCTGAGCGCGACCTCGGCGGTCTCTGCGTCGAGCCCGCGCCCGATCTCGCGAAACCCCTGGGCGCGATAGAACCCCACGGCCCGCTCATTGCGCTTGAAGACGATCACGCCGAGACGCGCCCGGCCCTCCGAGGCGGCGGCGAGCAGCGCCCGGCCGGTGCCACAGCCCCAGCGCTCGGGAAGGACGAAAAGCCCGGTCAGATCCTCGCCCTCGATCGCGGCGAAGCCCACGGCCCGGCCCTCCGTCTCGGCGACCAGCGTGTCGGCCCGGGGCAGGAACCGGGTCTCGACATCGCGCCGCCGCGCCCCGCGCCCCTCGCCCGGCACGAAGGGATGCGCGCGCCGTGCCGCCTCCGACCAGATCGCAACGAGCATCGGCAGATCCGCCGGCGCCCCGGCGCGGATCGCGAGCGTCTCGGTCACGGTGCGGCCCCGCAGCCGCCGCCGCCCGGGGTCTCGAGAAGCCAAACGTCCCCCGCCGCCATCTCCCGCCTGTCGGCCGGGCCGAGCACCTCCTCGCCGCCATCGGCACGCAGGATCCGCGCGCGCCCCGGGGCGCCGGGCGCTCCGCCGTCCAACCCTGGCGGGGCCACATGGCGGTGGCCCGAGAGGATCGCGACCGTCATCGGCTCGAGAAACCGGATGCGCCGCACCGCGCCGTCGCCGCCCGGCCAGCGTCCCGCTCCGCCCGAGCCATGGCGCACGGCGAACCGCTCCAGCACCACCGGGTAGCGCAACTCCAGCACCTCGGGGTCGGTCAGCCGCGAGTTGGTCATGTGGCTGTGCACCGCGCTCGCGCCGGCATGGCCCGTTCCGTCATTGAGGTACCCCGCGCCGGTCCCTCCGCAGATCGTCTCATAGTACTGGTAGCGCACATTGCCCCAGGTGGTGTTGTTCATCGTCGACTGCGCCGCCGCCTGCACCCCGAGCGCGAGGAAGAGCGCCGAGGTCACCGCCTGGCTCGTCTCGGTGTTGCCCGCGATCACCGCCGCCGGGTAGCGCGGCGAGAGCATCGTCGCCTCGGGCAGGATCACCTCGAGCGGGCGCATCACGCCCTCATTCATCGGGATCCGGTCGTCGACCAGACACCGGAAGACATAGAGAACCGCGGCGCGCGTCACCGGCTCGGGCGCGTTGTAGTTGGTGCCGAGCTGGGCGGTCGTCCCGGTGAAGTCGACCCGCGCCGAGCGCGCATTGTGGTCGACCCGGATCGAGACGCGGACCGCCCGTGCCTCGCCGTCGAAACCCGGATCCATCTCATAGGTGAAGTCGGCATCCCTGAGCGCCAGGATCCGGCGGCGGACCAGCTCTTCGGCATTGTCCTGGATGTGGCCCATATAGGCCTCGACCACCTCGAGCCCGAACTCGGTCACCATGCGACGGAGCTCAGCCGCCCCCTTCTCGCAAGCGGCGAGCTGGGCCTTGAGGTCGGCCATGTTGATGTCGGGCGCGCGAGCCGGGTAGCGGGCGCCCGTGAGCAGCGCGCGCATCTCGGCCTCGCGGAGCCGCCCGCGGTCGACCAGCTTGAAGTTGTCGATGAGGACGCCCTCCTCCTCGACCACGCGGCTGTCAGGCGGCGCCGAGCCGGGCGTGAGCCCGCCGATATCGGTGTGATGGCCCCGCGCAGAGGTGTAGAAGAGGATCCGCTCGCGGGCATCGTCCCAGACCGGCGCGACGACCGTTACGTCCGGCAGATGGGTGCCGCCGTTATAGGGCGCGTTGAGCACGAAGACGTCGCCCGGATGCATCTCGGGGTTCTGCGCGATGATCGCCTTCACCGAGGCCGACATCGAACCGAGATGCACCGGCATATGCGGCGCATTGGCCACCAGGTCGCCTGCCCGGTCGAAGACGGCGCAGGAGAAATCCAGCCGCTCCTTGATCGTGACCGAGCGGGCGGTGTTCTCGAGCACCGCGCCCATCTGCTCGGCGATCGACATGGTGAGGTTGTTGAAGACCTCGAGCATCACCGGGTCGGCCTCGGTGCCGGTGCGCCGGCTCTCGCGAGGGACCACCCGGCGAAGCACCACATGGTCGTGGGCGGTGATCTCGGCGCGCCAGCCCGGCTCGACGACGATCACCGTGTGCGGCTCGACGATGACCGCGGGGCCCGACAACCGGTCGCCCGGGCGCATCGCCTCGCGGCGCATGAACCGAGCCTCCGCCCAGGTGCCCTCGCAGAGCAAGGGGGCCACGAGCGCCGTCTCGATCTCGGCCTCCTCGCGCGTCTCGGTCGCATGCTCGGGCTCTTCGAGATCCGCGGCGCGGCCGACCGCCTCGACCGAGACGGCCTCGATCACCAGCGCGAGATCCGAGGCATCGAAGCCGAAGCGCGCGAGATGGGCCGCATCAAAGGCCGCCCGGACCTCCGTGAGCGGGCCCTCGGCGATGGGCAGGGTGGTGTCGGTCCCCTCGACCTTGAGGAGCAGCGTCCGCTCGAGCGCGATCTCGGCCTCGGCCACCCCCTGCGCCGCAACCTCGGCCACCGCCGGGACACCGAGGCGGTCGAGCTCGGCCCCTGCGGCGGCGAGGCTCTCGGCGTCGAGCCGGGCTTCCACCGCCTGCTGCCGGCTCGCGCGGATATCGGCGAGCCCCATGCCATAGGCCGAGAGGAGCGAGGCCATCGGGTGGACGAGGCACGTCTCCATCCCCAGCGTGTCGGCGATCCGGCAGGCGAACTGCGCCCCTGCGCCGCCGAAGACCGCCAGGCAATAGCGCGTCACGTCATGGCCCTGCTGCACGCTGATCTTCTTGATCGCGTTGGCCATGTTCTCGGTGGCGATCCGCAGAAACCCCTCGGCGAGGTCTTCGACGGGCCGTCCGGCCTCCGACGCCAGCCGCTCGAAGGCGCGACGCGACGCGCCCGTGTCGAGCGGCCGGTCGCCCTCGGGCCCGAAGATCGCCGGGAAGAACTCAGGCCTGAGCCGCCCCGCCACGACATTCGCATCGGTCACCGCGAGCGGGCCGCCCCGGCCATAGGCGGCGGGCCCCGGATTGGCGCCGGCGCTCTCGGGCCCGACGCGCAACTTGGTCCCGTCATAGAGCAGCAGCGAGCCGCCACCGGCCGCCACCGTGTGGATGTCCATCATCGGCGCGGTGATGCGCACGCCGGCGACCATGCTGTTGAGCACCCGCTCATAGGCCCCTGCGAAGTGGCACACATCGGTCGAGGTGCCGCCCATGTCGAAGCCGATGATTCGCTCGAAGCCGGCGATCCGCGCCGTCGCCGCCGCGCCCACCACGCCGCCCGCGGGGCCCGAGAGGATCGCGTCCTTGCCTTGGAACCGTCGCGCGCCAGCGAGCCCGCCCGAGGACTGCATGAACATCAGCCGGCTCTCGGCATCGCCCGCGAAGGCTGAGCCGATGCGGTCCACATAGCGGCGCAGGATCGGCGAGAGATACGCATCGACCACAGTCGTGTCGCCGCGCCGGACCATGCGCATCAGCGGGGAGACCTCGTGGCTGACCGAGACTTGCGCGAAGCCCGCCTCCCGGGCGAGCCGCGCCGCTTCGGCCTCGTGGGCCGTGTGGCGGTAGCCATGGGCGAAGACGATCGCCACCGCCTCGATCCCTGCCTCCCGTGCCGCGACGAGATCGGCGGCGAGGCCGCTCGTGTCGAGCGGGCACTCGACCGTCCCGTCGGCGCGCACGCGCTCCGCGGCCTCGATCACCCGCTCGTAGAGCTGCTCGGGCAGGGTGATCTCGCGGGCGAAGAGATCCGGCCGGTGCTGGTAGGCGATGCGAAGCTGGTCGCCAAGGCCCTCGGTGATCACCAGCGCGGTGCGTGCGCCCTTGCGCTCGAGCAGCGCGTTGGTCGCGACCGTCGTGCCCATCTTGACGCGGCCGATGCGCTCGGCGGGGATCGCCTGGTCCGCCGCGACGCCCAGGAAGCACCGGATCGCATGGAGCGCGGCGTCCTCGTACTGCTCGGGGTTCTCGGAGAGGAACTTGGCCGTCTCGATGCGGCCCCGGGGATCGCGCGCCACCACATCGGTGAAGGTGCCGCCACGGTCGATCCAGAAATCCCACGGCCCGGCAGGCGACGCTGGGCGCGCTGTTCCGTCCATCGAGCCTCTCTCCCCTGATCGCAGGTTCGGGCTGGCACAACGCGCCGCCGCGCATTACCTTGTCAAGTGTCAGAATGGAGGCATCGCATGGATCCCATCCTTATCGTAGTCGCAGGGCTCGCCGCCGCCGCCGGGATCGCACTTGCGGCCGGCACGCGGGGCGAGGCACCGGTGCCGATCCGCGTGCGCACGCGCCCGCGCCGCGACCGCTGACAAGATCAGCGACACCGGACAGTGCGGACGTCGTCGCGGACCTCCGGCCCGGCACCAAAATCCAAATCAGCGTCAGGTTAGCGTACGGGGCTTGCGAGCGGGTCTAGCACCGTGCGCCCGCCATCGACCGCGAGGATCTGGCCGGTGATGAAGCTGGCTGAGTCTGAGGCGAGATACACCGCGGCATTCGCCGCCTCCTCCGCCTCGCCGATTCGCCCGAGCGGCGTGACCCGGACCATCTCGTCCCTGAGCTCCGAGCGCTCCTTGAGCGCGGATCTCAGCGTCGTGGTCATCACCGAGCCCAGCGCGATCGCGTTGACCCGGATGCGATGCTCCGCGAGGCAGGCGGCCATGGAGCGCGTCAGCTGGTCGAGCGCCGCGCAGGAGACCGAGTAGCCGAAGAGCTCCGGCACCGTCCGTCGCGCGGCGATCGAGGTGACGTTGACCATCGCGCCGGAGAAGCCCGGATCCTTCTCGGCTTGCGCGATCATCCGCCGCGCCACGCCCTGGGCGAGCACGAAGGCGCTGCGGACATTCTCGTGCATAACCGCATCGAACTCGGCGGGCTTGAGCTCGAGAAAGCTCCCCGAGCTTGCCTGGCGCCCGGCATTGACCAGGATGTCGATCCGGCCAAAGGCGTCCTGGGTGGCCGCCATCAGATTGCTGATGCTGAGCTTTTCCTCGAGATTGCAGCAGAAATGCCCAACCTTCGCCGCGTCGCCCAGTGAGCGCACGGTCTCTGCAAGACCGTCGTCATCGGAATCCGCCAGCATCAGGCGCGCACCCGCCTCAGCGAATCGGGTGGCGATGGCGCTGCCGACATCGGAGCTCGCGCCAGTTACGATCGCGGTCTTGCCCGCCAGAAGCTCGCCCATCTCAGTCTCCGCACTGTCGGCCGGTCCCCCCGACCCGGGGCACGCAAATGATCCCGCGCCCGCGAAATGTCCAGAGCTGAAGAGCCCCGACTTGCGAGGTCGGATATACTGATCGCATGACACTTTGGCAGCGAATCACGCGCTTTCTCGAGGGCATCCGCAGCGGACAGCCCCTCAGCGCCGTCTTCGACCGGCTGCACCGCGAGCCGGAGCGCACGGTTGCGTTCACGATCGCGGTGATCGCGCTCGGCGCCAAGATGGCGAAGGCCGATGGCCGGGTCACCCATGACGAGATCGCGGCATTCAAACAGATCTTCACGATCGCGCAGGCCGACGAGGCCGCCGCCGCGCGGGTCTATAACCAGGCGCGCGCCGATGTCGCAGGCTACGACTTCTACGCCCGCCGGATCGCGCGGATGTTCCGCGACCGGCCGGGAGCGCTTTCGGACCTGCTCGAGGGGCTCGTCTTCATCGCCATGGCCGATGGCGAGTACCACCCCCATGAAGCAGCGTTCCTGACCGATGTGGCGCGGATCTTCGGGGTGTCGGAGGCCGAGTTCCGCTCGATCCTCGCGCGCCACCAGCCCGAGGGAACCGATCCCTATGCGGTGATCGGGGTGGCGCATGACGCGGATGACGACACCATCCGCCGCGCCTATCGGGCCAAGGTGCGCGAGCTGCACCCCGACGGGATGATCGCCCGCGGCCTGCCCAAGGAGGCCATGCGCCTCGCCGAGCAGCGTCTCGCCGTGGTCAACGCGGCCTATGAGAAGATCCAGTCCGAGCGCGCGGCCGTCG
>CAYORO010000029.1:0-21933 GCA_964406355.1 uncultured Limibaculum sp.
GGCGTCGGCGGCGCCGGCGGAAACGCCGTCAACAACATGATCGAGAAGCAGCTCCCCGGCGTCGAGTTCATCGCGGCCAACACCGACAGCCAGGCGCTCGCGCACTCGAAAGCCGAGCGCAAGCTGCAGATGGGCTCCGGCGTCACCCGCGGGCTTGGCGCAGGCTCGAAGCCCGATGTCGGCTACTCCGCCGCTGAGGAAGCCGTCGAGGAGATCGCCGGCGCGCTCGACGGCGCGCATATGTGCTTCATCACCGCCGGTATGGGCGGGGGCACGGGCACCGGCGCGGCCCCGGTCGTCGCCCGGGTGGCGCGCGAGCTCGGCATCCTCACGGTCGGTGTCGTGACCAAGCCCTTCCACTTCGAGGGCTCGCGGCGCATGGCGATCGCCGAGGCCGGGGTGGCGCAGATGCAGAAGGTGGTCGACACCCTCATCGTGATCCCCAACCAGAACCTCTTCCAGGTCGCCTCGGAGCGCACGACCTTCGTCGAGGCCTTCGTGATGGCTGACGACGTGCTCTATCAGGGCGTGCAGGGCGTGACTGACCTGATGGTACGCCCCGGCATGATCAATCTCGACTTCGCCGATGTGAAATCGGTGATGGAGCAGATGGGCAAGGCGATGATGGGCACCGGCGAGGCCGAGGGCGACACCCGCGCCATCGACGCCGCCGAGAAGGCGATCGCCAACCCGCTGCTCGACGAGGTCAGCCTCAAGGGCGCCAAGGGCGTGCTGATCAACATCACCGGCGGCTACGACCTCACGCTCTTCGAGATGGACGAGGCGGCCAACCGGATCCGCGAGGAGGTCGACGCCGAGGCGATGATCAAGTTCGGCTCGGCGCTCGACCCGGAGATGGAGGGCAAGATGCGGGTCTCGGTCGTCGCGACCGGGATCGACGCGGAGGCGGTCGCGGCCTCGATGCCCGAGGAGCCGCCGGCCCCGCCCGCGCGGAAGAAGCCGGTCGAGACCGACAACAGCATGATCTCGGCGCTCCGCGCGTCGATCCGCCGGCCGCTCTCCGAGCCCGCCCGGGTCGCGGCGCAACCGACGCCCGCGCCAAAACCCGCCGCCGAGGCGCCGGCCGCTCCGGCGCCGCAACCTGCGACCGACAAGGTCGAGACCCAGGCGGCCAAGGCCCCGGGGCCGGACGAGATGCGCGCCCGGGCCGAGCAGGTCCGCCAGCGCGCGCTCGAGGCCCGGAGCGCCAAGTCCGTCACCGGTCGCACTGCTGCCGACGCGGCGCTCTTCGAGATGGACGACGAGATCGACGGCGGCTCGATCGATCCGCGCACGGCGACGGCAGAGGCGCCCGAGGCGCCGTCGGCTGCTCCCGCCGCGCCGGCGCCGGCCCGGGAACCGCAGCTCGTTCGCCGGGCACCGGCCGAGATGACCACGCAGCGGCGCGAATCCGCCGGTGGCCGTGACGGATCGCGCCAGGGCCTGTTCACAATCAACAAGCTGATCCATCGGGTCGCGGGCGGCGGCGCCCAGGAGCGGATCGACCCGCTGAGCCTCGCCTCCGACCGCGGCAAGGACGACCACGACGAGGCGGATGGGGAAATCCCGGCCTTTCTGCGCCGTCAGGCCAACTGATCGACCATCCGGGGCGGTTTGAGCCGCCCCGACGCCGCCGGATCCGAGACCGGCCGTCCTGACAGGGCGGGCGGTCCTCGTGTGTTTGTGCGCCGCAGCGCGCCAGCCCAGTCTTGCCGCGATCTCGGCGCACTTATGTTGCATGGCGACACAAAGAGTGATTTGGCCGGCACCGGTCGCTGCACTTAATCACCGCGCAACGCGACCCGTTAACGTCAGATAAAAGACGGGCGCATGGGGCACGGGGGTCGGGATGCAGCAGCTGGCTTGGCGCCGTACGGTTAAGACGACGATCTCACTGCAAGGTGTGGGTCTCCACAGCGGGCGGCCGGTGCGGTTGGCGATCCACCCGGCCACCGAGGGCGGGATCCGCTTCCGGCGGCTCGACCGGCCGGCGAGCGTTGCGGAGATCGCGGCGAGCGCCGATGCGGTGGTCGACACCCGGCTCTGCACCAAGATCGCCAACGCCCACGGGACCGAGATCGGCACGGTCGAGCATCTGATGGCGGCGCTCGCCGGCACCGGCGTGACCGATGCGCTGATCGAGCTCGATGGCCCCGAGATCCCGATCATGGACGGCTCGAGCGCGCCCTTCCTGCGCGGCCTCCACAGCGCCGGCACCGTGCCGCTCAGCGAGCCGAGCCTGGCGATCCGCCTGCTCGCGCCCGTCGAGGTGCGCAGCGGCGACAAGCTCGCGCGTCTCGTGCCGGCCGAGCGGTTCACCATCGCCTTCACCATCGAGTTCGACGAGGCCGCGATCGGCCGCCAAAGCCTCGAGCTCGACATGGCGGGCCCGACCTTCTCCCGCGCGCTGGCCGACTGCCGGACGTTCTGCCGGAACGCCGAGGTCGAGCTGCTGCGCGCCGCGGGCCTCGGGCTTGGCGGCAGCCTCGAGAACGCGATTGTCGTCGATGGCGGGCAGGTGCTCAACCCGGGTGGCCTTCGCCGCGCGGACGAGTTCGTGCGCCACAAGATGCTCGATGCGGTGGGCGATCTGGCCCTTGCCGGCGCGCCGATCATCGGCCGCTACGAGGGCGTGAAGGCCGGCCACGAGATGAACAACCGGCTGCTCCGCGCGCTGTTCGCCACGCCGGAGGCCTGGTGCTGGGCCGAGGCCGCGGCGTCCGCGGTTCCGGGACCGGTGGCCGAGCCTGCCAGCCTCGCCGTCTGACACCGACGCCCCCCCCACGCGCTGCCGCAGGGACACGCGTCCTGAAGCCTTTTCGCCGCGCGCGCACCGGATTAGTCTGGCGCTCGGCGGGCATGGGCCCGTCTTGGGCCGAGAGACCGGAGTGCTCCCATGTCGCGCGTCTATCGTTCGCTGATCGCCTGTTTGCTGCTGGCGCTGGTCGCTGCCTGCGCGGGGTCCGACGAGGACAGCCGGCCGGTCGAGGAGCTCTCCGCCGCCGACATCTATCGCCGTGCCGAGGCCCAGCTGGCCGCCGGCGAGAACGTCGCGGCCGCCTCAACCTTCGACGAGATCGAGCGGCTCTACCCGTTCTCGCAATTCGCAAAGCGCGCGATCATCATGTCGGCCTTCGCCTCCTATCAGGGCGGACAGTATGCGGCCGCCCGCACCTCGGCGCGCCGCTATGTCAATCTCTATCCCTCGGACGAGGACGCCGCCTATGCGCAGTACATCATCGCGCTGACCTACTACGACAACATCGTCGATGTGGAGCGCGATCAGAACGTCACCGAGAACGCGCTGCAGGAGCTGCGCGAGGTGGTCAGCCGCTATCCCGAGAGCGACTATGCGCGCGACGCCACGCTCAAGGTGGATCTCACCCTCGACCACCTGGCGGGCAAGGAGATGACCGTCGGGCGCTACTACCTCAAGCGCGGGCATTTCACCTCGGCGATCAACCGCTTCCGCCGGGTGGTCGACGAGTACCAGTCGACCTCGCAGACGCCCGAGGCGCTGCACCGGCTGGTCGAGGCCTATCTCGCGCTCGGGCTCGAGCGGGAGGCGATCGCCTCCGCCGCGGTGCTCGGCCACAACTTCCCGGGATCCGACTGGTATCTCGAGAGCTACGAGCTGCTCACCGGGCGCGACCTGGTCCCCGACGACGAGGATGCGGACGGGTTCTTCTCCCGCGTCTACCGCCGGGTGATCCAGGGCAAGTGGCTCTGAGCGGCGCCCGGGCCTGAGGCGGGGCATGCTGCGCGGGCTCGAGATCCGCAACATCGTGCTGATCGAGGCGCTCGACCTCGCCTTCGAGCCCGGCCTCAACGTGCTGACCGGGGAGACGGGGGCAGGAAAGTCGATCCTGCTCGACGCGCTCGGCTTCGCGCTCGGCCGCCGCGGGCGCGCCGAGATGGTGCGGGCGGGCGCCGGGCAGGGCTCGGTGACGGCGGTCTTCGAGGTGGAGGAGGGGCACGCGGCGCTCGCGGTGCTCGACGAGCTGCGGCTCGCGGGCGGCCCGGGCGAGCTGATCCTGCGGCGCGCGCAGGCAGAGGGCGGCTCGGCGCGCGGCTTCGTCAACGACCAGCGCGCCTCGGCCGAGGCGATGGCGCGGATCGGGGCGAGCCTCGTCGAGGTGCATGGCCAGCGCGACGACCGCGGCCTCCTCGATCCGCGCGCGCATGGGGCGCTCTTGGATGCCTATGGCGGGCTGGAGGGCGAGCGGGACGCGCTCGGCCAGCTCTGGAGCGCGGCGCAGGCTGCCGCGGCGGGGCTCTCGGAGGCCCGGGAGACGCTCGCCAAGGCCGCCGCCGAGGCCGATTATCTGCGCCACGCCGTCGACGAGCTGGAGCGCCTCGCCCCCGAGGCCGGGGAGGACGCGGCGCTCGACACCGAACGCCGGCGCATGCAGGCGGGCGAGCGCATCCGCGCCGAGGTCGCGCGCGCGGCGGAGCTGGTCTCGCCCGAGGCGGAGGCCGCGGCGGCCGATGCGCTCGATCGGCTCGCGCGGGTGGCCGAGCGTGCCGAGGGGTTGCTCGACGAACCGGTGGCCGCGCTCGACCGCGCAATGGTCGAGCTCGGCGAGGCCTCGCGCGCCCTCCGCACGGCGCTCGAGGCGCTCGATGTCGATCCCGGCCGGCTCGAAGCGGTGGAGGAGCGGCTCTTCGCGATCCGCGCCGCCGCCCGCAAACATCAGGTGCTGCCCGACGAGCTGGCCGAGCACGCCGCCGATCTCACCCGTCGCCTGACCGCGATCGACCAGGGGGCCGAGCACATCGCTGCGCTCGAGGGCGAGGCGCGCGCCGCCCGCGCGGCCTATGACGCGGCCGCGGCGCTGCTCGCCGAGGTCCGGCGCGCTGCGGCCGCGCGGCTCGATGCCGCGATCACCGAGGAGCTCGCCCCGCTCCGCATGGAGAACGCCCGCTTCCTCACCGAGATCGCGCCCGCCGCGCCCGGGGCCACCGGCGCCGACGCCGTCCGCTTCACCGCCAGCACCAATCCCGGCAGCCCGCCCGGCCCGATCGACCGCATCGCCTCGGGCGGCGAACTCTCCCGCTTCCTGCTGGCGATGAAGGTCTGCCTCGCCGCGCGCTCGGACGGGCTCACCATGATCTTCGACGAGATCGACCGCGGCGTGGGCGGCGCCACCGCCGCCGCCGTCGGCCGCCGCCTCGCCCGCCTCGCCGCGGGCGCCCAGGTGCTCGTCGTCACCCACAGCCCGCAGGTGGCGGCCGAGGGCACCAGCCACTGGCGCATCGCCAAGGCCTCGACCCGGACCGCGGCGGGCGAGGCGACGCGCACCGAGGTGCGCGCGCTCGGGGCCGAGGACCGGCTCGACGAGATCGCCCGGATGCTCGCCGGCGAGGTCGTCACGGCCGAGGCGCGCTCGGCGGCGCGGGCGCTCCTCGCGGGCGCCGCGCACGCGGCCTGACGCAGGGGCCAAGCGCGTTGCCGCGCCGGCGCCGATCGGGTAGCCTCGCCCGTGGGTTGTGCCGAGGGAGGGCACCATGTTGATGCGGCAGCTCGGCGGCGCCTCCGCCATGCTCAACGACATCGCCGACGACGCGACCGCCAAGTGGCGCGAGGGGCTGATCCCGTTCCTCACCAGCCCCTACGGCATCGCGATCATGTTCCTCGTCCTCTTCATCCTGCTCAACCGGATGCGGATGCGGCTCTGACGCGCGGAGCGCGGAGCGCGGCGGGTCGCGCCGGCCCCGGCGAGGACGGCCCGAAGGGGCCGGAGGAGCCGCCCGCTCAGTTGCCCGGCACGAGCTTGCCCGGGTTGAGCAGGCCGCCCGGGTCGAGCGCCGCCTTGATCGCGCCCATCACCGCCCACGCCTCGCCGTGCTCGGCCGCCATCAGCCCGCGCTTGCCGAGCCCCACCCCGTGCTCGCCGGTGACCGTGCCGCCGAGCCGCAGCGCGCGCTCGGAGATGCGGCCCGCGATCCGCTCGGCCTCGGCCTTCTCGGCGGGGTCGTCCGGGTCGATCAGGATCGCGAGGTGGAAGTTGCCGTCGCCCGCATGGCCGACGAGCGGCGCGAGCAGCGGGCTTGCCGCGAGATCGGCCTCGGTTTCCCGGATCGCCTCGGCGAGGCGCGAGATCGGCACGCAGGCATCCGTCACATAGCCCTTGGCGCCCGGGCGGAGCGCGCGGATCGCGTGATAGGCGCCGTGCCGCGCCGCCCAGAGCCGGTTGCGCGCCGCGTGATCGGCCGCCCAGTCGAAGCCGCCCGCCCCGTTCCCCTCGGCGATCGCGCCCACCGTCTCGGCCTGCTCGGCGACGCCCGCCGCGGTGCCGTGGAACTCGAGGAAGAGCGTCGGCCGCTCGGGCAGCGCCGCGCCCGACTGCGCGTTGAAGGCCCGGATCGTCAGCGCGTCGATGAGCTCGATCCGCGCCACCGGCACGCCCGACTGGATCGTCTCGATCACCGTCGTCACCGCGTCCTCCAGCCGCTCGAAGCCGCAGGTGGCGGCCGTGATCGCCTCGGGCTGCCCGGCGAGGCGCAGCGTCAGCTCGGTGATCAGCCCGAGCGTGCCCTCGGAGCCCACGAAGAGCCGCGTGAGGTCGTAGCCCGCCGAGGATTTCCGGGCCCGCGTGCCGGTGCGGATCACGCGGCCGTCGGCCAGCACCACCTCGAGCGCCAGCACCGCGTCGCGCATCGTGCCGTAGCGGACTGCGCAGGTGCCGGAGGCCCGCGTCGCCGCCATGCCCCCGAGCGAGGCATCCGCCCCCGGATCGACGGGGAAGAAGAGCCCGGTCGCGCGCAGCTCTTCGTTCAGGCGACCGCGGGTGACGCCGGGCTGGACGACCGCGTCCATATCCTCGGCGTTGACCGCGAGGACCCGGTCCATCCGGCTGAAATCCAGGGTCACGCCACCCATCAGCGGGATCACATGGCCCTCGAGCGAGGTGCCAGTGCCCCAGGCGACGATCGGGCAGCCATGCTCGGCGCAGATGCCGGCGATGCGGGCGACCTCCGCCGTCGTCTCGGGCCACACCACCGCATCAGGCAGGCGCGGCGCGTGGTGCGCCTCGTCGCGCCCATGCTCGGCCCGTGCGGCCTCGGCCCGGCTGAGGCGCGTGCCGAACTGCTCCGCGAGCGCGGCGATGGCGGTTTCGATGGTCATGGCCTCGGGCTCCTCCCGCGGCCCACCCTATCGCGGGGCCGAGGCCGCTTCCAGTGGCGGGCCCGACCGCCTAGGCTCGCCCCCGGTGACCGGGCAAGGACGGAGGCGGCGATGCAAGTCCATGAGGTGGCGGGTCCGATCCGGACGGCGACGCAGACGGTGCCGCCCGACTGGATCGACTACAACGGCCATATGAACGTCGCCTATTACACCATGGCGTTCGATCGCGCGCTCGACGAGGTCTATGACCGGCTCGGCATCGGCGCGCGGCTCGTCGAGAGCCGCCGGATGGGCCCGATGGCGCTGCAGACGCAGATCCACTATCTCGGCGAGCTGCTCGAGGGCACCCGCTTCGCCTGCGACCTCCGACTGCTCGACGCGGATGCCAAGCGCGTCCATGTCTTCCTCGAGATGCGCAACCTCGACGATGGCGAGGCGCTCGCGGCGACCTATGAGAGCCTCACGCTCTGCGTCGATCTGGCCGCCCGCCGCTCGGCCCCGTTCCCCGACGAGCCGCGAGCACGGATCGAGCGCCTCCTCGCCGCGCACCGGGCGTTGCCCCGTCCGCCACAGGTGGGGGCGCGCCTCGGCATCCGCCGCTGATGGCCCTTCCGCTACGGCGGCGGCGGGCCTAGGCTGCGTCCGGGCGAGGCGAGCGGGGGCTGGGACGCGAGGAGATGGCGGATCGTCGGGAGACGGAGGCCGGAGCGCCGGCCGAGCCGCCGCAGGCCGTGCCGGGACCCGAGGCGGCGCCGGGACCCGAGCCGGTGCGCTCGGTCCAGGCGCGTGCGGCGCACCCCCTCGCCCGGCCCGACCCCGCCGCGGTCTCCGCACAGATGACGCTTTGGGGCGTCGCGCTCGTGATCGGCGTCGCTGTCGGCTATGCGGTGATCGGCTTCCGGCTCTCGATCTCCTGGTTGCAGACGCTCTTTTATGGCGCGAGCGACGTCGTGCTGCACACCACTGCGGCGGCGCTCCCCTGGTATGTCGTGCTCTTGACACCGGTTCTCGGCGGGCTCGCGGTCGGCCTCCTGCTCACCCGGATGACGCCAGACAGCAAGGCGCGCGGCGTCGCCGACGTGATCCGCGCCGCAGCCCTTCAGGGCGGGCGCGTCGACCGAGGCCCGGGCGTCGCCTCGGCAGGTGCCGCGGTGATCACGCTCTCCACCGGCGGCTCAACGGGGCGCGAGGGGCCGGCGATCCATATCGGCGCGATCATGGCCTCCTGGGTGTCGGACCGGCTCGGCACCAGCGCCATCACCGGGCGCGACGTGCTCGGCTGCGCCACCGCGGCGGCGGTCGCGGCGAGCTTCAACGCCCCGCTCGCCGGCGCGCTCTTCGCCCTCGAGGTGGTGCTCCGGCATTTCGCGCTCCACGCCTTCGGGCCGATCGTGCTCTCTGGCGTCGCCGCGACCGTCGTCAGCCGCATCCATCTCGGCAACATCACCGAGTTCCGCCTGCCGGCCCAGACCGTCGAGTTCTACTGGGAGATGCCGGCCTTCGCCCTGCTCGGGTTGCTCTCCGGGCTGATCGCCGTGGTGATGATCCGCGCGCTCTTCTTCGCCGAGCGGGTGGCCGATCGCTGGCAGACCGATCTCGGGGTGCCGGACTGGGCCCGGCCCGCGATCGCGGGGGCGCTGCTCGGGCTGATCGCGCTCGAGTTCCACCACATCATCGGCGTCGGCTACGAGACCACGACGCTCGCGCTGACCGAGCAGATCCCGTTCTGGACAGCCGTCACCTTCGCCGTGGTCAAGGTGGCGGCGGTCGCGATCACGCTTGCGGGTCGCATGGGCGGCGGGGTGTTCTCGCCCGCGGTGATGCTCGGCGCGCTCACCGGCTCGGCCTTCGGCGAGGTGGCGACCGATCTCTTCCCGCTGGTGTCGGGCGCCCAGGGCCTCTACGCGCTTGCCGGCACCGGAGCGGTGGCGGGCGCCGTGCTCGGCGCGCCGATCTCCTCGACGCTCATCGTCTTCGAGCTGACGGGCGATTGGCAGGCGGCGATCGCTGTGATGATCTCGGTCTCGCTCGCCAGCGTGGTGGCCGACCGGCTGGTCGCGCGCTCCTACTTCCTCGAGCAGCTCGCCCAGACCGGGCTCGATTTCGCCGCCGGGCCGCAGGGCTATCTGAAGCGCACCTTGCGCGTCTCCGACCTGATGCGGCCCGTCGGCGCGGAGAACGCCGCCTCCGAGAGCCAGTGCTGGACGCTGCACGAACAGGGGGCATGGCTCCGCCGCTCCGACACGCTCGAGCGCGCGTTGCCGATGTTCGACCGCTACCGGGGGCCCTTCCTGCCGGTGATGGCCATGCCGGCCAAGGGCGATGGGGGCGAGCCCGAGCTTCTCGGCGCGCTCTTCCAGACCGACGCCTACCGCGCCTATGCCCGGACCCTCGAGGAGGAGCTCCGCGAGGAGCACAGCTAGGGGATCACGTCATCGTGTGGGACAGGCCAGCCGCGCTTGCCGACTGTGTGCCGGTGTCCGGCTCAACTTGGATGGGGTGATCGCATTGGCTCGGTGGCTTTCCCTGCCGGTCCTTGCCGCGGTCCTTGCCGCGGTCCTTGAGGCGGTGCTCGCCGGCTCCGCATCGGCGACGGTGATCGGCGGCGAGATCCTGCGCCAGCGCGGCAATGGCGCCTTCGTGAAGCTCGACCCGTCGACGCCCTTCGTGGTCGGCAACGACACCTTCAACGACCCCAACCTCTATGCCTTCGACGAGGACCAGAACATCACGCTCGAGGCGCCCATCCGCGTCGATATCGGCGGGTTCGACGGCGTGATCCCCGCCGAGACCGTGGTGGCGAGCCACTATGTCTTTTTCGACAGCATCGCCGGGGCGCAGTACGCCTATGTGGATTTCGACGCGCCCATCCTTGGGATCGCGGCCTTCGTCGACACCATGGCGGCGACGGATTTCCTGGCCAACACGTCCGTGCGCTACATCAGTGCCGAGCTCCGCGGGCTCGAGCAGGGCGACCATGTCTGGATCGACGACCAGGATCCCCACCGCATCTGGGTGTTCTGGGCGGGCTCCTCGCCTGGCGACTACATCCGCGTGTTCACCGCGAAATCCGACGCCGCCCTGATGTGACGGCCGCCGCCCTCCGGTGCGCGCGGACGCGCTAGAAGTCCTTGCGCCACCGGACGCCGACCGAGGTTTCGCCCTCCTGGTCGATCTCGGTGTCGACGATCACGTCGGGATAGACCTCGACCTCCACAACCACCCGGCTCTCGGCGCCGTCGATCGATTGCCGGGCGCCGACGAACACATCGTCGGCGATGTTCTTGCCGACCGTCACCTCGGCACTGTCCTCCGTGGGATCGATCGAGAGCACGTCGAGCCCGACCGCGTTGCGCACCGTGTCTCCCGCGAGGAAGCCCGAGCCGTCCATCAGCGTCGCGAGGCCCGAGGCGAGGCGGATCGCCTGGGAGGCCTCGAGCGACTGCGCCGGCTTGCCGAAGAGGATCCGCGGCAGCACCTCGTCCTCCGGCAGGCCCTGGCGTGACCAGAACCCGACCTGCGGATCGCTGGCTGGGCCCGTGACCTCGATGCCGCCGGTGACCCCGTTCTCCTCGGCCTGAAGCCGCACATTGATGCGGGGGTCGATCTCGGCGCCGCCGGCGAAGCGCACGGTCCCGGTCTCGAGATCGAACTGCGTGCCGATGAGCGAGAGCCCGCCGCGCACCCGGTCGATGCTGCCGGTGATGCGCGGGGCCGCCGCGGTGCCGTCGATGTCGAGCGTGATCGACCATTCGCTGTCGAGCCCGCGGCCGCGCACGAAGATGTCGCGATCCGCGCGGACGGCGATGTCGAGCCCGATCGTGCTGCCCGCCGGGGGCGTCGGCTCGGGTTCCGGCGCGCCCTTGATCCGCACATCGCCGAGCGTTGCGACCGAAGGGGGCGTGGCGTTGACGAGGCGGATCTCGGCGCGGTCGATATCCACCCGGCCGGTGACGTCGAACGCGGTCAGCGCACCCTCGGCCGCGATGTCGAGGCTGACGCTGGCGGTGGCGTCGTCGCGGCGCACCAGCACGGCGCCGGCGCTCGTCACCCGCGCGTCCAGCCGGTCGGGCGAGAGCGCGACCTCGGCCTCGACCTGGCCCTCGGCGCCGTCCCGCGCGCGCGCCTCGAGGCGCAGCGTGTCGAGCCCCGCGATCTCGGAGCCGAGGGTGAGATCGGTGAGGATCGTGCCTACATCGAGGTTCTCGTAGCGCCCGTCCGCGAGCGCGACCGAGCCCTCGATCGCGGGTGCGGCCAGCGTGCCGCCGATGCCGAGATCGAGGTCGAGCTGCCCCGCGAGCACGTGGCCCGGCGCCGGCACGAGCGCCCAGAGCTCCTGCACCTCGCCCGACCACTGCACGCGGCCGTCGATCTCCTCGCCCTCGGGCACGGCCGGAACCGGCCCGCCGGTCGGGCGGAGCGGCACACGCGCGGTGAGCCGCACCGGGTCGCCGAACGGGCCCTCGAGACGCCCGTCGAGCGCGGCCGCGCGCCCGTCCCAGTCGCCGTCGAGGGCGAGATCGAGCGCGCCGAGATCGGCGATCGTCTCCTCGAAGCGGAGCCCGGTCGCGGCGATCCGGGCCGTGCCGCCGGCGCTGCCGCGGCGGGTGTCGAGCGCGACCCGCGCATCGAGGGCCCCGGCCGCGATCGGTGCATCGGCGAGCCGCCGGGCGATCCCGAGATCGTCGAGCAGGAGCGCCAGATCGGCCTCGATCCCGCCCGGATGAAGCGCCGCATCGCCGGTGAGACCGCCCCCCGGCAGCGCGAGGTCGAGGCCCTCGAGACGCGTGCTCGTCCCGGCGGTGACCGAGAGCGGCGCGCGCAGGCGGATCTCCTCGCCGGCATAGACGGCCTCGAGCCGAGAGACCGTTGCACGGAGCGGGTCGCCCGCCGCGTTGATCGCGGCCTCGGCAGAGAGCGCGACAGGGTCGGCGCCGGCCACGCCCTCGGTGTCGATGGTGGCGCGGAGCCCCGAGAGCGGGCCCGAGGCGCGCGCCGTCAGCCCGTCGGTCCGTGCCTCGCCCGCCTCGATCGCGCCGGTTGTCAGATCGGCCTCGATCCGCGGGTCGGCCCCGAGCGCCTGGGCAACGCGCGCGGCGAGCCGGGCGCCGTCGATACGCGCCGTGCCGGCCGAGATGGCGCCGATGCGCGCCGCCGCCTCGACGGCCATCTCAGAGGCACCCGCGGCGGTGACGGTGGTCGTGGCCTCCATCGAGGCGATGCTGGCATCGCCGGCATCGATCCGACCGATCCGGGCCTCGGCGGCGAGATCGGGCGCAGGCGCGAGCGCGTGGGGGCTCGTCGCCGACAGCGTGGCGTCCGCGATGGTGGCCCCGGCGGCCCGGATCGCGGCGAGTGCGAGATCCACGGCCGCGGCCGCCCGGCCCTCCTCTGGCGTCAGAGTTGCCGTGAGATCCGCCCGCCCGGCCTCGGCGCCTGCGCCTCCGAGCCCCTCCGCCGTCGCATCGAGCCGGGCGGTCGGCAGCTCGGAGAGCGCGTCGGCGGCGGTCAGGTCGGCCGTGAGGCGGGCGACGCGGGCATCGGCCGCGGGATAGGCGAGGCCCTCGGCCTCGAGCCGCGCGACCACCTCCGCCAAGGTCGTCGCGTCGGTGATCTCTGCATCGAGCCGCGCCTGGCCGAGCGCCGCGCCGACGCCTTCGGCTTCGGTCAGCGTCAGGTCGAGATCGAGATCGGGCGTCGCCGCCAGATCGGTGCCGGCAAACTCGCCGCCGATCGTCGCGACGCGCGCATCAATGCCGTCGGCCGCATAGGCCGCCTGCCGCGCTGCGAGCGTCGCCGAGAGCCGGGGCGCCCCGAGCGCGTCCTCGAGCGTGCCGACGAGATCGAGCCGGGCGAGCGAGGCGCCCAGGGCGGCGATCTCGCGGCCCTGGAGGTCGAGTGCGGCGGCCTGGGTGCCGGCGGGTGCTGTGAGCGTCACGGTGCCCGAGACCGCGCCGGTCACGGGCGCATCGGCCACCGCCGCGAGGGGCCCGAGATCGGGCGCGTCGAGCTGGACCTCGCCGGTCGCGAGCCCCGTGTCGAGCGCATAGACGAGCGCGCCATCGATGGTGGCGCCGAGGCCCTGAGCAGAAAGCCGCGGCAGGTCGAGCCGCTGACCGGCCAGCGCGAAATCCACATCCGCCGCGATGGGGCCGTAGCGCGAGCCCGAAGCGGCAAGGTCGGCGCTGCCCTCGACCGTCTCGCCCGCGGTGATCGCGTGGCCTAGCGTCACCTCGCCATAGCGCTCGCCCTCGAGGGAGAGATCGCCGAACCGCGCCTCGCCCGAGAGCGCAACCGCGTCGAGCGGGCCCTCGACCCGGCCCGAGACCTCGATCGAGCCTGTCGCGTCGGCGTCATAGGCCGCCGCCAGCGGGGCCAGCTCCGGCGCGGCCAGCGCATAGTCGAGCGCCGCACGCCCGGGATCGGTCTCGCCCGGCAGAACCAGACGTCCGGAGGCATCGATGCTGAGCGGGATCGAACGGAACGAGAGATCGACCAGCGAGAGCGCGGTGCCGTCGAAGACCCCGAGCGCGGTCAGATCCGCCTGGCCGAGGAGATCCGGGCCGAGGCGGTCGATCCGCAGCCGCTCGGCGCGGCCATCGATGTTGAACTCGACGATCTCGCCCGAGATCCGCACCTCGGTCTGGAGCCGGGCTGCGCCGAGATCGGCGGGCTCGGTCTCCAGGCCGTCGAGCCGCGCCTCGCCGGTGGCCGTGAGGTCGTCGAGCAGGCCTTCAACGCGACCGCTGAAGCCGAAGCCGTCGAAGGCCACGCCCTCGGCGAGGCCTGCGAGCGCTGCCCGGCCCTCGAGCGAGATGTCGAGATCGACGCTCGCATCCGCCTCGACATAGCGCCCGGTCGCGTCGGCCTCGAGCGCGGGCGAGCGGATATGCCCCTCGCGGATCTCGATCACTCCGGCCTCTTCGACGATGTCGAGGCTGAGCCGCGCCTCGCGTCCGAGCACCTGTCCGAGCTCGGGCGAGACATCGGGCCCCGGCACCACGCGCAGGCCCGCGCGGATTGCGAGCGGCCCCTCGAGATCGACCGTTGCCTCGCCGCCCGCTTCGAAGATCCGGTCGGTCGAGGCGGCGAAATCGAGTGCCCAGTTGGTGAGCGGCCCGTCGGCCTCGAGCCGGACGCGCGAGCCGCTGTCTTCGGGCAGCCCGGCGAGCTCGGCGACGAGGCCGCCCGCCGCCTCCTCGGCGCGCAGATTGGCGCGCAGCGTGCCGGCCGCGAAATCGCGCAGATAGTCGAGATCGATCCGGCCCGAGACCGCGTCCGTCCGCCGGAGCGCGAGCCGGAGCGCCTGCTCGTCGCCCTCGTCCCGCGCCGAGCCCGTGGCATCGAAGGCGATCGACTGCCCGGAGATCACCCCGGCCGCCACGACGACACGCTCGAGCCTCATCTCGTCGATCCGGGTCGCGATCGGCGAGCGCGGCCAGGCGAAGGCCTCGCCGTCATCCTCGGCGATGGCCGCGTCCTCCTTGACCTCGACGCTGCCCTCCGGCTGGCGCAGCACCTCGACCCCCTCGGCGAACATCCGGGTGATCTCGAGCTCGGCCGACAGGATGCGCCGGGCGTTCCATTCGAGCCCGATCCGCTCGGCGGTGAACCAGACGCCCTCGCGATCCGCGATCGACAGGCCCAGGAGCTCGGTGCCGCCCTCCTCGGCGCCCACCGCCTCCTCGGCCGTGATGGTGAAATCCTCGGTCGAGATCTGCTCCAGCGCGAACTGGATCAGCGAGTTGCGCATGTTGAAGATGTCGAAGGCGGCGGCCGGCCACACCGCCGCGACCAGCGCGAGGAGGGCGGCAAGCGGGAGTGTGCGGCGCGTCAGCATCAGAAGGCCTGTCCGATCGCGATATAGGCCTGGAAGGTGTCGTCGACGTCGCGCCCGTTGAGCGGGAAGCCGACATCCACCCGGATCGGGCCGATGGGGGAATAGTAGCGCAGGCCGAGCCCGGCCGCGACCTGGATCGGGTCGGCGAAGTCGGGCAGCGTGTCCTCCGAGACGAGCCCCGCCTCGGTGAACACCGCGAGCCCGAGATCGCCGAGCACGCGGAAGCGGAACTCGATGCCCGCCTCGGCCACCGAGAGCCCGCCCTCGGGATCGTTGGTGGCGTCGAGCGGACCGATGATGTCCTCCTCATAGCCGCGCACCGAGCCCCCTCCGCCCGAGTAGAAGCGCCGCGTCGAGGGCACCTTGTCCTGTCGCCCGCCGAAGATGAAGCCGATCCGCCCGCGCTGGGCGAGCACGTAGCGGCCGCTGCCGGTCAGGTCCTGATAGGCCGAGCCGCGGAACAGCGTCCGGGTGAAGGCGGTGGGGTCGTCATTGAAGAACCCGGTGAACGGCGTGACGGAGATCCGGAGGCGCTGGCCGCGGGTCGGATCGAGCTTGTCGTCGGTGCCGTCATAGGCGGCGAAGAGGGGCAGGCCGGCGAGATAGGCCTCGGTCTCCTCCGTGCCGTCATCGATCAGGCTCGCCTCGAGGAGACCGCCCGCGCCCACCGTCCAGCGCGGCCCGAGCCGGCGCTCCAGCCCCGCCGTCAGCGTGGCGCCGGTTTCGTCGAAGGCGCCGCTGTTGGCATCGTCGGTGACATGGCGGAGCTCGAGCGCGGTGGTGAAGTCCTGGCCGTCGCGCAGATATTGCGGCTTGCGCAGGGTGATGCTGCCGATCTGCTCGTCGAAGCCCGCATCGAGGGTGAGCCCGAGCCGTTCATTGGCCCCGAAGAGATTGCGGTGCTCGAAATCGACCCGGCCCGAGGGGCCCTGGTCGGTCGAGAAGCGGGCGCCGAGCGCGATGCTGCGGAACGGTCCCTCCTCGAGCCGCGCGGTCACCGGGGCCGCCGCGCCCTCGGGCGGATCTTCGGGCGGCAGCACCGAGGCACCGACGAAGAGCCCGGTGCCGAAGAGCCGCTCCTGATAGCGCCTGAGCGCGCCGACATCGAAGACCGCGCCCTCCTCCCAGGGCACATAGGTCCTGAGATAGGCGTCATCGACGCTCGGGGCGCCCTCGATGCCGAGCGGGCCGAAGACATAGGCGCTGCCGGTCTCGATGGTGCTCTCCACCTCGATCGTGGTCGCCTCGAGATCGGCGACCGCGGCGCGCTGGCGAAACGCCGCATAGGGCCGGCCCTCGCTGCGGAGCTGGGCGACGGCCGCCTGCTCGGCGGCGAGGATCTCGGAGGCCACCGCGGGGCCGCCGACGGGCGAGCCGAGCGTCGCCGCATCCAGCGGATCGGGCGGGGTGTCGCCGGTCTCGACCAGGGTGAAGTCGTGCGCTGCCAGGGTGAACTGCGGCCCGGGCGCGATCAGGATGCGGGCGACGCCCATGCGCGCGCCCGGCTCGGCGTCCTCGGGCGGCGCCACGACCTCTGCGCGCACCTCGCCGGCGTAGTATCCGAAGGAGCGCAGTATCTTCTGGACCGTTTCCGTGTCGCCATTGGCGCGCCGACGAAGGAACGCAAGCGAGGCCGCCCCGCCCGCCTGTTCGCGCGTGAGGGCGAGCGAGGCCTCGATCAGCCCCGCGGCCGATGGCGGTTCCTCGGGCGCGCCTTCGACCTCCACGGTGTAGTCGAGGCGCGTGGCAGGATCGGCAAATCCGGCGTCAATCGTCTCGTCGCTCGAGCTGCAGGCGCCGAGTAGGGCGACCAGCAACAGCGTCGCCACGAAGGCCACCGCGCAACGTCCGCCCGATCGCTGACGCAGGATCGGCCAGTCCCGCCGGCCGGGCTTCGAAGGACAGAGCGCCACCATACAGCGGGTGTTGCTGCGGTGCGCCAGCCTGTCAAGCATGCGCCTGGTCCGCGTCGGTGCATGGAGCGAGACCGAATCTCCTCGGGGGGCGCGCAGACACGCGAGATCCGGTCCGTTGCGGCTCCAGACGGCCCCTCAAGACGAATCCGTGACGTTGGCGTGCCCGTCAACCGCCACACCGGATCGCGAGCGGTGACAGGTCGAACAGGCCTAACATATTGATCGGGCGCAGAGTTGATCGTCGTCAATATTACACAAAAGCTTCACGGAAGTGCCATGCCGAAGACCTAGGGAAGGGCTCCGCGAGGTCGAAAACTCTTCCTGGACGTGGGAAAAACAGTGCTAGGGTGCCCGCGCGCCCGAGCCGGGGCCTCGCGAGACACGCGACGGGGGTGGTGGGATCCGCGGAGGGCGGCCCGGCCGGTCGAGACATCAGCGCCCAGAGGCGCGATCAAACAACGAGGACAGACGAGATGTTCACGCTGCAGATCCTTCACGCATCGGACCTCGAGGGCGGTGTCGACGCCATCGGCAATGCGCCCAACTTCGCCAGCATCGTGTCGGTGCTGGAGGCCCAGGCCGAAGCGGACGGTCTTTCGTCCGTGCTGATCTCCGCCGGCGACAACTACATCCCCGGTCCGTTCTTCAACGCGGCCGGTGACGCCGCGACCTTCCGTCCGCTCTTCGAGGGTTTCTACAACGAATTCTTTGGCCTCATTGACTCCCAGCTGATCACCCCGCTGGCTGACGCCAATGGGGATGGCTATTTCGACAATGACGAGATCGAAGCTTTCCTCGGCGACGCCACGCTGAACACCAACGGCTACACTTTCGAGGACATCTACACCACCGATATCAACGGTGATGGCGAGCCCGACTACTTCGAGGAGATCGACAATTTCGAGGGCCGGGTCGATGTCTCGATCATGAACATCCTCGACTTCGATGCCTCGGCCGTCGGCAACCACGAGTTCGACGCCGGCACCGATGCCTTCGAGAACATCATCAACTACGACAGCGAAGAGGGCAACGACCTCTCCGACGGTCGCTTCGGCAACGTCAACTACCTCCAGGAAGTCGACTGGCCGGGCATCCAGTTCCCCTATCTCTCGGCCAACCTCGACTTCTCCGAGGACACCGATGTGGGCCCGCTCTTCGCGACCGAGATCCTGCCCGCCGAGGACTTCGAGACCGACCTGCTCCTCGCCCGCGTCAACCCGGACGACCCCAGCGAGACCGGTTCGGACAGCAACCATCTCCGCGGCGGCCCCGCGACGATCCTCACGGTCGACGGCGAGCAGATCGGCGTCGTCGGCGCGACCACGCAGCTGATCGCCTCGATCTCCTCGACCGGCAATATCGACGATATCTCGAGCCCGGGCATGAACGACATGCCGGCGCTCGCCGCGGTGCTGCAGCCCTTCGTCGACGAGCTGACCGCGCAGGGCGTCGACAAGATCATCCTCACCAGCCACCTGCAGCAGTTCGCGCTCGAGGAGGAACTCGCCTCCCTGATGTCGGGCGTCGACGTGATCCTCGCCGGCGGCTCGGACACCATCTCGGCCGATGACGACGACCTGCTGCGCCCGGGCGACGAGGCCGACCAGCCCTATCCGCTGATCGTCGACGATCTCGACGGCAACCCGACCGCGGTTGTCTCGACGAATGGTGAGTACACCTATGTCGGCCGCCTCGTGGTCGACTTCGACGAGAACGGCGTGATCGTGCCCGAGTCGATCGATCCGGCGGTCTCCGGCGCCTTCGGCACCGACGACGACAACACCGTGACCGTCCTCGAAGGCTTCTTCGGCACCGTGTCGGGCGTCTCCGATCTGTCGCTCGAAGAGGCGCAGGAAGTGCCGCCGCTCGACGATGGCGATGCGACCGGCTCCTTCGCCTACACCTATTATGACGACATCAACTTCCTCCTCGTCGAGGGCATCTTCGACGATCTCTCGAGCACGCTGCTCGACGTCAACACCGACCCGACCGCGGTCGATGGCGACGGCATCCCGATCGACGCGATCCACCTCCACAACGCGGCCGCCGGCGAGAACGGCCCGGTGATCCGCAGCGGCGTGTTGGTCGATCCGGTCGATGCGGGCTTCACCGGGGTCGAGGGCGAGTTCGACTTCGGCTTCTTCATCGCCTCGACGCTGACCGACGAGGAGGAGGCCGAGCTGCTGGCCGGCAACCTCTATGTGAACATCCACACCGAGGACAATCCGGGCGGCGAGCTCCGCGGCCAGCTCTTCGTCGAGGATCTCGCCCCGGTCGACACGCTGCCGAGCGACGGGCAGAACATCGGCGCGATGGGCGGCTTCGATGTCGGCCCGGCCGGTGAGGTCGTGAGCCTCGTCGACGCCGTGAGCGACGTGGTGAACGAGCTCGACGGCACGATCTTCGGCGAGACCGAGGTGTTCATCGAGGGCCGCCGCGCCGAGGTCCGCACCGAGGAGACCACGCTCGGCAACCTGACCGCCGATGCCAACCTCGTCGCCGCGCAGGCGATCGACCCCGAGGTGATCATCTCGCTGAAGAACGGTGGCGGCATCCGCGCCGCGATCGGTGAGACCGACGCCGACGGCAATCTGCTGCCGCCGCAGGAGAACCCGGTCTCCGGCAAGCAGGAAGGCGAGATCTCGCGCCTCGACATCCAGAACTCGCTGCGCTTCAACAACGGCCTCGTGATCGTCGATCTCTCGACCGACGACCTCAAGGTCGTGCTCGAGCACGCGGTCGCGAGCTCCGAGCCCGGCGCGACGCCTGGCCAGTTCTTCCAGCTCGGCGGCCTTCGCGTCTCGGTCGATCCGAGCGGCACGCCCCAGGAGCTCAACGACGACGGCACCGTCTCGGTGGCCGGCACCCGCATCGAGACGGTCGCGCTGACCGATGAGGCGGGCAACACCACCCAGGTGATCATCGAGAACGGTGCCCCGGTCGAGGGTGCGCCGGAGAGCATCAAGGCGGTGACGCTGGACTTCCTCGCGGGCGACGAGGGCGATCTGGTCGGCGGCGACGGCTATCCCTTCCGCGCGCTGTCGCCGACGGTGGTCGACACCGGGATCGGCGAGCAGACCGCGCTCGAGGAGTTCCTGGAGGCCAACTTCCCGCCGGGCGAGGGCACGCCCTTCGACACGGTCGAGACCGATCCGGCGGTCGACAGCCGCATCCAGCTTCTCGACCAGCGCTCCGACACGGTGGCCGGGCCGGCCGGTCGCGACGAGATCGCGGCAGAGCTCGTCCAGGTGCTTCAGGGCGAGAGCGATCCCGATGACGAGGACAGCCCCGAGGGCGCCTCGGAGGTGGTGAGCCACGACAACGGCTTCCTTTACGTGACCAACGGCAACCTCGACCGGATCGACGTGTTCTCGCTGCTCGATCCCGAGTTCGGCTCGGCCTCGATCGACCTGACGACCCTCGAGGGCTATGACGGCGTGCAGTCGGTCGCGGCCCAGGACGGCGTGATCGTCGCGGTGGTCGATGTCGCGCCGTCGGAGGAGGGCGTGCCCAACAACGGCTTCGCGGCGATCTACGACGCGGCGACCCTCGAGCTGATCACCACGGTCGAGACGGGCAACCTGCCCGACAGCGTGACCTTCACGCCGGACGGCACCCGCGCGCTGGTCGCCAATGAGGGCGAGTTCAACTCCGAGAGTGACCTCACGGTCGACGCGGCGGGCGGCGTGACGGTGATCGAGCTCGCCGATCTCGAGAACGTCACGGCCACCACGATCGACTTCTCGGGCGCGACCAACCTGATCGCCTCGGCCGCGAGCCAGGGCCTGCGCCTGCATCCGGACTTCGACCCGGTGACGGATCTCGAGCCCGAGTTCATCGCGGTGACGCCGGACAACGGCACCGCCTTCGTCTCGCTCCAGGAGAACAACGCCTTCGCGGTGCTCGACCTCGAGACGCTCGAATTCACCGACATCATCAGCCAGGGCGTGCTCGACCACTTCAACGGCCTGCCCGAGCTGACCACGGTCGAGTTCCCGGATCTGCCGCTGCTCGGCACCGACGCCAACGGTCTGGAGATCGATCTCGGCGGCTTCTCGGGCCTCTGGTTCGACGGTGTCGACGAGGAGACCGGCGATCTCAACTTCCTGATCGTCCCGGATCGCGGGCCGAACGGCTCCGAGGTCGTCGACGGCGCCCGGACCTTCAACCTGCCAGACTACCAGGCGCGCATCATCGAGGTGTCGGTCGACACCGAGACCAACGTCGCGACGATCGAGAACGAGATCCTGCTCACCGACGGTGCCGGCGCGCCGATCACCGGCCTGCCGAACATCGAGGGCTTCGACGAGATCCCGGTCGACGCGGCTGGCGAGGCGCTGCCCTATGATCCCCTCGGCGCCGATATGGAGGGCATCGTCCGCGCCTCGGACGGCACCTTCTGGACCGTCGACGAGTACCGCCCGGCGATCTACCACTTCAACGAGAGCGGCTCGCTGATCGACCGCTTCGTGCCCGAGGGCGCCTCGCAGCTCGGTGACGAGATCCAGCCGGAGGGCACCTTCGGCGAGGAGACGCTGCCGGCCGAGTACAACAACCGGCGGACCAATCGCGGCTTCGAGGCCGTGGCGCTCAACGAGGAAGACGGCGTCCTCTACGCCTTCATCCAGACGCCGCTCGCCAACCCCGATCGCGACGCCTCGGACACCAGCCAGGTGATCCGCATCCTCGGCATCGACGTGACGGACGGCACCCCGGTCGAGGAATACGTGATGTTCCTCGAGGACCCGAGCGCCGACATCCGCGCCGGCGGCCGCGTCGACAAGATCGGCGACGCCGTCTATGTCGGCGACGGCAAGATCGTCATGCTCGAGCGTGACGCCAATTTCGGCTCGGTCGCCGACAAGAACGTCTTCGAGATCGACCTGACCCAGGCGACCAACCTGATCGAGACGCCGCTGGCCATCAACGGCACCATCGAGCAGCAGACTGCCGAGCAGCTCGTCGATGCCGGCCTCGTCGCGGCCGAGAAGCGCAAGCTCTTCGGCCTGCCGGAGATCGGCTACACCCCGTCGGACAAGCCCGAGGGC
>CAYORO010000030.1:0-21526 GCA_964406355.1 uncultured Limibaculum sp.
TCGGGCGAGGACGCCTCGGCGCTCGGCTTCAACGCCCATGGCGGGACCGGCGCGATCTCGGTCACGGCCAATGTGGCGCCGGGGCTCTGCTCGGAGTTCCAGGAGGCGATGCTGGTGCGCGACTGGGCGCGGGCGCTCGAACTCCACGACCGGCTGATGCCGCTGCACACGGCGCTGTTCCTCGAGCCGGGGCTTGTCGGCGCAAAGTATGCGCTCTCGGTCCTCGGTCGCTGCAAGCCGGATGTGCGCCTGCCGCTCGTCGGGGCGACCGAGCCGACCAAGGCCGCGATCCGCGCGGCGATGGCCGCCGCCGGCCTGCGCGTGCCCGTGGCGGCGTGAGCCGGCCACCATCGCGATAGACAGCCGCGGCCTGCTCGCCTATCTGGCCGCGATGGCCCAGAAGAAACCCAAGCTCGACACCAAGCTCGCCGCGGAGAACCGCAAGGCGCGTCACCAGTATTTCATCGAGGACACGCTCGAGACCGGCATCATGCTCAAGGGCTCCGAGGTGAAGTCGCTGCGCGAGGGGCAGGCCAACATCGCCGAGAGCTATGCGAGCGTGGAGGGCGGCGAGCTGTGGCTGATCAACAGCTACATCCCGGAGTTTTCCCAGGCCAAGGCGGCGGCCTTCTCGCACGATGCGCGGCGGCGGCGAAAGCTGCTGGTGCATCGGCGCGAGCTCGCCCGGCTCGACCAGGGCGTCGGGCGCGAGGGGATGACGATGGTGCCGCTCAAGCTCTACTTCAACGACAAGGGCGTGGCGAAGCTCGAGCTCGGTCTCGCCAAGGGCAAGAAGCTCGCCGACAAGCGCGACAGCGAGAAGAAGCGCGACTGGGACCGGGAGAAGGCGCGGCTCCTGAGGGAGCGCTGAGATGACGTCTGCCCGGCTGTTCGACGCGATGGAGGCGACCTGGCCCGCGGCGGAGACGCGGCGGCTGGGAGGCTGGCTGCTCCGGCGCGGGCTCGGCGGTGGGCAGCGGGTCTCGGCGGCCTCCTGGCACGGCGGCGCGGGCGTGGCGCCCGACATCGCCGAGGCGACGGGTGCGATGGCGGACTGGGGCCAGGCGGCGCTGTTTCGCGTGGCGGACGGCGAGACGGCGCTTGATGCCGCGCTCGTCGATGCCGGGTTTGCGGTCCACGATCCGGTGGCGATCTACGCGGCGCCGGTTGCGGCGCTCGCCGACGGGGCCGACGAGACGGCGCGCCTTATCCGGGTGACGACGCGGCTCGCGGTTGCCGAGGAGATCTGGGCGGCGGGCGGCATCGGCCCCGGGCGGCGCGCGGCGATGGCGCGGGTGGCCGGGCCGGCGATGGTTCTCCTCGCACGGCTCGGCGACCGGCCGGCCGGGGTGGCCTTCGCGGCGCTCGACCGCGAGGTGGCGATGATCCATGCGATCGAGGTCGCGCCGGTCCATCGCCGGCAAGGTGCCGGCGGTCTGCTGCTGCGCGGCGCGGCCAACTGGGCGGCCGAGCACGGCGCCGAGACGCTGGCGCTCGCGGTCACCGAGGCCAATCGCCCCGCCACGACGCTCTACGAACGGCTCGGCATGAGCGTCGCCGCACGCTACCATTACCGGGCGCGCCCGGGCCGGGGGAGCTGGGGCTGAGCCTGCCTGAACGGAGGACGCGATGGTTTCCCGCCGGGGCTGTCTGGGCCTGCTCTGCGCTCTGCTGGCCACTGCCGGTGCGGCCGACCCGGTCGATCCCGGGATGCCCGAAGACGCGGTGGCCACGGCTCTCGTCGAGCGCCCGGACGACCTCTACCGCCTGCCGGTCGGCCCGGCGGGCGCGATGGGCGCTATCGGGGGGGCGCCGGCCTTCGAGCCGGTGACGGGCGCAGTCACCTGGCGGGCCTTTCGGATCGACGACCCGGATATCGGCCTCGACGCGGTGATGGCGGGATATCGCGCGCGCCTCGTGGCCGAGGGCTTCGAGCCGCGCTTCGAGTGCCGGGGCGAGACCTGCGGCGGGCTCGACTTCCGCTTCGAGGTTGCGCTCCTGCCCGCACCCACCATGCTGATGGACGCCGCCGGTTTCGCCCAGCTCACCGCCACGCGCGCCGGCCCCGGGGGCGATCCGGCCGCCCATGTCTCGGTGCTGGCGAGCCGGGTGCTCGGCCGGCTCCATATGCAGACCGTGACGGTGGTGCCGGCGCAGGCCGCCCCCGTCCCCATGGTGCCGAGCGCCGCGCCGGCGCGCGCGCCTGTCGGGCCGTTGCTTCAGGACATCTCCGGGTTTCGCGAGCGGCTCCTCGCCGACGGGTTCGCGCGCATCGAGGGGCTGGAGTTCGAGACCGGGGGCGCGCGGCTCGCGACCGGCTCCGAGCCCGCGCTCGACGCGCTGGCGCGGCTCCTCACGGCCGATGCCGCGCTCAGGGTCGTCGTCGTCGGCCATTCGGACAACCAGGGCGGCCTCGAGGCCAACCGCGCGCTCTCGCTCCGCCGGGCCGAGGCGGTTCGCGACGCGCTGATCGAGCGCGGCGTGTCGGCGGACCAACTGGCGGCAGAAGGGCTCGGCTATCTCGCGCCGCTCGCCAGCAATGCCGGCGAGGATGGCCGTGCGCGGAACCGCCGGGTCGAGCTGGTGCTCCGCTAGGCCTGCTGCTTCGCGGGGGCCGGCTCGTAGGCCGCCACCGGCGCGCCCTCGCGCATCTGGCTGAGGGTGCGGCGCGGCGTGATCGCCTCCTGGTCGATCATCAGCTCAAGCAGAGCGCCGGTGCCCGAGGCGCGTGCCCGCTCGAAGGCACCCTCGAACTCCTCGGCCGTCTCGACCCGCTCGGCATGCATCCCATAGGCCCGCCCGATCGCCACGAAATCCGGGTTCTCGAGATCGGTGCCGCTGATCCGCCCGGGATAGTGCTTCTCCTGGTGCATCCGGATCGTGCCGTAGCTCGCATTGTTGAGCACGAGCACGATCGGCTGCGCGCGCGCCTGCATCGCGGTGCCGAGCTCGGCGAGCGTCATCTGGATGTCGCCGTCTCCGGCGAAGCAGAGGACCATGCGGTCCGGATGGGCGATCTTGGCCGCGATCGCCGCCGGTAGTCCGGCCCCCATGGCACCCGATTGCGGCGCCAGCAGACGGTGTTCTGGCCCGTAGACGAGCAGCCGTCCCGGCCAGATCGCGAAATTGCCTGCGCCGTTGGTGACGATCGCGTCGGTCGGCAGGGTGCTCCTCAGATGTGCCATCACCCGGCCCATATCGAGCCGCCCGGGCTGGGGCGGCAGGGTGAAGCTCTTCGTGTAGGCGAGCCGCGCCTCCGTCGCCCAGGCTTTTCGCGCAGGCCGCACCGCAGGCTCGGTCAGCGCCAGCGCCGCCAAGAAGGCCGCGGGGGAGCCATGCACGGCCTCGGCGGTCTGGTAGATCTTGCCGAGCTCGCGCTCGGAGGGGTGGACATGGATCAGCCGCTGGAGCGGTGTCGGGACCTCGAAGAGCGTGTAGCCGTCGGTGGCGATCTCGCCGAAGCGGATATTGATCGCCAGGAGCAGGTCGGCCCGGGCCAGAATGTCGCGCACATGCGGCGGCATGCCGATGCCCGCATCGCCGGCATAGGCGCGGCTGTGGTTGTCGACGAGGTCGTGGCAGCGGAAGGCCGCGAGCATCGGCAGATGGATGCGCTCGGCAAAGGCCTGGAAGTCGGCGAGGGCTGCACGCCCGTCGCGCCCCGGCACGTCCCAGCCGCCGCCGCCGATCAGAGCCACCGGCCGCTCGGACCGCCCGAGCGCCTCGGCCGCGCGCACGACTGCTTCCGCGTCGGCGCCGGGCCAGGGCGGGAGGATCGGCCGGGGGTGCACCTGCGCGTCGCTCTCGCCCGCCAGCATGTCCTCGGGCAGCGCCACCACCACCGGCCCCGGCCGGCCCGCGAGCGCGGTGTGGATCGCTCGGCCGACGATCTCGGGCACGCGCCCGGGGCGGTCGATCTCGGTCGCCCATTTCGCCAGCGGCCCGAAGACGGCGCGGTAGTCGAGCTCCTGGAAGGCCTCGCGCTCGCGCATTTCCGTGCCGACCTGGCCGACGAAGAGCACCATGGGCGAGGAGTTCTGCATCGCCGTGTGCACGCCGATCGCGGCGTTGGTCGCGCCCGGGCCGCGGGTGACGAAGCCGATGCCCGGCGCGCCCGTCAGCTTGCCCCAGGCCTCTGCCATGAAGGAGACGCCGCCCTCGTGACGCCCGATCACATAGCGGATCGGGCTGTCTCTCAGCGCGTCGAGGACCGCCAGATAACTCTCACCGGGGACGCCGAAGACCGTTCGCAGATTTTGGGCCATCAGCGCCTCGACGAGAATCTCGGCGCCGCTGCGGGTCGTCATCCCTCCCTCCGTGCTGCGTATTGCCGTCTCTTGACGTGTTTTCCCAACAGTTCTCCATGGGGCCATGGGTCTGTCAACAGGACTCGACGCTTCGGGCGTCATGGGTGACGGCTTGGTGATCCGCCTCGCTTGACCCTCTGGGACGCGGCTTGCAGGATCACGGCGCGGCAAATCCGGAGGGGCTGGGATGGGCACGCGGCCGAGCTTCACGGTCGGGATCGAAGAGGAATACCTGATCGTCGACAGGGCGAGCCGCGATCTCGTGCGCGAGCCTTGCGCGGCGTTTCGCGAGGACTTGGCGGCGCGTCTCGGCGAGCAGGTGACGGCCGAGTATCTCCAGTGTCAGGTCGAGGTCGGCACCCGGCCGCATGCCGCGATCCCCGAAGCGGCCGCCGATCTCGGGGCGCTGCGCCACGCGGTGGCCGAGGTCGCCGAGGTCCATGGCTATGCGCCGATCGCGGCCTCGACGCATCCCTTCGCGCGCTGGCGCGAGCAGGTCCACACGCCGAAGCCGCGCTATGACGCGCTGCACGACGATCTCGGCCTCGCGGTGCGGCGGATGCTGATCTGCGGCTGCCATGTGCATGTCGGGGTCGAGGATCCCGATCTCCGGATCGATCTGATGAACCAGGCGGCTTACTTCCTGCCGCATATGCTCGCGCTGTCCTGCTCCTCGCCTTATTGGGAGGGGGAGGACACCGGGCTTGCCTCCTACCGTCTCACCGTCTTCGACGCGCTGCCGCGCACCGGGCTGCCCGATCCGATGTCCTCCTTCGCCGAGTATCGCCGCATGGTGGATCATCTGGTGACGGCCGGCTGCATCGAGGACGCAACCAAGATCTGGTGGGATATCCGCCCCTCGGACAAGTTCCCGACCCTCGAGCAGCGGGTGACGGATGTCTGCGCGCGGGTCGAGGATGCCGCCGCGATCGCCGCGATCTTCCAGTCGATGCTGGCATTTCTCTATCGGCTGCGCGCGCTCAACCAGCGCTGGCGGCTCTATCCGATGACGCTGGTGGGCGAGAACCGCTGGCGGGCGCAGCGCTATGGCTGCAAGGGGCGGCTGGTCGATCACGGGCGGGGCTCGCTCGCGGCGGTGCCGGATCTCGTCGAGGAGATCATCGCGCTCGTGCAGAGCGATGCCGAGGCGCTCGGCTGCCTGCGCGAGCTGGTGGGCGCGCGCCGGATCGCCGCCGAGGGGACCTCGGCCGTGCGCCAGCGGGCGGTCTATGCCTCGGCCCGCACGGAGGGCGCGACCGAGCCCGAGGCGCTGAGCGCTGTGGTGGACTGGCTGATCGCCGCTTTCGATCCGGGCGCGGCGTCAGCCCCGGCGGAGCCCGGGCCCGCGCGGGCGATCCCGGACAGGGGGAGCGCATGACGCCGCCGCATGGGCCGGCGGCGCCCGGCCTCGGCCGCTTCGCCCTCGCCATCGCGCTGCTCGTGATTTGGGCGGCCGTGACGGCCAGGCTCGCGGCGACACTTGGCGGGGAGGACCTGGCGGCGCTCTATATCGCTGGACAGATGTGGGCCGAGGTCGGCCCAGAGGGCATTTATGCCTTCGACGCGGCCGACTTCTACACCACCGAGGATCCGCGCTGGCTCGTCCGCGCCGAGGCGCTCGGTCTCAACGAGATCGACATCTTCCCCTATGTGTACCCACCGGTCTGGGCCGCACTTCTTGCCCCGATCGCGACCACCGTGGACTTTGCCACGGTCAAGGTCGTGACGGCGTGGATCTTCTTCCCGGCCTTTGCCGTCGCCGTCCTCGCCGCGCGTAGTCTCACCACGCCGACCGCCGATCCGCTCCGCTATGTCGCGGTGACGATCATCCCGGTCACCCTCTCGCTGCCGTTTCTGGTGGCCTTCGGCAACATCCAGCCGCATCTCCTCATCACGGCTCTGATGCTGGTCGCGCTCGAGCGGGATGCCCGAGGCCAGGGCCTCGGGGCGGCGTGGGTGGCCGGAGCGGCGCTCGGGCTCGCCGCAGCGATCAAGCTCTCGCCGGCGATCCTCGCGATCTGGTGGCTCGTCCGCGGACGCTGGCATGCGCTTCTCGCCTTTGCGGTTGTCGGTGGCGGGCTCGGCCTTGCGAGCCTCGTGACGCTGGGCTTCGGGATCCATTGGCGGTTTCTCGAGCGGCTCTCGGAGATCGACGGGATCGTGCTGGTCAACCAGGTGAATATCCCGCTCGAGACCTTTCTGGTCCCGCTCCCGCAGGCCACGGACGTAGGCCATCTGAGCATCCCGGAGCCTGCCTGGGTGGGCCCGCTCGTGCTCGCGATCCTGCTCCTCGGCCTCGCCGGGGTGCTCCTGCTCGCGCGCCAGGCGGACGAGGAGACGGCGACCGTCGCAGCGCCGCTCGCGATCCTCCAGCTCTCGGTGATCTGCGGCCCGCTCGCCTGGCTCTATTACTCGCTGCCGCTGATGCTGTGCCTCGCCGGCCTGCCCCGGTTGCTCGGCGGCAGCGTGCTCGCGTCGCTCACGGTGGTGGCCATCTTCGGGGTGACGATCCTGCCGCTCGCCAACGCCCTTCCGGGCATTCCGTCGGATCTTGAGCTGCCGATGACCTATCTCGCCTTCGCTGCAAATTGCGCGGCGCTCGGCCTTTGCGTGGCGGCGCTGGTCCGCTCAGCCCTCGCGCGCAGGCGCACACCGCTGTCGGAACCGGGCTGATGCAGCGGGCCGGTCTCGGCGGGCGCCGTGTCATCCCCGTCGACCGGGGGCCGCGGATGCACTAACACTCAGGGCCGGCCGATCCGGTGCGGCCGCCCAGAGTGTCGGGAGGCGGACCTGTGCGCCACGTTCTCATCGTCAATCAGCATGGCGACAATCGCGGAGACGAGGCGGCCATGCGCGCCATGGTCAACGCGTTTCGCGATCGCCTGGGCGATGTGCGCTTCACCATTCTCCACCAGTTTCGCGACCGGGACCTGCGCCCCTCGCTCGATGCTGAGGTCGAGTGGCACTCGCTGGTGCTGACGATCCCTCAAGGGCTTGCGCTGCTGGCCAGCGGGCTCCTCCGGAGTGTCGGCCTCGGCCGAAACGCAACGGGATCGGGCACCGTGGCGCGCATCAGGGCCGCCTATGACAGCGCCGATCTTGTCGTGAGCGCGCCGGGTGGGCCCTATTTCGGCGATATCTACGCCGATCACGAGCTGGTCCACTGGTTCTATGTCTGGCTCGCGCGGCGCTACGGCTGCCCGTGCTTTCTCTATGCGCCCTCGGCGGGGCCGTTCCGCTCGCGCTGGCTCAATCTGGTCCGGCGCCGGTTCTTCCCGAAGTTCGACGGCATCTGCATCCGAGAGGCGTTCTCGGCGGGGATGCTGCGCGAGTTCCTGCCGGAGCTCGAGCTGGAGATCACGGCGGACTCGGCCCTCCAGCGCGTGCCCTATTCTGGCGAGGATCACGCGGGCCGCAGCGAGCGGCGGCTGGTCGGCGTGTCGATCCGCGAGCACCAGTTCCCCAACGCCAGCTCGGCGGCCGAGCGCAAGCAGCTGCAAGATGCCTATCTCGAGGTCGTGCTGGCCGCGGTCCGGCACCTCGCCGCGGGCCAGCCCACGCGGTTTCTGATGTTCCCCCAGCTCTACGGCTCGGCGCATTCCGATGTGCCGTTCCTGGAGGCGTTTGCCGCCCGGCTCCCCGACGACATCGATCACGAGATCTTCGACCCGGAGGCGGACTCCGACCGTCAACGCGATGCGATGGTCGAATGCGAGCTCTTCATCGCCAGCCGCTACCACCCGCAGATCTTCGCCGCGTCCGCAGGCGTGCCCGGCATCTGCATCGCCTATGAGCACAAGATGATCGGCTTCATGCGCCAGCTCGGGCTGGAGCGGTATGCCTTCCCGATCGACGAGCTGTCGCGCGATGCCGTGCTGGCCGCGCTCGACGAGATCGTGGCCAACCGCACTGACCTGCGGCGCGAGATCATGGCCGCCGTCGAGCGCCTGCACGGTGTTGCCGGGATCACGACCGACCGCGCTGTCGCGCTGATGCGCCCACCATCGGCGTCCTGATGGGAGAGTCGCGGGTCGATCCGCTCTTCGGCATTGAGGCACGCGCGCAAGGGTGGGTGCCGTCGCCCGGCTATCTGCTGCGACGTGACCGGATCCTGCACCATCTGCGCCAGATCCCGCGGGGTCTCGAGGTCCTCGAGATCGGCTGCGGAGCGGGCGCGCTGCTGGCCGATCTTCGGGCGCTTGGCCATCGCTGTACCGCGGTGGAGACATCCGAGACGGCCCGCGGTGCCGCGGCTGCGCTCCATGAGGCAGACGCCGGTGTTGTGATCGCGCTGGGCCCGGAGGCGGACTGGGCCGGGCGGTTCGATCTGGTGGCGGCCTTCGAGGTGCTGGAGCATATCGAGGACGATGCCGGAGCCCTGAAGCAGTGGTTGGGCTATGCAAAGCCCGGCGGGTGGCTCGCGCTCTCAGTGCCGGGCGGCCCTCACCGGTGGGATGCCTCGGATGAGTGGGCCGGACATGTCCGCCGCTACACGCGAGAGGGGCTCAGGGCCGTGGTGGATGCCGCGGGCGGCGAGGTGGTCGTGCTCGAGTCCTACGGCTTCCCGCTGGCCAACATGATCGCGCCGGTCCGGGCCTGGTCTAAGCGGCGCGGCGCCGATCCCGGATCGGCCGAGGCGCGCACCGCGCGAAGCGGCGTCGACCGCTCGATCGAGCGGCGCATGCTGCCGGTGCTACGGTCGTGGCCAGGCCGACTGGCCTTGCGCGCCGCGTTCCAACTCCAGCACTGGTTCGCCGGCACCGACCGGGGCCCCGGCTTCTTCCTCCTCGCCCGACGCCTGCCCCCGGGCCGCGCGCAGGCGCAGGAGGATGAGGCCCGTGCCGAGCGTGCCGAAGACGGCACTTGAGGCCAAAAGGGCGCCACGTTCCGCCGAGGCCGCCAGGACCCCCACCTCGAAATCGGTGCCGCTGATCGCAACGACAGCGCCGATCAACGCCTCGCGCACCCCGAGCGTGGCGAAGGAGGCGAGGGTGAGGAGCACGGTGATCGGGGCGACGATCATCAGCAGCGCCAACGGGGCCGGCTCGCCTGTCAGCCCGAAGGCGATGTGCATCCGAAAGGCGGTCACGCCGAGCTGCGCGAGGATCAGCAGGACGGTGACGACGATCAGGTCGTGCCGCCGCCGCGCGGTCTCGATCCCCTCGGTTATCCCGACGAAGACGCGCCCGACCAGGCCGCTGGGTTTCGGGATCGGCGCGACCAGCAGCATGAGGCCGAGGGCAAGGACGACCCCGAGACCGACCAGAAGCTCGCCGCCGGCCTCCCATTCCCCGAGAGACATCACACCGAAGAGGGTGAGGCCCGTGCAGGTCAGCAGCAGCAGCAGCAGACGGAGCGCGATCAGCCCGAGATTGCGTCCATAGCCGAGGCCGTGCACCTGTCGGAGATAGCGGAGCCGGAGCAGCGTGCCGATCCGGGCCGGGATATAGTTGAGCAGGCTCGTCGCCGCGATCAGCAGGAAACCTTCGACCCAACCGAGGCGCACGCCAAGCGTGCTGGTGAGCACCTTCATCTGTGCGGCCGCAATTATCCAGGTGACCAGCACCGTCGCGATCAGCAGGGCCATCGTGTGGGCCGGCTGGTTGAGAATGGCCATCAGCTCGGCACGGTGGTCATGGAGGAAGACGCCGAGCCAGATGATCCCGCCGATCGCGAGGCAGACCTGCAGGATCGCCCAGGCGCGCCTCACGCGCGGTCCTTCGTCAGCGGTCGGGCGAAGGCGGCATAGGTGGCGAGCGCCATCAGCGCATGGGTCGCCACCGTGTCGAGGCTCACCTTTCGGCGATAGAGCCTCTCGGCAAGCTTCGGTGCCAGCAGCGCGTCGACATAGCCTTGGTCGATCTCGAAGGGCAGGTGGCCGAGCAACTCCTCCACCCGGGGGCGCAGGTCACCCGCATACCAGCCGTCGACCGGTGCCTCGGCGGGTGACCGCTTCGGCTGGTAGATGATCTCAGGCGGCAGCAGCTTGAACTGCTCGGTCATGCGGGTCAGCGCGTATTTGCCGAGGCCGCGATCCGTGCCTTCGCGCCGCGACAGCTCGTCGGGCAGGCGGGCTGCGACTTGGGCGAAGCGCGGATGCATGAAGGGCGAGGTGACGGCGACGCCGGTGCCGTCGATGCATCCCTCCATCTTGTTCTTGTTGCTGCCGGACAGCGCCTTGCTGTGGAAGGCGCGCCTCAGGGCGCTCATGCCCGTGGTCTGGGCGGCGAGCTCGCGCAGCACGTCCTCGACGTCGCGCTCCTGGGCGATGCCAGGCCGGCCGGCCAGCACGAGCGAGCGCCCGTCGATCGCCCGCGAGCCGAAATGGCCGCGCGTCAGCGGATCGCGGCCGAGCACGTCGAGCAGGTTCCGCGCCACGCGATAGGGATGTCCGAGGCGATACTCTAGCCAGCGGGAGCCGGCGAGCGCGCGGAGCATGCCACGAGTAGCGCGGGGCATCTTGGTCAGCCGATCCACCAGCCGGGCGCGCCGATGGATCGTCGGGTAGCCAAGGAAAAGCCCGTCACAGCCATCGCCGGTGACCGCGTGCAAAAGGCCGGCCTCGCGGATCCGGCGCGCCACCTCGACGCTCTCGATAGGGTAGTGCGGCTGGACGGCCGTCAGGTTGAACATCCGCTCGTAGCCGGCGAGCCCGTTCGCGATGGTGTCGGCCGTGATCAACACCCAGTGGTGACGGGTGCCGGCGAAACGCTCGAGCGTGTCGGTATGCGGCTGATTGTGGATGTCGGCCTCGAAAGCGAACGAGAAGGTGTCGACCTCCTTGCCGAGCCGGCGCAGCCCCGACGCCACGAGGGCGGAGTCGAACCCCCCGAGCATCACAGCGACGCGAGAGGCCCGCGGCGCCACAGCCTCGAGCGCCTGCATGAACTCCTCATGCAGGACGCCCACCACCTCGTCGAGCGTGGCCTCCGCAAGGTCCGGAAGCTCGGCGAAGCTCGGCGGCTCGATCCGGTGCTCGGTCAGGCTGCCGCTGCGCCAGTCGAGGAGGGTTCCCTTTTCGAGAGCCTCGACACCGGCATAGACCGTGCGCCCTCCCGGCAGGAACTGGTAGCCCAGCAGGAAGTCCTCGAGCCCGCGGTCGAGCGTGAGGTCGGGGCAGATGAGCGGCATTGCGCCGAGCTTGGTGGCATAGGCGAACCCGCCCTGATGTCGGCGCAGGAACAGGCTGTGACCGTTCGCGGGGTCGACCCCGATCATCACCCGGCTCTCAGCGGGATCGCTGACGACCACGGCATAGCTTCCGGCCACGCCGTCGAGAAAGCGCGGTCCCTCGCTCCGGTAGCGGCCGAGCAGGTGGCGGGCGGTCGCGTCCGGGTCGTCGAGTGGCGAGCCGGGATCGCTCCAGCCCGGAAGATCCGGGAGGATCACTCCGATATAGGCGAGCGAGACCCCGGCCTCCTCGGCCTGTCCGAGCACGGCCCCGCCATCGGAGTGGATCCCCGCCGTATGCCCCGGTATCTCGAGCGCAATCTCGACCGCGCCGCCATAGGCACGGCCGACTGCGTCGCAGGCGGCGCTCGCCCGGTCGGCGGCATCCTCCGCTCCGCAGGTGCCGAAAATGATGTTCATCGCATCCGGCTCGTCATTCCACGGTTGCTTCCATGCCGGGAACACGCCTTGTCGCAGCCGTGCATCGCCGATAGGTCAGTCGCACAATAGGAAGATCGGTGGGGCAGAAATGAGACCCGGCGGGACGACTTTCTGCCCGCAGCGCGTAGTAGGGAACGCGGCGCGCCTGGTGAGGCCACGATGAAGGTCGTCGTCTGGGGCACCTACGATCTCGGCAAGCCCCGCAACCGCATCATGCTTGCCGCGCTCCGCGATGCGCGGGTCGAGGTCGTCGAGATCCACAGCGACGTGTGGGGCGGGCTCGAGGACAAGAGCCAGGCGCGAGGATGGGTCGTGATCCTGCGGCGCGCCCTGCGCTGGCTGTTCGCCTATCCCTGGCTGATCCTGAGATACCTCTGGGCGGACCGGCATGACGGTGTGCTCGTCGGCTATCTCGGCCATCTCGACGTCTTCATCCTCTGGCCCTTCGCAAGGCTGCGCGGGCGACGGATCGTCTGGGACGCGTTTCTGTCGCTTTCGGACACGATCGTTCATGACCGGCGTCTGGTCGGCCCGCGTCATCCGCTCGCTCGGGCCATCGGCCTGTTCGAGTGCACCGCCTGTCGGCTGGCCGATCGGGTCGTCCTCGACACCGAGGCCCATGCGGCGCTGTTTCGGGAGTGGTACGGGCTGCCCAAGAAGCGGACGGCCAGCATCTTCGTCGGAGCCGAGCACGAGGTGTTCGCCGACCAGAGCTTGGATCCGGCACCGCCATCGGATCCCGCGCCGGGTCTCACGATCCTCTTCTACGGCCAGTTCATCCCGCTCCACGGCATCGGCACCATCGTCGAGGCGGCACAGCGGGCCTCGCATCTGCCGCATCGCTGGGTGCTGATCGGTCGCGGCCAGGAGGAAGCCCGGATCCAACGGTTGATCGAAGAGGGACCGCCGGCCCGTATCGAGTGGATAAGTTGGGTGGACTACGCAGAGCTCGGGTCCCGGATCCGCGCCGCCGATATCTGCCTCGGTATCTTCGGTACGAGCCAGAAGGCTGCAAATGTAATTCCAAACAAGGTATTTCAAATACTCTCGGTTGGGGCGCCACTCATAACAAGAGATTCCCCCGCGATTCGTGAGCTTTTGTCGGAACCCACGACCGGGGTTCATCTGGTGCCACCCGGCGATCCAGACTCGATTGTCTTGGCAATTGAGCGTGTCCAACAGGAAAAATCGCAACATCCGAACCAGCGGTTGAGTGTCCCAGCGTCAGTCCGCGAGCGGTTCTCGACACCGGTTCTCGGCCAGGCTTGGCGGCGCTTGCTTGCTGAAACCTTTTCAAGACCGTGAGCGTTATTGGTATCGGTAAGCTCTCAACAGATCAGATATTCACAATAGAGATGGCAGGTTTATGTGATTTTGCGGCTCCCGATGAGCATTCCGACTTTGCCAGATTGCATCGTTAACGTCCGCAAGCTCTCTTCACATTGACTTTACACAGTCTTTCAAGCACAATCATGACGGGAATCGGGGATTGGCTGGCGCCATTCTTAAATGAGCTGACCGGCTTTGCGTGAGGGGAACTCATGGTCAGCGATATTGTGCTCGCTCCGGGCGTGGTTGCATCGGAGCAGTTCGGCAATGTCCCGCCAAGCCAAATTGACGCGGATGGGGTTTTCACTGCAGGTTTCGAGAGTTTTAATGCTCCAATAATCGTTGCTTTTACTGCGCTCGATGTTGATTTTGTTGATGAAGTTGAGTTTTTCGTGACTGGGGAATTGACCCAGGATCAAATCTTGGCCGAAGATTTTTCTGGCTCGCAGGGGTTTCTGCGCCGCACGGCCAACGACGGCATCAACCGCGCTGTCTACTATTTCGACCCGAACGAGCTGTCGGTTGGCACGAACACCTTGGTGTTTCGGCAGAATCTGAACGACAATTTCAAGTGGGGCATCTCCGATCTCCTGGTGCGCGACGCGACCGCCGATTTCATTTTGACGCCCGGCACCGCAGAAACCGGCAAATTCGGCAACCGGTATGACGGCGCTACGAGCAGCGACGGGCTCGTCATCGCCCATTTTGAGGGAACGACGAGCGATCTCGATCTGCGCCTCAACGCGTTTGATGTCGATTTCAATGACGAGATCGAGGTCATTCTCAATGGCAACCGACTCGGCTTCCTCAATACAGGTACGAATGACGCGATCTCCTCGCACGAGCTGGCGATCCCCGCCGCACAGCAGGCCGCCGGTACCAACACGCTGATCTTTGCCCAGGCGCGCGATGTCGGTTTCAGGTGGGGCGTCACCGATATCCAACTCGTCGACGCCAACGCCCCGCCGCCGGCCGACTTCGATCTGGCGCTCGGCACTCCTGAACCGGGCGCCTTTGGCAACAAGTTCGGCAGCAGCACAATCGAACCCGACCGCGCAACTGCCACGTTCCAAAACACCGGCATCGATCTGCGCGTCGACTTCCAGGGCTTCGACATTGACTATGACGACGAAGTCGCGGTCTTTTTGAATGCCAACACGGTCAACCAGATCATGCTCGGTCTGCTGCCGACGGGCGTGAATGACGGCTCGGTTGACTACAGCATCGACATCCCGGCGATCGCGCAACTGCCGGGCGAGAACCGCCTCAGCTTTGTGCAGATGCGTGACCCGAACTTCAAATGGGGGGTCAGCAGCATCCAGCTGGTCGATCCCAACGCCCCGCTTCCGCCGGATTTCAGCCTGATGCTCGGCACCACCGAGGCGGGCGCCTTTGGCAACAAGTTCGGCACCAGCACGATCGAGCCCGACCGCGCGACCGGCAGCTTCGAGGGTGACGGCACCGACCTTCGGGTCGTGTTCAAGGGCTTCGACGTCGACTATGACGACGAAATCGAGGTCGTGCTGAATGCCGGTACGGATAATGAAGTGAGCCTCGGGCAGCTCACGACCGGCGCCAATGACGCCTCGGTCGATTACAGCGTCAACATCCCGGGGGTCTCGCAGGTGATCGGCGAGAACCGGATCAGCTTCGTGCAGATCCGTGACCAGAACTTCACGTGGGGCGTCACCGAGATCCTGTTGACGGACGAGCCGGCCCCGCCGGTCCCGCCGCCGCCGGCCGATTTCTCCCTTGCGCCGGGTGCGCGCGTGAATGGCCCGTTCGGCAACAAATACGGCGCGGACACGATCGCGAGCGACCGCGCTGTCGGGACCTTCGAGAGCATCGGCGAGGATATGGCGATTGTCCTCGAGGCATTCGATCTCGACTTTCCGAACGAGGTCGAGGTGATCCTCAACCAGAACAGCGACCAGGCCACGAGCCTCGGCTTTCTCGACCCCGGCTCGACGAACGGGAACGAGATCTCGCTGGAGTTTCGCCTGGTCGTGCCCGCCAGCGCGCTCCTGCCGGGTGAGAACAGCGTCAGCTTCGTGCAGAACCTCGACGCCAACTTCAAATGGGGCGTCAGCAATCTGATCGTCGGTTCGGCCGCGCCGACCATCGTGCCGCTCCAACTCGGCGCCACGGATTTCGGTGCTTATGGCAACCGGTATCTGGGTCAGAGCAACACCGATGGCCAGGTGACCGTCACCTTCGACGGCACCGGCCAGGATCTGACCCTCTATTTCGATGCCTTCGATGTGGACACGTCGACCGAGATCGAGGTCTCGATCAACGGCAATGTCTCGACCTTTCTGCCGGTCACGCGCGACAACGCGGCCGAACGTCAGAGCATCTCGCTGCCCGCCAGCAGCCTCAATGTCGGGCCGAACGAGATCACCTTCCGCCAGACCGACAAGGCGCATTTCGCATGGGGTGTGAGCGGGCTCTTGCTCGACGAGGCACCGACGACCGTCCGGCCGAGCGACCCACTCTATGGCCAGCAGTGGCATCTGGCGGATCTCGGCGAACTCGAGCGGGTCTGGGGCGACTACACGGGCGACAGGGTATCGATCGCGGTCTTCGACGATGGCGTTGAGGCGACCCACCCGGATCTCGCCACCAACTACGACGCGACGAAGCACGTGCTGCTCAACGGACAGCCGGTCGACGGCACCGACGGGGCGCTCGCCCACGGCACCTTCGCCGCCGGGCTGATCGCCGCGGATGCCAACAACGGGCAGGGCGGCGTTGGCGTTGCGTTCGACTCGACCGTCACCGGCGTCAATGTCGTCACCGGGCCGCTCGCCCCGACCGACACCGACTTCACCCCCTTCGCCGAGGCGATGGGGCAGATGAGCGACTTCGACATCGTCGCGCATAGCTGGGAGTTCCTCCCCTTTCTCGTGCCCATCGACGCCTCGTTCGAGCCCGCGACGGATCAGTTCCTCGCCGAGGTGCTGCCGACGCTTGCCTCGGCCGCCCTCACAGGCCGCGGCGGTCTCGGCACGCTGATCATCAAGGCGGCCGGCAACAACCCCAATCTCGGCGCGTTCAGCACCGTGATGGAGAGTGCCCAGAGAGATCAACTCAACGCCTCGCGCTTCACCACGGTTGTCGGCTCGATCGACAGCACCGACACGATCGACGACTATTCGAGCAGCGGCGCCAACGTGCTGGTGACCGCGCCATCGAGCGCGAGCAACTTCTTCGACGGGCTCAAGCTCGCCTCGGCCGACGTGACCGGTCTTGGCGGCTACCAACACGGCGACTACACGAATACCAGCTCCTTCACCGGCTTCGGCGTGACCGAGTGGTCGGCGGCCCTCGCCTCGGGTGTGGCCAGTCTGATGCTCGAGGCCAATCCGAACCTCGGCTGGCGCGATGTGCAGTCGATCTTTGCCTATTCGGCGCGCCACGCCGGATCGCCGATCAACAAGCCGCTCCCGGCCGAGGGCAGCCTCGATGCCCTCTTTGCGGTCGAGGATTTCCCCTGGCGGTTCAACGGCGCGACCAACAAGAACGGCGGCGGGCTGGCGATCTCCGAGGATTATGGCTTTGGCGCCATCGACGCGCTGGCAGCGGTGCGGATGGCGGAAGCCTGGTCGTATTTCGACGCGCCGCAGACCTCGGGCAACGACGCCGACATCTCCCGGTCTGCGACGCCGGTGACGAATATCGGGCTTGGCATCACGGTCCCGCTGGTCATGACCAACGAGCAGCTCCTGGTCGAGCAGGTGCAGGTCTCCGTTGTGATCAGCGACCCGACGCTCGACATCCGGCTGGTCTCGCCCGCGGGCACCTCGGTGCAGCTCTACCAGATCGAGAATGCGGCTAACCCGCCGCTCGACTGGACCTTCTCAGCCGAGCTCTTCCGGGGCGAGGAGGTCGACGGCACCTGGTCTCTCATCATCGACAACGCCGATGGCAGTGCCGCAGTGCTCGAGAGCTACAGTGTCGAGTTCTGGGGACAGGACGGCGCGGCCCTCGCCAACGATGTCTACCACTACACCCCCGACATGTTCGAGGCGGTGGTCTACGACCCCTCGGGCCCCAACCGGACGATCGCCGATGTGGCGGGCCGCACGGTGCTCTCCGACACCGATGGCGGCACCGACTGGGTCAACTTCGCCGCGATCGACCGGCCGGTCTCGGTGGATCTCAACAGCGGCGGCAGCGCGACGGCGGGCGGCACGACCGTGTTCGCCCTCGACGCGGGGACGGTGATCGAGAACGCCACGGGCGGCGAGTGGCAGGACGTGCTGGTCGGCAATGTCGGGGCCAACCGTCTGCTCGGCATGGGCGGCAACGACACGCTGACCGGCGGGGCCGGCGGCGACGTGTTCCTCTACGAGATCGGCGATGACGCCGATGTGATCACCGATTTCGAGGTCGGCGTCGACGAGCTGCACCTCTTCGACACGGGCTTCGCGACCTCGGGCAGCCTGCTCGGCGCGGCGGCGTCCGACAGCCCGGCCGGCGCGCTCCTGAGCTTCGGGTCCGGCGATAGCATCCTGCTCGAAGGGGTCACGGTCGCGGCCCTGTCGGCCGGCGATATCGAGCTCGATCCGATCGGGATCGTCTGACGGCGCCCTATGAGACCCCGATGCATGCAGGAGCGGCCGGCGGCGGGGCCCGGCTTCACTCGCGCGAGCTGGGCCTCTCCACCACGAGCAGGGGCGGCCCTCCGCGCGCGCGCGTCTCCGCTTCCGATCGGGCCCGAAACGTCAGCTCGGGATCCGTGGCGACGAGCGCCTCTGCGACAACCCGGCTGTCGACATAGACGTCATACCCCTGCGCAAGCGCGGTGCGGACCAGGTCGACATCGACCTCTTCGTCGACCCGTCCGGGATTGGCGAGCGCCCCGGTCGGCGACACGAGTTGGCCGAAATGGGCCTCGGCCACCGCGGCATAGACAAGGCTCGGCCGGGCCGTCGCGGCGTCGGGCAGGAGCGTGGCCGGGAAGGACGCCCGCCGCACGATGTTGGCCAGCGGATCGAGAATTGACCCGTGCAGGATCGCCAGCACCATGGCCGGAGCGGCGACCGCGACGGCCGCGGCGGTCGCGATCCGACGGCCGCGTGGATGCGAGAGCCCGGTCGCGAGCGTCGCAGCTGCCAGTGCCGCGAGCGCCCATTGCGGGACGATCTGCTGCAGCGCCGCCAGTGCGTCACCGGGCGAGCGGGGCGCCGCGACCGCGATGAGCACGACACCGCCCGCCAAGAGCCCGAGCCCCGCCCATCGCCCGAGCGGCAACTCCTGCTCCTTCGCTCGGTCCACAAGATCCACCCAGCAGGCCGCAGCCAGGACTGCGAGCATCGGCACGAGCGGCAGGAGGTAGCGCATGTTGCTGCCGAGGCCGCCATGCCATGCCGTCCGCGCGAAGGGCAGGAGCCAGACCACGCCGATCAGGAGAAAGAGGACGAGGTGGCGCCCCGAGACCCGCCCCGCGAGATGGCGCCAGCGAGTGGCTAGGAGGGCGAGGATGCCGAGCCAGGGCAGGCTCTGTCCCAGCGCCTTCTTCCAGAAACCCCAGAAGCTCAGCGTGCCGTCTTCGCGGAGGATAACGCCGGGCCTTGGATCTTCGATGCCGCGAATGTCCATGAGGAGGGCATAGGCGCCAGTGGCATATCGGAGAAACCCTGCCCGCAGTTCTGGCACGAGGCCGACGGCCAATCCGGCGAGTGCGATCCCGGCGCCAATCATCACGGGCTGGCGCAGCGACCGGCGGACTTGCGGCAGCCGGAGCAGGGTCGCCAGGATCAGCAGCACCAGCACGACCATGGCCAGCACGGGATGACCGCTGGGGTCTACCTGGGTGCCCTGCCCCGACTTGCCATAGCTGATCGGCGACAGCACCTCAAACTTCTGCCAGTTCAATAGGCTCGCGAGCGCCAGGCCGGGAACGAGGCCGAGCACTCCGGGGAGCACCAGCCTCAGGGGCTTGGCCGCGAAGATCAGCCCCCAAAGGCCGATCGCCGGCAGGAGGAGCACCGTGTCGACCCGCAGATTGATCCCGGCACCGATCACGAGGCCCGTGAGCGCGGCGTGGAGCTGGGCATCGGTGCCCTCCCGCTCGACCGCCTCGATGGCGAAGCTGACCGCCGCCAGCACAGCGAGGACCGAGAGCGCGTGCGGCCAGATAGCCAGCGCATAGTCGGGCATAAAGCTCGCGAGGCCGAGCAGGACGACCGCCATGGTCGCAACCCGCGGATCGTCATAGAGGCGGCGCGACAGGCGATAGGTCAGTACGAGAGCCCCGATCGCGGCCAGCGCGTTGAGCAGCAGCACACCCCGGAGGCCCATCAAGGCATAGAAAGGTGCCGCGAGCAGCGCATAGCCGCTCGGATATTGCGGCACGAGCCCGTCAGGCCCCTCGACCATCAGCCAGAGCCGCAGCGCATCCGAGCCAAGCTCGGAATATCCATTGGCGATGGTCACGCCCGGCCCGGCCGCCATCGCATGGATCGCGGCCGCATAGATCAGCTCGTCGACGTTGAAGAGGCCGACCGGCGCCGTCAGCGCGACCGCCAGCCACCAGAGCGCGATCACGGCCAGGAGAGCGGGGCTTCCCGCCCTCACTGACCGGTCCCGTCCGCGCCGTTCCGTCGGAGCTCGGCAGTCAGCAGGCGCCGGCGGATCTCGGCCAAGAGGATCCGGTTGGCCGCGATCAGATCCGCGAGAAGACCGGCCGCAAGCAGCACTGAGGCAAGCACCACGAGCGCCCCGCCGAGCACGAGCGACTGCACATGGCCACCGCCCTCACCCATCGCATAAAGCACGATGAAGCGCGCGATCGCCAAGACGCCCGGCAAGGCCACCAGCCCGGCGATCACCGAGAAGAACCTCAGCGGCCGGTAGATGATGAAGATCCGGAAGATCGTGAGCGTCGAACGCTTGATGTAGTCGAAGACGCTCCGGATCAGCCGGGACTCGCGCGTCGGCGGATTGACCTTGACCGGCACCGACGCGATCGGGATGCCGAGATTGCCCGCCTGGATCAGCGTCTCGAGCGTGTAGGTGTAGCGATTGAAGACATAGAGCTGCAGGGCGGCCTCGGCCGAGATCGCCCGGAACCCGCTCGGCGCATCGGGCACGTCGAGCCCGCTCGCCTGGCGCACGACCCAGCTCCCGAGCCATTGCAGGCGCCGCTTGATCGGCGAGAAATGCTCGATATCCGAGATCGGTCGCGCGCCGATCACCAGTTGCGCGCGCTGCTCGAGGATCGGGCGCACGAGGTCCGGGATGCAGGACGCATGGTATTGGTTGTCGGCATCCGTGTTCACGATGACATCGGCGCCACGGGCCAGACAGGCCTCCAGCCCCGTCATGAAGGCGTGCGCGAGGCCGCGGTTGTGAGGCACCCGGACGACATGATGCACCCCGGCCGACTGGGCGATCTCCGCGGTCCCGTCAGTCGAGCCGTCGTCGATCAACAGCCATTCAACGGTGTCGACCCCGTCGACGACTTTGGGGAGGTGGCTCAGCGTCGCCGCGATCTGCTCCGCTTCGTTGAAGCAGGGGATCTGTATGATGAGCTTCATGATGTGAGCGCTTCCTCCCGACCCGCAGCGGACCATACGCGCGCGGCGGGGCAGGGTCCAGAAGCGAGGGAGGCGCCGCAGAGGGCAGGGGCGGCCGCGCCCGGGCTCAGTCGCGGCGGGCGATCGGGGTCTGGCGGAAGCGGATGACGTTGCAGCCGCCAAAGGCTTCGCAATCGGCCTCGACGATCTGCGCGGGCAGGCGGATCCGGACCTCGCCGCCCTCCATGCCGCGGGAGACCGGCGTGCAGCCCGACGGCGCCCCGCCGAGCGGACGGTCGGGGCCGATCTGGGTGATGAAGCTGAGGTTCTGCAGCACCCGCTCGCCATCCACGAAGACGATTCCGGCATCGAGCACCCGGTAGCCATACTCGAGCGCGTCCGGGCCGCTGGGCTGCCAGGCACCGCAGACCGCGGGTTGGCCCTCGATCTTGCGCAGCCCCGCGGAGACCAGCAGCGTCGAGCCTCCGGGTGAGAACACCCCGCCGGCGAGGGCGTCATCGCCGCGCAGCCGGTCCGTTCCGATCCGGTCGGGCGAGAGCACGCAGCCCGAAAGCGAGGCCGCAAGGGCGATGGAGAGGCCGATCCGCATGGGCTCAGTCTACGCCGCTCGTCGCGCTCGGGCCAGACCGGCTCAGGCGCGCCGCTGCAGATGTGAACTCTTTGCCCAAGGGGCGACGCGGGCTCAGAGGCCCGTATCCAGGATCACTCGGGGATTTCGGAGACGACGCCGGCGCC
>CAYORO010000031.1:0-21053 GCA_964406355.1 uncultured Limibaculum sp.
GGATCTCGACGTGCGGATCGCGTTTTTGCCTGAAGACCGCGCGGCGCTCGAAGCGGCGCCTGCGGACGGGGTGGAGCGGATCGCGATCACGGGCACCTACACGAGCGCGGAGCGACGCGAACCGGTCGGCTTTGTTCTGCGCGACGGGCGGGTGACCAACCGGTTTCCGAACGGCCCGGACGGCTTGCTGCTGATCGACGCCGCGGGGCGGGCGAGCGTGCATGACGTCTCGAATGTCGAGTGGGGCGGCCGGCGGTTCGATCTGCGCGACGTCGAAGACAACGAACCGTTTCTGGCGCTCGCGGCCGAGGCGGGGCTCTCCGCGGTTCAAACGCATCTCTTGATCAAGGACGGCGCGCTTGACTTACGCGATGTCGAGGATGCGCCGCGGTTCCGCCGACGTTTGTTGTTCGAGACGGCCGACGGGCGCATCGGGGTGTTCGCCACGGGGCCGGCGACCCTCTACGACGCCGCGGTCGCGTTGCTCGAGGTCGCGGAGCCGCGCATGGCGCTCAACCTCGACATGGGCACGTTCGACTTTTGCGAACGCGTCTCAGCGGAAAGTTATGAGAGCTGCGGCGTCGTCCCCCGCGAAGGGCTCGACAAGCTCACGAACGTCATCCTGATCACCCGCGGGCTCGAGCGCTGAGCGCGCGCGGTCGCGACGACCGGGCGCGGGGCTCCGGCCGACGGGCGTGACGCCGACCTGAGGCTACGTCAAACACAAAAAAACCGCCCCCAAATGACTTGGGGGCGGCGATGTCGCGTCCGTCGCGGACGGTCGATCCCGATTACTCGGTGTCGATGACCGTGCGGCGGTTGCAGAAGTGCTCGACCTGATCGGCGGTCACGACGAGGAGGTTCTCTTCGCCGAAGCCGGCGTCGCGAATGCGATCGGCCGGGACGCCGTTGTCGAGCAGCAGGCGACGGATCCAGCGCGCGCGGCGCTCGGACAGCGCTTGGTTGTAGCTGCGCGACGCGGTGGTCGAGGTGTGGCCTTCGACGACGACGATCGCGTTGACCAGCTCGAGCACGCCGTCCGCGGCTTCCTCACCGAGGATCTCGGCGAGACGGACCGCGTAGGTGCGCTGCTCGACGGCGGCGCCGCACTGATCCGCGCCGCGCTGATCGATGATCGCTTGGTTGTCGCTCGGCGCCTTGGCGTCGACCGGGTAGCCGAAGATCGCGTTCGGGAAGCCGCAAGCTTTGAAGTTCTTCACCCACTCCGCGAACATGACGCCCGGGTCGGTGATGTAGTGCGGATCTTCACGGGTCTCTTCGAGCCAGTGATCGTAGAACGCGACCATCTGCGCGCAAGCGCGCGGATAGGCGTCGCCGAACGCGTTGGCGCGGCGCAGCGTGGCGCGGTAGCCGATTTCGAGTTCGTTGAGCGCGTCGCCGTCGATGTACGGGAAGATCGCCGGGTTCCACGGCTCGACGCGCTGACCGGCGTCCGCCGCCATGCTCTTCTCAGCGAAGGCGGTGGCGTCATACCAGTTGTGGTCGACGTCGGCTTCGAATTCGGCGCGTTCTTGGTAAGCGAGAGCGAGCTCTTCGGTGTACGAGCCGCCCGACAGGCTGGTTTTCAGCCAGGATTCGATCACGAAGGTCCCGCCGAGGCTGGACTCCGGAAGATCGAAGGTCTCATGCGCGGCGGCGGCCGTCGGCGCGACGATCGCAACGCTCGCAAGCAGACGAGTAAACAAGGTCATCCCACACTCCCTTCATGTCACGAGGACTAAGGAGACATAGGCCATGGGACGTTTGCCCTCGCAAGAGATCACAGGCGCGGCGATGCTTACTCTCGCCGAGAGGCTGCGGATTCTGTCCCACAACGCGGCTGTTAACCATCAGGACTTGGTTATCCGCGTGGGTTTCGCGGCTCTTTTATGAATTTTTGACGAAGATTTCGCCTGGCGGCGGCGCAGCGCCATCGCGCGACCCAGCGCCAAATTGAGAAATTTCGAATCAGTAAATGCGGCCCAGGCCGGGAAATTCATGCTTAACTTTGGGTAAATTGTTTGAATTTGGTTCACTCCGGAACCGGAGCGCCCATCGCTTGCCGCGGCCGGTCCGCGCTGTATGGTGCCGCGGGGGGGGGGGGGGGGCGGGGGGCGCCCCCCCCCCCCCCCCCCTACGCCCCGCCCGCGCAGCGGTTCACTCCTCGCGGATCGCCTCGATCTCGATCAAGAGCTCGACATCGTCGCCGACCAGCCCGTTCGCCACCGCATAGTCCATGCCGAACTCGCTCCGCGTCACCGTCCCGCGGATGGAGATCCCCATCGTCTCCTTCTGATGGCCGAAAGGATAGTTCGCCACCTTGTTGAGCGTCGCCTCGAGGGTGATCGGCTTGGTGACCCCGAGGATCGTCAGATCGCCGGTCACGGTCCCGGTGTTGTCGCCGGTCACCGTGCCGCCCTCGGCGGTGAAGGTGATCACCGGATGCGCCTCCACATCGAGGAAATCGGCGTTGCGCACATGCGCGTCCCGGCGCTCGTGGTTGGTCCAGACGCTCGATGCCGGGATCGACACCTCGACCCGACCGAGCTCCTGCGCCTCCGCGTCATAGGTGAACCCGCCCTCGATCTCGCGGAAGAAGCCGATGGTCTGGGCATACCCGATATGCATCACCTTGAAGGCGATGCTCGCATGGGTCGGGTCGATCGAATACGTCGCGGGGGCCGCCAGGGCGGGCGCTGCGGCAAGGCTCGCGACCAGCGCGAGGGCAAGACGGGGGCTGCGGATCATGTCGGCTTCTCCTCGGGGTTGGTGTGACCACGGGGTGATATAGCAAACTCCGCGCCGAGATCCCTGCACTCACGCGTGATCACGCCGCCGCGATGGCCTCGAGGCGGGCGAGCGCCGCGCGCTGAAGATCCGCGCCGGAGCGGTAGCCGATGGTCTCGGCATCGAGCGCGCCGAGCGCCGCGGCCAGGCCGTCGGCCACGGCAGGCGTCAGCGCCTCGATCGGCGTCACGCGCGTCCGGATGCCGAAAGCGACCGCGGCGGTCTCGGGCAGCCGCGTGAGGGTCTGGCGCTCCACCCGGAGATAGAAGCGCTCGGCCGCCCCCGCCGTCCCGGCAGACTTCTCGCCTTCCTCGAGCGGCAGATGCAGCTCGGCCGTCGGGTGCACCAGCCAGTTGACCCGCCAGACCGGTCGCTCGGGCCGCAGCGCCTCGAACACCCGGTTGACCCGGCGCGCGAGCGCCGCGTCATAGTCGGGCACCGGCGCGTGGATCGCGGTCAGCGGACGGCCCAGCTTCTCGGCCAGCGACCAGCGCGAGGGGAAGCAGAGCACCGCGCCGACGAGGCGATACTCACCCGCAGCCGCGTCGGGCAGGAGCAGGCACCAGTCCTCCGCGGTCATCGCCCCCAGCGCGCCGAGCGGATCGCCCGGATCGGGCGTGACACGCGCGCCGTCGGCTCGCCGCCAGATCGCGCCCTCGCACCGAAACCCCTCGCGCCCGGACATTGCGGCCATCACATGGTCCAAGAGCTCTCGCGCCGGGGCCGCACTTTCCGGCAGCGCCGCGATGCAGGTCGCGCGCGCCGTGGCGAGCAGCCGCGCCCGCTCGGCCATCTGGGCGGCGAAGTCGGCACCGGCGAGCGCGAGCGGCAGCTCTCCGAGCGGCGAGAGCCCGGGCGGGCGCGCGGTCCGCAGCTCCAGGAACGGCGTGTGCGGCGCGTGGTCGAGGAGCCAGGGCGGCTCGGCGGTCATGGCGTCGCCCCGCGGCTGTGCTGGAGCAGGTTGACCCCTGCGAGCGCGCGTGCAACCGGCGCCCATTCCGCGGCGAAGCGCAGCCAGTCGACCCCCGCGGCCGCTGCCATTTCGCCGAGCCTGCGCCCGTCGGCCAGTGCGATCAGCCGGGCCGCCGCGCGGGGAACCGCGACCTCATGCGGCTGCCCGTTGATCGTGAGCCGCACCCGCCCGCTCGCCGCAACACTGCGGGCCAGGGCCGCGGGCGCCACGCCGCGCAGATGCGGCCGGTCCTCGGGCGAGCGCCCGGTGGCGACGCGCCCCGTCGCCTCGCCCGCCCGCGCCGCATACAGCGTGTGGGTCTTCATCGCGCCCGAGAGCCGCTCGGCCAGCGCCGCGCGCTCCCCTTCGGCCAAAGCCGCGACCCGCTCGCCCCAGTGCGCCGCCGCGGGCAGCCAGGTGAGCGGATCGTAGAGCGCCGGCTCGGTGAAGCTCACCCGCTCGAGACCGGCCCGCCCCAGCGCCGCATCGAGCTCGGCCACCGCATAGGGCCGGTCCCGCCCATGCAACAGCAGATCGTAGAAGCCCGCCTCCGAGGCCCGGTGGTCGCCGAGATGCGGGTTCTGCCGGAAGGGATGGGTCTCCGGCAGCGCCTCCACCACGGGCCGCGCGAGGCGGAGCCGCTCCTCCGGCGCGAGCCCCGGCAGGAGCGCCGCGAATGCCTCCTGCAGCGGATAGACCCCGGCCCGCCCATAAGGCGCATAGACCATGAGGCCGATCCCCCCGCCCGGCGCCAGCGCCTCGGCGAGCGCCCGAAATCCCGCATCCGGGTCCGGCAGGTGATGCAGCACCCCGCAGCAATCGACGTAGTCGAACACCCCCAGCGCCGGCGCCTCCAAGAGATCCCCGGTGACGAACCGCGCCGAGAGCCCGCGCGCCGCCATTCGCGCTTCGGCGATCCGGCGGCTTGCCCGCGACAGATCGAGATAGGTGATCTCCGCCGGGCACGCGATGTCGTGGAGCTTCTGCGCCAGCATCACGAGGCCGTCGCCGGTGCCCCCGCCGGCCACCAGCGCGCGAAACGGCTGCGTCCAGTCGCGCCGGCCGGCAAACAGAAACTGGTCGATCTCCACGGGATGCGAGGGCGAGCCCTCGATCAGCCGCCCGCCTTCCTCCGCCGGATCGCGTGCCGGATAGGGATAGGCCTCGTACTGCTCTGCGACCGGATCGGCGGCCGTCGGTTCCCGCTCCATGGCGCCACTTGGCGCGCGGCGGCCGGCCGGGTCAAGCGCCCACCACCACCGGCGCGGGGCCCCGGCGCCGATGGGGCGCGCGAGGTCCGCGGCCGGGCTCCGCGCGTGCCCGGGCGGGTGGGGCGCCGGGGCCCCGCGCCGCCCAACCCGGGCGCATCCGCGACCGATCCTGGCGCAAACGGAACAGATCCCCTGCCCGCGCTCACCGACCCTCACCACAAAAGGGGAGAGCGCCGATGAACGACCAGAGCCCGGGCCGCACCGATCCGTTCCAGCGGACGGTCCGCAAGATCGACCCCAGCCGGCCCGCACCGGGCCGCAAGGGCGACAACACGCCCGACGACCCGGACCGCGCCGAGATCGGCCCGACCGATCTCGCCTATGCCGAATGGGCCGAGGCCGGGCTCGAGCTGCCGGACCTCCAGGCGATGCGCGCCTTCCGCCACCGCCGCCTTACCGAGGCGCTCGTGGCGCGCGGGATCGACGCGATCCTCCTCTTCGACCCGCTCAACATCCGCTACGCGACCGACTCGACCAACATGCAGCTCTGGAACACCCACAACCCGTTCCGGGCGGTGCTCCTCTGCGCCGACGGGCATATGGTGCTCTGGGAGTACAAGGGGCCGAAGCTCGCCTGCCTGTCGGACTTCAACCCCGCCGTCGCCGAGATCCGCTCCGGCGCCTCGATGTTCTACTTCTCGACCGGCGACCGCTCGGCCGAAGCCGCGCGCGAGTTCACCGCCCAGGTCGCCGAGGTGATGCGCGCCCATGTGGGCGAGGGCCGACGCCTCGCGGTCGACAAGATCATGATCTCGGGCTTCCGCGCGCTCGAGGCGGCGGGCTTCGAGGTGCTCGAGGGCGAGCCCGTCACCGAGCGCACCCGCGCCATCAAGGGCGCCGACGAGATCAAGGCGATGCGCTGCTCGATGTATGCCTGCGAGCGCTCGGTCGCGGCGATGGAGGCGGCCTGCCAGCCCGGCCGCACCGAGGACGAGGTCTGGGCCGTCCTGCATTCGGAGAACATCCGCCGCGGCGGCGAGTGGATCGAGACCCGGCTCCTCGCCTCCGGCCCGCGGACCAATCCGTGGTTCCAGGAATGCGGGCCGCGCGTGATCCAGAACAACGAGATCGTCGGCCTCGACACCGATCTCGTCGGCGCCTACGGCATCTGCTCCGACATCTCGCGCACCTGGTTCATCGGCGATGGTGAGCCGACCGCCGAGATGCGCCGCCAGTACCGCATCGGCTATGACCATATCATGGAGAACATCTCGCTCCTCGGCCCCGGCGTGCGGCTCGAGGACCTGGTCTTCGCCGGCCATCAGCTGCCCGAGGAGTTCATCCCCGGCCGTTACTCCTGCAAGATGCACGGGGTCGGCCTCTGCGACGAGTGGCCTCATGTGAACTACCCGCAGGACCACCACCCGGGGGCCTTCGACGTCGCGCTCGAGCCCGGCATGGTGGTCTGCGTCGAGGCGCTGATCCAGACCCAGGGCGGGGATTTCGCGATCAAGCTCGAAGACCAGGTGCTGATCACGGAAACCGGGCACGAGAACCTGACGCAGTATCCCTTCGACGCGCGTCTCCTCGCCTGATTCCGCTCCGCGGCGCACCCCGAGGCGCCGGCGGCCGGCCTGTCCGCCCACCCCAGGACGACGGCCGGCCGCACACCACGTCACGCTCGGCGCCGGTCACCACGCGCACCACACCGCACTCGCCCGCCGGACCCCCTCGCCACGCTGACGCATCCCACCGGGTCCGTCCCCTCACGCTATGCTTCGGCTTATGCCGGCGCCCGAAGGCGGCAGTTGGACGAAACCGGGGAGCTGTGCGGGCCGAGCAAGGCGGGGCCGCCACCATCGGGGCGGCGGCGGGCTCTCCTTGGGCGTCACCGCGTCCTCGACGCCGGCCTCGCCAAGGATCCGGAGCGGCGCTGGTACCCCAATGCGGGCATCGAGATCGGCCACGACACCTGGCCCTGCGACCCGGCCGGCGCCAAAAACGGAATCGCGGCGCCCCGCAGGGCGCCGCGGCCGTTTCGGAGGCCCCCGAGCCGCCCGGGAGCGGAAGGTGGGAGGCGGGTCCACGATAAGCCCTCGGCGCCGGTGGCCACGGCGAGGGCGGTCGCGACGACCCCCATCACCATAGACACAGCATTAAGAAGGGTGCTCATGTTGCTGCCTCATATAGTTTTTCTTGTGTTTGCAGCATAGCTGGATCGGCCCGCGTTCTCAATCGCGAACTGCGCCCGCAGCGCACCCTGTTGCGCCTTCGTCACGGCTGTGTGGGATGTTGGGGACGCCGCCCGGCCGACCACCAGATCTTGCCCCAGACCGGCCCTTGCCCTCAGCCGATCCAGTGCAGCCACGCGCCATGGGGATGGGTCCAGGCGACCCCGCGCCCGTCGATCGCCAGCACGAAGCGATCTCCCTCGGGGCCGGCGGCGAGGCCCGCGGCATGGGCCGGCACCACGCCCGGCGCCTCGTTGCACACCCAATGCGCGCCGAGGCCCCGAAGCTCAGCCGCGAACCGGGCCCGCTCCTCGGGCGGCACATAGGCGAGCACCGCGGTGTGGAAGACGACCAGCGGCACGTCCGGCGGTGCCTCGGCCACGGCCGCCGCGAGATCGCGGGCGAGATCGCCCGTCCGCAGCGGCGGCGGATCCTTGCGCGCGACCCGAATGGCCGCCTGGAGCCGCGCGAGACGGTCCGTCTGCTCGGGCCAGACCAGCGCCTCGAGCCAGGCCATGTCCTCCGCGGACCGGACATCCTTGGGTGCCAAGTCGAGCCCCGCCCGCCACACGATCTCCGGCACGCGCGCAGGCAGCGGCGCAGGACCCGTCACCCGGCAGGGAAAGACCGGTGCCTCCGCCGCAGGCGCGGCGATCCGGTGCGCGCCGTAATCGTAGCCATAGCGATCCGGCAGCAGGCAGAGCCCGGCCGACGCCCCCACCTCTAGGAGCGCGATCCGCTCCCCGAAGCGTGCAAAGGCCGGCAGGAGCGTCGCGCAGCGCCCGGGTTCGTTGGTCTGGGTCGCCCTGCCCCGCATCTGCGCCGCGATCTCCGGGCCCCGCTCGGCCACGGCGCGGTGGAGCGCCGCTGCGTCCTCGGGCACGCCCGCCACCACCCGCAGGGCCGCGAGGAAGAGATTCGGCTGGCGCTTCGGCTCGGGCAGCGCCTCGAGAAACGCGATCAGCGCTTCGGAGCCCGCCACCCACCGGCAGATCCGCTCATAGCTCGGCGAGACACCGGCGACCGCGCCCTCCGCAAAGGCCAGGTACCGCGCCGCCGTGTCGCCTGCGATCCAGCTCCCGCTCATGGCCTCTGCTTGTAGGTGTGCTCATCGGCCGGGAAGCGGCGCTCGGTCACCTCCTCGGCGTATTGCGCGACGGCGGCCTTCATCATCTCCTCCATGGTGCCGTAGCGCTTCACGAAGGTCGGCACCCGCGGCATCAGCCCCACCATGTCCTCGAAGACGAGGATCTGCCCGTCGCAGCCCGCGCCCGCGCCGATGCCGATCGTGGGGATCGCGAGCTCGTCGGTCAGCCGATCCGCGAGCTCCGGCGCCACACCCTCGACCACCACCGAGAACGCCCCCGCCGCCTCGACCGCGCGCCCGTCCTCGACGACCGCGTCGAACTGCCCGCTGTCGCGCACCGCCTTGAAGCCGCCGGCGGTGTTCATCGCCTGGGGCATCAGCCCGATATGCGCCATCACCGGGATGCCGCGCCGCGTGAGGTGGCGGATCGTCGGCGCCATCTCGATGCCGCCCTCGAGCTTCACCGCATGGGCGCCGGTCTCCTTGATCACCCGCGCGGCATTGCGAAAGGCGGTCTCGGGGCTCTCTTCGAAGCTGCCGAAGGGCATGTCGACCACCACCAGCGCCTTGTCGGCCCCGCGCACCACCGCCTGGCCGTGCATGATCATGTGCTCGAGCGTGACGCCGAGCGTGTTGGGCAGCCCGTGGATCACCATGCCGAGGCTGTCGCCCACCAAGAGCAGGTCGCAGCACGCGTCGCAGATCCGCGCCACATGGGCGGTGTAGGAGGTGAGGCAGACCAGCGGCACGCCGCCCTTCCGCGCGGTGAAGTCCGGCACCGTCATGCGCCTGCGGCGACCGGCCGCCTCGGGCTGGCCCGCCTCTGGCTCGGCGATCGCGGCCTTCTTCGAGATCGTGCTCCGGGTCGACATGCCTCTCCTCCCCTTCGGATGTAGGGCGGCCGGCGGGCCGCACGGCGCGCAACATAACGCGTCGCGATCTGCCACGGGATGGCCTCTGCGCATCGGGCTCTCGAGCGTCGGGGGAACCGGCAGATGTCACATTTTCCTGACAGCTCGTCGCAGGGCACGGCTGACACCCTTTTGCGCGCCGGACCGAGCCCCTAGACTGCGTACAACCTCGGCCTGCCGGTCGCGCGCCTGTCGCGATCGACCACCGCCTTGGCCGACAGCCTGGCCCGACAGCCCCGGAGCCCCATCGCCGATGCGCGCCACCGCCCGACCGCTCCTCGCCGTCCTGCTCGCAGTGTGGGCGCTGGTGCCGATGGCACCGGCGGCCGAGGACCGCCCGGCCGTGCGGGTGATGGTGCTCGAGGTCCGCGCCGAGGCGCTCGAGGAGCAGCTCGCGGTGCCGGGGCGCACCCGCGCCAACCGCCGGGTCGAGGTCGAGGCCGAGACCACAGGCCCCGTGATCTCCGAGCCGCTGCGCCGCGGGGCGCGGGTCGCCACGGGCGACCTCCTCTGCCGGATCGATCCGGGCTCGCGGCCGGCGCAGCTCCGCGAGGCCGAGGCGCGGCTCGCAGAGGCGCGGGTCGATGCCGCCGCCGCCGCCAGCCTCTCGGAGAAGGGGTTTGCCGCCGAGACGACGCGCATGACGCGCGAGGCCGAGCTCGGCGCGGCCGAGGCGAGCGTCGACTTGATCAGCCTCGAAATCCAGCGCCTCGAGATCCGCGCCCCCTTCGCCGGGATCCTGGAGACCGACGCGGCCGAGCTTGGGAGCCGCCTCGAGACCGGCGAGACCTGCGCCACCGTGATCGACCTCTCGCGGATCCGCGTCGTCGGCTTTGTGGCCGAGCGCGCGGTCGACCGCCTGACCCCCGGCGCGCCGGCGCAGATCCGCCTCGTCACCGGCGGCGAGATCGAGGGGCGGCTCACCTTCATCGCCTCGGTCGCAGACCCCGACACCCGGACCTACGAGGTCGAGGTCACGGCCGACAATGCCGACGGCGCGGTGCGCGACGGGATGACCGCCGAGCTGGTCCTCGCCATGCCGCCGGTGCGCGCCCACCGCCTGCCCCAGTCGGCGCTGACGCTCGACGATGACGGCCGGCTCGGCGTGCGGCTCGCGGAGGCCGGGCCCGAGGGCGAGACCGCGCGCTTCGTCCCCGTCCGCGTGCTGTCGGATCGGCGCGCCGGCGTCTGGGTGCTCGGCCTGCCCGAGACCGCCCGGGTGATCGTGATCGGCCAGGACTTCGTGCGCCATGGCGGGCGGATCGAGACGGTCGAAATCGGCTGGGGCGATCTCGGATGAGCCGCCGCATCGCCTCCCGGGCTGCGGGTCTCGTCGGCTGGTGCGCGGCGCGCGCGCGCATGATGATGGCGCTGATCGTGATCTCGCTCGGCGCGGGGCTCGTCTCCTATCTCGCGCTGCCGAAGGAAGGCTCGCCCGATATCGACGTGCCGGTCCTCTATGTCTCGGTGGCGCTGCCGGGCGTCTCGGCGGCCGATGCCGAGCGCTTCCTCGTCAAGCCCATGGAGGCCGAGCTCCGCGGGCTCGAGGGACTCGAGGAGATCACCGGCATCGCGACGCTGGGTCATGCCGGGATGGTGCTCGAGTTCGACTTCGCCTGGGACAAGGACGCGACACTCGCCGATGTGCGCGCGCGGCTCGATCAGGCGCAGGCGGAGTTCCCCGAAGAGGCCGAAGAGCCGTCGATCACCGAGGTCAATCTCGGCCAGTTCCCGATCCTCGTCGTCTCGCTCTCGGGCGATGTGCCCGAGCGCACGCTGCTCGACCGCGCCAAGGAGCTCGAGCGCGAGATCGAGGCGCTGGCGCCGGTGCTCGCGGCCGATCTCGCCGGCCACCGCGACGAGATGATCGAGGTGCTCATCGATCCGCTGCTGCTCGAGAGCTACGACGTGACCGCCGAGCAGCTGCTCGCGACCGTCGAGCGCAACAACCAGCTCGTCGCGGCCGACAGCGTGGAGAGCGGGACGGCGGCCTTCCCGGTCTCGGTGCCGGGCTCCTTCGAGACGCCCGAGGAGGTGATGGCGCTGCCGGTCAAGGTCTCGGGCGACCGGGTGGTGCGCGTCGGCGATCTCGGCGAGATCCGCCGCACCTTCGAGGACGCGACCGGCCATGCCCGCTTCAACGGCGAGCGGGCGATCTCGCTCCAGGTGACCAAGCGCCTCGGCCAGAACATCATCGCGACCGTCGAGACGGTGCGCGCCACGGTCGCCGAGCGGGTCGCCGCCTGGCCCGAGCCGCTGACGGCTGCGGTCGATGTGGCGCTCTCGATGGACCAGTCGGCCGAGGTGACGGCGATGGTCTCCCAGCTCGAGAACGCGGTGCTGACGGCGATGCTGCTCGTGATGCTGGTGGTGCTGGTCACCCTCGGGGTCCGGCCCGCGCTCCTGGTCGGCTTCGCGATCCCGGGCTCGTTCCTGCTCTCCTTCGGGCTGATGGCCGCGCTGGGGATGTCGGTCAACAACATGACGATGTTCGGCCTGATCCTCGCGGTCGGCATGCTGGTCGACGGCGCGATCGTGGTGGTCGAGCACGCCGACACGCTGATCCGCCGCGGCGAGGGACCGATGCGCGCCTACGCCGCCTCGGCGCGGCGGATGTTCTGGCCGATCGCCTCCTCCACGGCGACGACGCTCTGCGCCTTCCTGCCGATGCTGTTCTGGCCCGGCATGCCGGGCAAGTTCATGGGCCAGCTGCCGGTGACGCTGATCTTCGTGCTGTCGGCCTCGCTGATCGTCGCGCTGCTCTTCCTGCCGGTGCTCGGCGGCGTCGCCGGCGGCGTCGGGCGGCGTCTCCGCGGCCACCGCCCGTCCTCGCGGCCCGACGCGGCGGCGCCGCCCGAGCGGCGCGGGCGCACGGCCTTCGGCCGGCTCGTGGGGCTGGCGGTGCTGAACCCCGTGGGCCCGGTGGTCGCGCTGGCGCTGGCCGGCGCGGCGGTCGCGGGGGTCGTGACGCTCTTCCAGACCCACTCGAAGGGCGTCGAGTTCTTCGTCGAGACCGATCCCGAGCGGGCGATCATCCATGTGCGCGCCCGCGGCAATCTCTCCCTCGCCGAGAAGGACCGCCTGGTGCGGCTCGTCGAGCAGCGCGTCCTCGGCATCGACGGGATCGCGGCGGTCTTCGCGACCGCCGGCGAGGGCGGGCTCTCGCTCGGGCCGACCAACGACGCGCCGGTCGACAGCGTCGGCGAGATCATGGTCGAGCTCGCGCCCTGGGCGGAGCGCGGGCCCGGCGCGCCGATCGTCGCCGAGATCCGCGCCGCCATCGCCGACCTGCCGGGCCTCGTCGCCGAGCTCTCGCTGCAGGAGGACGGCCCGCAGCAGGGCAAGCCGGTGCAGCTCCTCCTCTCCGGCGAGGACTGGGGCCAGCTCCGCGAGGCCACGCGCATCGCGCGCGAAAAGCTCGAGGCGACGCCCGGGCTCGTGCAGATCGACGACACCCGCCCGCTCCCCGGTATCGAGTGGCAGATCCGGGTCGACCGGGAGGCCGCCGGCCGCTTCGGCGCGGACATCGCCACCATCGGGCCCTTCGTCCAGCTCGTCACCCGCGGCGCGCTGCTCGACACCGTGGGCGTCGAGGGCTCGGAGGAGAAGATCGACCTGCGCGCCCGCCTCACCCCGGAGCACCGCCACCTCTCGACGCTCGACAGCCTCAAGGTCTCGACCGACCGCGGGATCGTGCCGCTCGCCAACTTCATCGCCCGCGCGCCGGCGCCGAAGCTCGAGGAGATCAGCCGCCGCGACGGCGAGCGCTTCTTCCTCGTGCGGGCCGATGTGACGCCCGAGGCCTCCGACATCGCGATCATCGAGGAGCTGGAGCGCTGGATCGCGGAGGAGCAGCCCTTCCGGCCCGGCATTCGCGCACTCTTCACCGGCGACCGCGAGGAACAGGCCGAGAGCCAGGCCTTCCTCGCCAACGCCTTCCTCGGCGCGCTGGGGCTGATGTTCGTGATCCTGCTCGCGCAGTTCAACTCGCTCTACAACAGCGTGCTGGTGCTGACGGCGGTGGTGCTCTCGGTCGCGGGCGTGCTGATCGGCATGATGGTGATGGGGCAGAAGTTCTCGATCATCATGACCGGCACCGGGATCGTCGCGCTCGCCGGGATCGTCGTGAACAACAACATCGTGCTGATCGACACCTTCCAGGACTATGCCAAGCGCATGGACCGGCTCGAGGCGATCTTGCGCACCGCCGAGGACCGGATCCGCCCGGTGCTGCTCACCACGATCACCACCATGGCGGGGCTGACGCCGATGATGCTCGCGGTCAGTATCGATTTCGGCGCGCTCTCCATCATCCAGGGCGCACCGACCGCGCTCTGGTGGGTCAGCCTCGCCACCGCCGTTGTGTTCGGCCTCGGGGTCGCCACGCTGCTCACCCTGGTGGTGACGCCGGCGGCGCTGGCGCTCCGCGAGTGGATCTCGCGCGGCGCCTATGCCTGGGGCCGGCTCGCGGTCGAGACGCTCCGCTATGCCACGGGCTCGAAGGCGGCGCGCCGCTATTTCGCCGATCGCCGGCTTGCCCGGCGGCTCCGGGCTGCGGCGGGCGGCGAGATCCCCGAGATCCTCTGGGAGCTGCCGCCCGAGCCGCCTGCGCCCCTGCCCGAGCCCCGGAGCATCCCGCCCCTGCCCCTTCGTGCCGCCGAATGAGACTGGCCGCCCCGCCGCGCGGGGCCGATGGGGGGCGGCCCCGTCCCGGCCGCCGCCAGCGCTCGCCCGGGCGGGCGGGGCCCTGCGCGGCGGGCCCGCGGCCCGCGCTGTCAGTAGTAGTTATAGACGAACGGACCGCCTGGCCAAAACGGATCGTAAAACCCGAAATACGCCGTCTCGAACCAGTAGGTCCGCGTGACGAACTCGCGGGTCCGCCGGATCTCCTCCTGGAAGGCCTGTTCCTCGGCGCGCTCCTCCTCGGCGAAGGGCAGCAGCTCGGCCGCCTCCCGGTCGCCCCGCGCCGCCGCGATCGAGAGCCATTTCGCCGCTTCGTTGAAATCTGGCCCCGCCTCCTCGAGCCCCGTCAGAAAGAGCCGGCCGAGCGCGCTCTGCGCGCGCAGATTGCCCCGCTCGGCCGCATCGCGCATCCAGAGCACCGCCTGGTAGCTGTTCTGCCGGATCCCGTCGCCGCGCATGAAGCGCATCGCGAGATCTGAGGCCGCACGCGGATCACGCTCCGCCTCGGCCACGAGCCCCGGCAAAATCCCTTGCGGATCCGGATCGGGCACGGCCCCCGAGGGGTCGTAGAGCGCAGTGTCGGCCGGCACCACCCGGCAGCCCGCGCTGTCGCAGAGCTCGATCGCCTCGGGCCGTGGCGCGGTGTCGAGGCACCCTGCCAGCAGTACGGTTCCCAATCCCGCTGCGACGATTGTCACTGTCTTCATGTCAAGCTTCCCTTATCGAAATCGCGATCACCTGCAGCCTGCAGGGGCTGTATATAGGCACGAGGGGTGGGGCCGGACCAACACGATTCCCCGGCCCCAGGAGCGAAACCGTAAGGACGACGAGGTGAACATGTTGTTTTGGGTGAAGACTGCGGCAGGGCTCGGGCTCACATTGGCGCTGGCCGGGTGCCTCGGCGGCGGCTCGGTGAGCCAGGGCACCGGCACGACGGCGGTCTCAGGCTCGGCCGCGGGCGGCGCAAGCGTCGATGCCGCCTCAAATCTCGAGCGTTGCGCCGAGCCCTTCGGGACCCTGGCGGTCGATGACGGGCGGGAGGCCTACTGGTACGGGCCGTTCTCGCTCGCGACCGGCGTCACCACCATCGAGCCGCTGCTCCGCGTGGCGGTGCTGCAATCGAACTGTTTCGTCATCACCTCGATCGGCTCGCAGCGACTGAATGACCGGATGACCGACATCACGCTGCAGCAGCGCAATTCCGGCGAGTTCCGCGCCGGCTCCAACCAGCAGGCCGGCCAGCGCGTGGCGGCCGACTATTTCATGGAGCCCGCGATCATCATCGACGAGGACCCGACGGGCTCGATCGCCGCCGGCGTCGGCGGGCTCTTCGGCAGCGTCGGCGCGGCGGTGGCCGGCGGCCTCCAGGGCAAGGTCTCGGTGGTGACGCTCTCGCTCTTCGACATCCGCAGCCAGGTCCAGATCGGCGCTTCGGAGGGCTCGGCGACGGCGACGAATTTCGGCGCCGCGCTCGGCGGCTTCGGCGGCAGTGTCGGCGGCGCAGGCGCGGGCTTCTCGCGCACGCCCGAGGGCAAGGCGACCGTCGCAGCCTTCGCCGACGCCTACAATGGCATGGTGCGGGCGCTGCGCAACTACGAGGCGCAGAACGTGCGCGGCGGCCTCGGCACCGGCGGCACGCTGACGGTCAACTGACCCCACGAGCGACACCGGAGCCGCGCTGTCGGCCGGCTCCGGTCAAGACTTTTGCAGATTGCTAAGATTTGAGGCATATTACGCTTGGATTTGCATCACGGAGGAATTGCGATGTCCGAGCTTTGGGAAACCCTGATCAAGACCTATGCCGCTGCGCCCATCCAGGCGCCCGCGCTCAAGATCGTCACACTGGCCCAGTGGGCGCTGGAATCCGCCTATGGCACCAGCGACCTCGCGACCCGGCACGGGAACTTCTCCGGGCTCAAATTCCGCGCCCGGGTCAACCGCGACCGCCCGCTCGCCACGCCTGTCGACTACGAGGCGCATGACGGGCTCGACACCTACTGCGCCTTCGCGAGCCTCGAGGACTTCATCGACGGCTACTGGGCCTTCGTCGACAACGGGCCGATGTATGACGGCTGGGCGCGCTTCGCGGAGGACCCCGGCGGCTACATCGCCCATCTGAAGCAGGGCGGCTTCGCAGGCGACCCGGACTATGTCGCGAAGGTCCTCTCGGTGATGCCGAAGATCCGCGGCCAGATCGACCGCCTCGGCCTGCGCGAGGCCTTCCCCGCCTTCACGACGGCCGAGGCCCAGCGCCGCAAGGTCGCCATCCTGATCGGCCACAACAGCGTGTCGCAAGGCGCCTTCTCCAACGCCATGGCGGTGAGCGAGTGGATCTACAACCAGCGCGTCTATGCCCTGATGGAGGCCGCGGCGCCCGAATTCGAGATCGAGCTGCAGCGCTTCTTCCGCCAGAAGAACCCGCGCGGCTACCAGCACGAGATCGCCGAAGCCTATGCCGAGATCGACCTCTGGGGCCCCGAGGTGATCCTGGAGCTGCACTTCAACGCGGGCGGCGGAACGGGCAGCGAGGCGCTGCACTGGCACACGTCGCAGGCGGGCCGCGATCTCGCCGCCGCGGTGCTCGAGGCGATGGTGGCGGGCCTCGGGCTGCCCAATCGCGGGCTGAAGCCGCGCGGCCCGGGCGAGCGCGGATCGACCTCGCTCGTCGCCTCGCGCCACCCGACGATCCTGCCGGAGCCGTTCTTCGGCGACCACCCGGGCGACACCCAGCGCATGCTGGCGATCGGCGAGGAACCGCTCGCGCGCGCCTATCTGATCGGCCTGCGCGACTATCTGGTGAGCGCGGGCCCCGTCAGCTGAGCGCTCCCCCGGCTCAGCCGGTCAACGCCTCGGCCTCGCGCGCCTCGGCCTCCTGCACCGCCCACATCGCGGCATAGCGCCCGCCCTGGGCGACGAGGCGCGCATGGGTGCCGCGCTCGATCACGCGGCCGGCCTCCAGCACCAGGATCTCGTCGGCCTCGACCACTGTCGAGAGCCGGTGCGCGATCATGATGACGGTGCGTCCCTCGCCGAGGCGGCGGAGCTCGGCCTGGATTTCCCGCTCGGTGCCGGTGTCGAGCGCCGAGGTCGCCTCGTCGAGGATCAGCACCGGCGGGTCCTTGAGGATCGTCCGCGCGATCGCGACGCGCTGCTTCTCCCCGCCCGAGAGCTTGAGGCCCCGTTCGCCGACCTGGGTGTCGTAGCCCTCGGGCAGCCCCATGATGAAGTCGTGGATCCGGGCCGCGCGGGCGGCGGCCTCGACCTCCTCATGCGTCGCGCCGGCATGGCCATAGGCGATGTTGTAGCCGATGGTGTCGTTGAAGAGCACGGTGTCCTGCGGCACCACGCCGATGCGCGCGCGCAGGCTGTTCTGCGTGACCGAGCGCGCGTCCTGGCCGTCGATCTCCACCGCGCCGCCCGTCACGTCGTAGAAGCGGAAGAGGAGCCGCGCGATCGTCGACTTGCCCGCACCCGACGGCCCGACGATCGCGAGCTTGCCCCCGCCCGGCACCTCGAAATCGACCCCCTGAAGCACCACACGGTCGGGCCCGTAGCCGAAATCGACCCGCCGGAACGCGACCCGCCCCTCGCCCGAGACGAAGGGCTTGGCATCTGCCCGATCGACCACCTCGGGGGCTGTGTCGGTCAGCTCGACCATCTCGCGCATATCCACGAGGCTCTGGCGGATCTCGCGATAGACCGTCCCGAGGAAATTGAGCGGCACGGTGATCTGGATCATGAAGGCATTGGCCATCGCGAAATCGCCGACCGTCAGCTCGCCGGCCACCACGCCCCGGGCGGCCATCGCCATCACCGTCACCATGCCGGCCGCGATGATCAGCGCCTGGCCGCAATTGAGGAAGGCGAGGCTCTCGGAGGTCTTGAGCGCCGCCCGCTGATAGGCCGCCATCGCCCGGTCATACCGCTCGGCCTCGCGGGTGCTGGCATCGAAATACTTCACGGTCTCGTAGTTGAGCAGGCTGTCGACGGCCTTCTGATGCGCGTCCTGGTCCTCGCGGTTCATCTGCATGCGGATCTTCACCCGCCATTCGGTGACGCGGAAGGTGAAGGCCACATAGGTCACCACGGTCGCCACCAGCACGGCGAAATAGCCGATCCCGAAATGCGCCCAGAAGATCACCGCGACGATCACGAGTTCGAGGATCAGCGGCACGATGCTGAAGATGAGAAAGCGCAGCAGGAAGTCGACCGCCTTGACGCCGCGGTCGATGATCCGGCTGAGCGCGCCGGTCCGCCGAGAGAGGTGGTAGCCGAGCGAGAGCCGGTGCACATGTTCGAAGGTCCGCAGCGCCAGGCCGCGCAGCGCATGCTGGGAGACCGGCGTGAACACCATGTCGCGAAGCTGCTGCAGGACGGTCGAGCCGAGCCGCACAAGGCCGTAGGCGACCACGATCGCCACCGGCGCGGCCACCGCCGCCGCCTCGGGGCCGAGGCCGTCGATCGCCTCCTTGAAGAGGAAGGGCGAGACCAGCGTCGCCGCCTTCGCCCCGACCAGCAGCAGGATCGCGACCACGACCCGGATGCGCAGATCGCGCCGCCCCTCGGGCCAGAGCTCCGGCAGCGCTCGCGTGAGGATCCGGAGATCGGGGGTGCCCTCGGCCCCCGGCGTCCTGCGTCGCCGTCGCATTGGCTTCCCCCGGTCAGGTGTGGGTGGGCCGCCCCGCGGGCGGTCCTGTGCGATATATCGGTCAGCGGCGTGCGATCAAACGCTCGCGTCCCGCTCTTGCGCAGGGCGCCAAGCTCGGGGAAGAAGCGCGGGGATCAGGGGAACGGCCGGGCCGGGGGCCAAACCATGCGCAGTGTCTGCCTCTATTGCGGCTCGCGGACGGGCACGGACCCCGCGCATGGCGAGATGGCGCGCCGCTTCGGCCGCGCGGTGGCGGATGCGGGCCTCCGGCTCGTCTATGGCGCGGGCGATCACGGCCTGATGGGCGAGGCAGCGCGGGCGGCCCAGGCGGGCGGCGCGTCGGTGCTGGGCTTCATCCCCCGCCACCTCGTCGCCAAGGAGCTCGCACGGCGCGAGATCGACCATCTGGTGATCACCGAGACGATGCATGAGCGCAAGGCGCTGATGCTGGCGAATTCCGATGCCGTGGTCGCGCTCGCGGGCGGCCCCGGCACGCTCGACGAGCTGATCGAGGCGGTCACCTGGGCGAGCCTCGGGCTCCACGCCAAGCCCGTGCTGCTGGTCAATGCGGGCGGCTACTGGGACCCGCTGCTGCAGCTCTTCGAGCGGATGGGGGCGGAGGGGTTCCTGCATCGCCCGGTCGGCGCGCTTGTCACCGTGGTCGCGACCCCGGAGGAGGCCGTCGCACTCGCGGTCGAGGCCGCAGCCGCCGCGCCCCGATCCGGATAACGCCCGCGCGGGTCGGGCGATCAGGACCGCGGCCGCCAGTGGCAGAGCGGCACGACGCTCAGCAGGATCGCGGTGGCGCCAAAGACCACTGCGATCTCCGGCATCCCGAACAGGCGGCGCAGGCTCCAAGACGCGATCGCCGGGGCGGCGATGATCGCGGCCACGAGAGCCAGCACGGCAAATCTGCGATACCGATAGCCGCTGGAGAGACCGCGCAGCAGTCGGGAGGCCCCGCCCAAGGCCAGCCCCATGAGGACCGCGCAGACCAGGAGGGTCGGGATGATCACGTCCCACCGGAGCGTCGGCGGTCCCATCGACGCCCACTGGGCAAGACCATGCGCGAGGCGGCCGAGCCCGTAGAGCGTGCCCGGGGCCAGAACCAGGGCGACAAGGAGGAACCCGGCTCCGATGACCCGAAGGTGGTCCACCTCCACACCCCGTCATGGGGCCGGCGCCACGCCGGGCGCCGGCCGATCGCGCGCGCGGGGCCTCAGCCCATGCGGCTCGCGACGTTCTCCCAGTTCACCAGGTTGTTCAGGAAGTTCTCGAGGTAGGCCGGCCGCTTGTTGCGGAAGTCGAGATAGTAGGAGTGCTCCCACACATCGCAGCCGAGCAGCGCGGTCTGGCCGAAGCAGAGCGGGTTCACGCCGTTCGCGGTCTTGGTGATCTTGAGCTGGCCGCCATCCATCACGAGCCAGGCCCAGCCCGAGCCGAACTGGCCGACGCCCGCTGCGGTGAAGGCCTTCTTGAAGTCCTCGACCGAGCCGAATGCCTCGGTGATCTTGGTCTCGAGCTCGGGCGGCATGGTGCCCCCGCCCGGCGCCATCATCTCCCAGAACTGGATGTGGTTCCAATGCTGGGAGACCTGGTTGAAGAGGCCCTGATGCTCCTCCTTGCCATAGGTGCCGGTGATCACCTCGGCGAGCTTGGCATTGTCGGCGCCCTCCCACGGCGTGCCGGCGACGAGCTCGTTGCCCTTGTCGACATAGGCCTTGTGGTGGAGGTCGTGGTGATACTCCATCGTCTCCTTCGACATGCCGGACGCAGCCAGCGCGTCATGGGCATAGGGCAGATCGGGCAGCGTGAAGGCCATTGGCCCCTCCTCGGTTCTCTCGGGTCTCGGCAGCACGGGCGCCTGTGGGGCAGTCGCCGTGGGGCGGTCGCTGTGGGCCCGTTGCTGGGGGACGGTGGCCCCCCGCGCGAGATAACGCCCGCGGCGGACGGCGCCAAAGGAAAACGCGCGAGGCGGGCATCCGGGGGTGCCGTCGGCGGGCCGTCCGACGTCAGAGAGCCGTCAGCAGCGCGGCAACGGGGCGCTCCTCCGCGAGGAGCACGTTGTAGGTGCGGCAGGCCGAGGGTGTCGACATCACCTCGATGCCGAGCCCGGCGGCTTCGAGCGGGGCGCGGAGGCGGGGCGGGAGGGGGGCGATGTCCGCCCCCTGCCCAAACAGCACGAGATCTCCCGCGCCTGCCGCCGCGATCAGGCGCGCGATGGCGGCGCCATCTAGAGGGAGCTCGGCCGGCTCCACCCCCTCCGGCCCGAGGATGACCGACCCCGCATGCCAAGCGCCCCCGATCCGAAAGCCGCCCGGGCCATAGCCGTCGATCGGCGGCTGGGTGCCGAAGGCGATCTCGCGCATCTTCATCTGCCGCTCCTCCCCAGACCCAGCTGCGGGCCTGCGCCGGTCCGCCCGGCCAGACCGCGGCGCATGGCCGAACGCCTGCGGCGCATTTCGCGCGGGGCTCGCCCTGCGGGCTCGCCCCTTCCGATCCGGCCCGCCACCACCCCCGCCGCCTCCGCGCGCGGAGGCGGC
>CAYORO010000032.1:0-20924 GCA_964406355.1 uncultured Limibaculum sp.
GCCGCCGGGCCGTTGGCGATCTCGTTGGCCGCGACCGAGAGCCAGCGCTGGATGCGCCCGCGGGTCGCCGGGTCGGCGGGGTACCAGTCGGTGCGGCCGCGGCTCTCGGCGAGATAGACGAGGATCGCGTTCGAGTCGCCGAGCACGACCGCGCCGTCGACGAGCACCGGCACCTGGCCGAGCGGATTGAGCTTGAGGAAGTCGGGGCTCTTATGGGCACCGTTGCCGAGATCGACATCGACGATCTCGGCCGGCTCGCCGATCAGCGAGAGGAACAGCTCGGCACGGTGGCTGTGGCCCGAGAGGGCGTGGCGGTGAAGGGTCGGCATGGGTCTCACTCCGTCAGGTCGGTTGCGTGTCCTTGTGGGAGCGAAGATACTGTCGGCGCCGCCGGGGATAATCCGGGCCTAACGAACAAGACCGTCAACGGAGCGAAGACGGATGGACCAGATCGACGCCGTCCGTGCCTTCATCGAGGTCGCAGCGCGCGAGAGCTTCACCGCGGCGGCCGAGCGGCTCGGGCTCTCGAAGGCGCTCGTCAGCAAGCATGTGGCGGCGCTCGAGACCCGGGCCGGCACGCGGCTCCTCAACCGCACGACGCGGCGGGTCTCGCTCACCGAGGCGGGCGAGACGTTCCTCGCGCGGGCTCGCATCGCGGTCTCGACCTGGGACGAGATGATGGAGTCGGCCACCGAGGACAGCGCGCAGCCGAGCGGGCTGTTGCGCATCGCGGGGCCAAAAGTCTTCGGCGAGACGGTGCTCGCACCGCTGGCCGCCGAGTTCCTCGCCGAGCAGCCGCATCTGCGCGTCGAGCTCGCGCTCGAGGAGCGCCGGGTCGACATTGTCGGCGAGGGGTTCGACATCGCGATCCGGCTCAGCGAGCCCGAGGACAGTGCGCTGATCGCGGTGCGGCTCGCGCCCTTTCCCTATGTGATCTGCGCGGCACCCGCCTATCTCGCGCGGCGCGGCACGCCGGAGCGGCCGGACGACCTGCTCGAGCATGACTGCATCGTCAACTCCGCGATCTCGCCGGCCGGGCAGTGGGCCTTTCGCACCGAGGAGGGTCTCCACCGCGTGACCGTGCCCTTCCGCGCCAAGGTCAACAGCGACCAGCCCGCTGCCGCCTTCGTGCGGGCGGGGCTCGGCATCGGGCTCCTGATCCGACAGCCGGTCGAGGCCGATCTCGCCGAGGGCCGGCTGGTGGCGATCCTGCCCGAGCTCAACGCCTATGACCGCGAGGCCTATGCGCTGATGCCGCATCGCGCCGGGATGGCGGTGAAAACACGGCTCTTCCTCGATTTCCTGCGCCGGAGGCTGCGCGGTGGCGAGCCCGCGAGGCTAGGCGCGGCACGCCCCACCGCGTAGTGTCCCGATGCGCCAGGGATCCCGGACGAGCCATGGGGGCCAAGATGACGGATGTTTCACCGACCGGGCCTGGGGCTGCCTGGACCCGGGTCCAGGCCGAGGCGGATCGTCTTCGCCCGGTCCACCTCCGCCGGCTGGTGGCCGATCCCGAGCGTTGCGCGGCACTCGCCGTCGCGCTCGACGACCTCACGCTGGATCTCAGCCGCGAGAAGCTCGACGCGCGGGCGCTGGCGGCGCTCCTCGATCTGGCGCGGGCCACCGGGCTCGAGACGCGGCGCAATGCGCTCTTCGCCGGCGAGCCGGTCAACGCCACCGAAGGGCGCGCGGCGCTCCATATGGCACTCCGGGGCGGGGCGCCGGTCCCGCCGGGCGCCGATGTCGAGGGGACGCTGGCGCGGATGCTCGCCTTTGCCGAGGATCTCCGCGCCGGTCGCGCCCCCGGCGGGCCTGTGACGGATGTGATCAACATCGGCATCGGCGGCTCGGATCTCGGCCCCGCGATGGCCGTCCGCGCGCTCGCGCCCGACCATGACGGCCCGCGCCTGCATTTCGTCTCCAATGTCGACGGTGCGCATCTGACCGACACGATCCGCCACCTCGATCCCGCGACGACCGCGCTGATCATCGTCTCGAAGAGCTTCACCACCCAGGAGACCATGGCCAACGCCGCCTCGGCGCGGGACTGGCTCGAGACCCATCTCGGCCCCGCAGCGGCCGAGCGAATGGCCGCGGTGTCGACCAACCTGCCCGCCTGCGCGGCCTTCGGCATCCCCGAGGCCCGCGTCTTCGGGTTCTGGGACTGGGTCGGCGGGCGCTACTCGGTCTGGTCGGCGGTCGGCCTCGCTCTGGCGGTCGCGATCGGGGCGGAGCGGTTCCGCGCCTTCCTCGCGGGTGCGGCGGCGCTCGACCGCCATTTCGTCGAGGCTCCGCTGGCCGAAAACCTGCCCGTGCTGCTCGGCCTCGTCGGGCTCTGGCGCCGCATCGCCTGCGGACATGCCACCCGCGCGCTCATCCCCTACGACCAGCGGCTCGAGCGCTTCCCCGCCTTCGTCCAGCAGCTCGACATGGAGAGCAACGGCAAGCGCGTCGGCCTCGACGGGCGGTGCGTGGACGGCCCCACCGGCCCGATCGTCTGGGGCGAGCCCGGCACCAACGCGCAGCATTCGTTCTTCCAGCTCCTCCACCAGGGGACGGACGTCATCCCGGTGGAGTTCATCCTCGCCGCCGAGCCCCGCGAGCGCCTCGGCGCCCACCACGCGGCGCTGGTGGCCAACTGCCTCGCCCAAGGGGAGGCGCTCGCCATCGGCCGCACCGAGGAGGAGGTGCGTGCCGAGATGGCCGCCGCCGGCGCCAGCGCCGCCGAGATCGACCGCCTGGCACCCCACCGCACCTTCCCGGGCGACCGCCCCTCCACCACGACCCTCCAGCGCCGGCTCGACCCCTTCTCGCTGGGCCGACTGATCGCGCTCTACGAGCACCGGGTGTTCGTGGAGGGCGCGATCCTCGGGATCAACAGCTTCGACCAGTGGGGCGTCGAGCTCGGCAAGGTGCTCGCCAAGGCGCTCATGCCGGTCGTGCAGGGCGGATCGCCCGCGGGCCTCGACCCCGCGACCGCCGGCCTCGTCGCCCGCCTCCGCGCGCTCGGCCTCGGCTGACGGTTCAGGCAGCGGGCAGGCGCACCCGGAAGCGCGCGCCGCCCGAGGGCGCGTCGGTGAGCTCCACCGTGCCGCCATGGCCCTCGGCGATCTGGCGCACGATGGCAAGCCCGAGCCCCGAGCCGCCGGTCTCGCGGCTGCGCGAGCCCTCAAGGCGGTAGAAAGGCTCGAAGACCGCGTCGCGCTCGGCCTCGGGGATGCCGGGGCCGGTGTCGTCGACCACCACCGTGACGGCGTCCGGGCCGCGGGCAAGCGTGATCTCGGCCCGGTGACCGTAGCGGAGCGCGTTCTCGATCAGGTTGGCGAAGAGGCGGCGCAGGCCGACCGCGTCGCCCGACACCATCGCCGGCCCCTCGGGGCGCGAGAGGAGGAGCGGCTCGCCCGGGCGCGCGGTCACCTCCTCGGCGAGAAGGGCGGCGAGATCCACCGCGGCGCGGGGGGTCGTCGCATCGGCCCCGCGGGCGACGGCGAGCGCGTCCTCGATAAGGCGCGTCATCGCGTCGAGATCGGCCTCGGCCCGGTCCCGCGACGCTTCGGGTTCCAGCGCCTCGATGCGGAGCCTGAGCCGGGTGATGAAGGTCTTGAGGTCGTGGCTGACGGCGCCGAGCAGCACCGCGCGCGACCGGATCAGCGCCGCGATCCGCCCCTGCATCGCATTGACCGCGGCGACAAGGCGGCGGATCTCGGCCGCGCCCCGCCCCTCGACCGGCCGGGGCCGCCCGTCGCGCCCGAACGCCTCGACCGAGGCCGCGAGCTGGGCGAGCGGGCGCGCCTCCCGCGCGATCGCCCACACCGCAATGGCCGCGAAGAGGAACCCGACGCTGCCGATCCAGAACCCCGCCGGCACGCCGAGGAGGCGGTTGGGCGTCGTCGCGCGGATCTCGAAATGGGCGATCTCGCCGCTCGCGAGCTCGACGCCGATATCGACATCGCGGAGGAAGCGGCGGAAGGCGCGGCGCGGCAGGGTTGTGAGCGCGCGCGGCGCCCCGCTCTCGGCCGAGACGGCGCGCACCGGGCGGGGCTCGGCCATCCGCCGGGTGATCAGCCATTCGAGGCCGGGCATCGCGCCGCCCGCGGCGAGCCGGGACGGCCAGTCTGGCCGCAGCGTGACCGTGAGCCGGCGGGTCTGCACCGCTGCGATCGCGGCCGGGCGGAGCTCGGGGCCGGCCGCCTCGATCAGCGCCGCGATCGCCGCGATCTGGCGCGGCAGGGGCACACCGCGGAGCGCCTCGTTGCCGTCGCGCACGCTGAAGGCGACCCCGAGCCCGAGCCCGGTGAGCGCCATCAGGAGCAGGAGGACGATCCCAACGAGCCGGCCGAAGAGCCCGAGCCGCCCGACGACGCTCATGGGGCCCCGGGGCCCCCGGGCTCGGCCAGCCCGCCGGGCGCAGCGCCGACGGTCGCGACCAGCATGTAGCCGGCGTTTCGAACGGTCTTGAAGAGCGGCTGCTCGCCCTCGGCAGCGGGCTCGATCTTGCGGCGCAGGCGCGAGAGCTGGACATCGATCGTGCGGTCCAGCGCCTCGGCCCGGCGCCCGCGGGTCCAGTCCATCAGCTGATCACGCGAGAGGACACGGCCCGGGTGCTGCACGAAGCAGACGAGAAGGTCGAACTCGGCCCCCGTCAGCGGGATCTCCGCGCCATCGGCCCCGTGCACGGCGCGCGCGTCGAGATCGACCATCAGCGGCCCGACCGCAAGGCGGCGGCGCGTCTCGGGCGGCGGCTCGGCGCGGCGCAGGATCGCGCGGATGCGGGCGACGAGCTCACGCGGGTTGAAGGGCTTCGCCATGTAGTCGTCGGCGCCGAGCTCGAGCCCGACGATGCGGTCGATCTCCTCGCCCCGCGCGGTGAGGATCAGGATCGGCACCGCCGAGCTTGCCCGCAGGCGCCGGCAGATCGCGAGCCCGTCCTCGCCCGGCAGCATCAGGTCGAGCACCAGGAGGTCCGGCTCGCCATAGCGCTCGAGCAGCCGGTCGAGCGCCGCGCCGCCCTCCGCGACATCGGCGCGAAACCCGTGACGCTCGAGATAGTCGCGGGTCAGGGCCCGGATCTCGGGGTCGTCCTCGACGATGACGATGCGCGGCACCTTGCTCATGCGCGCACGCTACGCAGCCGCTCGGCATTGGCAAGCACGCCGGGTGCCGCTGCGGCGTTCCGGATACGTTTCGTAACACGTCGGGCGGTCGGCACTCACACGGGCGCAACAGGGTGGCGCGACGCTGCCTCAGAGACGGCGGGCAGCCCGCCGCACCCCTTGAGGAGACCGACCATGATCAGACCCACCGCCCTTGTCGCCGCCCTCGCCCTCGCGGGCGGCCTGGGCCTCGAGGCCGCCGCCGGCGGATGGACCCGCAGCGTCACCGTCACAGGGCCGGGCGGTGCGACCGCCATGGGCGCCGTGTCGGGCAGTTGCGCCGACGGGAGCTGCAGCTCGACCCGGACCTGGACCGGGCGCGGCGGGCGCACCTGGAGCCGCGCCGGCTCGACAAGCTGTTCGGACGGCCGCTGCACCGGCGGCACGACCTACACCGCGCCCTCGGGGCGGAGCCTCAGCGTCGATCGCTCGGCGACGCGAAGCTGACCCATTGAGACAAGAGGAGAGACCCATGACCCATCGCACCCGACCTCCCCGCCGCATCGAGGCCACCGGCGGCACCGGCGGCACCGGCGCTCGCGCGCTCGCCCTCGCAACGGCCGCGATCCTCGGGCTCGCGGCACCGGCGCTCGCCCAGGACACCACCCCGCGGGCCGCGATACGCGGCGCCGTGATGGCCTGCATGCCCTCTGCGATGACCTACTGCTCGGGCGTCGAGCCGGGCGACGGGCGCGTGCTCGACTGTCTGTCGGCCCGCCGGGCGAGCCTGCCGGAGACTTGCCGCGTCGGCGTCGACCGTGTCTCGACGATCCGCAGCGCGGTGCGCGCCTGCTGGCCCGATGCGGCGCGGCTCTGCGCGGCGGTCGAGCCGGGCGGCGGGCGGATCGCGGCATGCCTGCGCGAAAACCAGCCGGCACTCGGGGAGAGTTGCCGCGGCGCGCTCGGGGCCGCCGACCGGGCGCTCGCCCCCTGAGGACGGTGCGAGGGGTGCATGCCGCACCCCATGCGCCTATGCTGGTGCCCGCAACAGGGGAGCGGCATGGGCGCGAACACTCTCGGGATCGACAGCGCGCGGCTCAGGGTGAGCCTCGCCGAGACGACCGAGACCGTCGCCTGAGCGGGCCGACCCCGTGGCCGACACGCGCCGGGTCGCGGCCTGCGTTCGGGCGATGGGCGGGCATCGGCGACGCCTGTCGGGGATCGCGGGCGGCAACGGGCTCGACATCACCCGCGAAACCCTCGGCGCACTCTCGCGCGAGGCGCGGGCGCTCGCCTCGGCATCGGCGGCACTCGAACGCTCTGCGGGAGCGGATGCAGAGGGCCGCTGGATCGCCGGGGTCCTGAAACCCGTGCGCGCCGGAGAGCGGCCGTTTCGCGCGCTGCTCGAGGCCGCCACCGCAGCTCTGGCCGCACTCGAGACGGAGGAGGAGGCGGGCCGCCCGCCCAGGCTCGACCAGCTGATCGCCGAGGCCCGGACCCGACGCCGCCTGGTGCGCGAGGCCGAGCGCCGCGCCGCCACTCTCCGCAAGGCCGAGACCGCCCTTCGCGCGCGTCCCTAAGCTCGAAGATCCCGCTCGACCCGCTCCCGTCGGCCCGCTAGCCTCGCGAAACAGCACCGGAGGAGAGCCATGGGCCAGCGGATCACGCGCGACACCAACGGCGTCTACATCATCGCAGCGACGCCCTTTGCCGAGGACGGCGCGCTCGATCTCGACAGCGCGGACCGGATGGTCGAGTTCTACCTCGCCCGCGGCGTCACCGGCATGACCGTGCTCGGGATCATGGGCGAGGCGCCGAAGCTCGGCGCCGACGAGGCCGAGACCTTCCTCGCCCGGATCATGGCGCGCGTGGCCGGGCGTATCCCGGTGGTGGTCGGCGCATCGGGCGGCGGCTTCGCGCCGATGGCCCGCTTTGCGCACCGGGCGATGGAGCTGGGCTCTGCCGGCGTGATGATCGCCCCGCCCAAGGGCACCGACACCGAGGCGAAGATCGCGCGCTACTATACCGGCGTCTGCGAGGCGCTGGGGCCGGATGTGCCGGTCTGCGTGCAGGACTTCCCGCTCGTCACTGGCGTGTCGATGTCGGTGGCGGCGATCCGGGCGCTGGCGGCCGCGCATCCGCAGATCGTCATGCTCAAGCACGAGGACTGGCCGGGGCTCGACAAGATCAGCGCGATCCGCCGGGCCGAGGCCGAGGCCGGCCCGCGGCTGTCGATCCTCTGCGGCAATGGCGGGCTGTTCCTGCTCGACGAGGTGTTGCGCGGGGCCGACGGCGCGATGACGGGCTTCGCCTACCCGGAGATGCTGGTCGAGGTGGTGCGCCTCGCCCGGGCCGGCGAGACCGAGCGTGCGCAGGACGTCTTCGATGCGTATCTGCCGCTCGTGCGCTACGAACAGCAGCTCGGCATCGGGCTCGCGGCGAGGAAGGAGATCCTGAGGCGCCGCGGCGCCATCGCCTCGGCCGCGCTGCGGGCGCCGGGGCCGAGCCTCTCGCCCGAAACGCGCGCCGATCTCGACCGTCTGATCGGCCGGCTCGAGCGGCGCCTCGCCGAGCTCGGGCTGCCGGCAAAGGCCGCGTGATGGATCTCGGGCTGACAGACAAGCGGGCCGTGGTGCTGGCCGCTTCGCGCGGGCTCGGGCGCGGCATCGCCGAGGCGCTCGCCGCCGAGGGGGCCCATGTGCTGATGGTGGCCCGGAGCGCCGACAAGCTCGCCGAGGCGGCCGAGGCCATCACGGCGCGGGGGGCCGGGCGGGCCGAGGCGCTGGCGGCGGATCTCGCGGACCCCGGGTTCGCCGAGCGGGTGGCATCGGAGGCCGAGGCGCGGCTCGGCGGCGTCGACATCCTCGTCAACAATTCGGGCGGACCGCCGCCGGGGCCGATCGCGGCGGCCGACCCGGAGGAGCTCCTGCGCCAGTTCGAGATGATCGTGCTGCGCTTCGTCACGCTCACCCACCGGCTCCTGCCGGCGATGCGCGCGCGCAAATGGGGGCGGATCCTGACGGTCGCCTCCTCCGGCACGATCCAGCCGATCCCGAATCTCGGGCTCTCCAACGCCGTCCGCGGCTCGCTGGTCGGCTGGTCCAAGACGCTCTCGACCGAGGTCGCGGGCGACGGCGTCACGGTCAACATGCTGCTGCCCGGCCGGATCGACACCGAGCGGGTGGCCGAGCTCGACGCCGGCGCCGCCGGCCGCCAGGGCAAGGACATCGAGGAGGTGCGCGCCGCCGCCCGCGTCGCGATTCCGGCCGGGCGCTACGGCACGCCCGAGGAGTTCGGCGCCGTCGCGGCCTTCCTCGTCAGCACACAGGCGAGCTATGTCACAGGCAGCCAGATGCGCTGCGATGGCGGCGCGATCCGCTCGGTCTGAGCGCCCGCCATTGCTGCGCTGCACGGCGAGGGGTTGCGGGCCCGCTCACGCGCCCTCACATGGACTGGGGGCGCGCGCCCTTGCGCGCCATTCGCGCCAGCCCGGGGGCACGGCGCCCATCCCAAAGATCCGCCTCCGAGAGATCCGCCCATGAAGGACACGCTCTTCGCGTATATCTGGCAGTACAGCTGGCGCAATCAGCTCGTGCTGCTGGCCGTCACGGTGCTCGCCTTCCCGCTCCTCTACGCCACCCTCGAGCTGCCGAAGCTCATCATCAACGACGCGATCGGGGCCGAGACCGAGACCATCACGGTGCATGGCACCGAGCTCAGCCAGGTCGGCTATCTGGCGCTCCTCTGCGCGGGGTTCCTCGGCGCGGTGCTCGCCTGGGGCCTCGTCAAGATGCGCATCAACACGATGAAGGGCATCCTGGCCGAGCGGCTGCTGCGCCGCTTCCGCTACCAGCTCTTCACCCGTATCCTGCGCTTCCCGCTGCCGCATTTCCGGCGGACCTCGCAGGGCGAGCTGATCGCCATGGTCACCTCCGAGGCCGAACCCTTGGGCGGGATCATGGGCGACGCGGTCGCGCAGCCGGTGTTCCAGGCCGGGCAGATGATCACGATCATGTCGTTCCTGTTCATCCAGAATGTCTGGCTCGGCCTCGCCGCCGTTGCGCTGATCCCGGTGCAGGCGACCGTGATCCCGATCCTCCAGCGCCGGATCAACCGGCTGAACAAGCAGCGCGTGCAGGAGGTCCGCCGCCTCGCCGAGCGGATCGGCGAGAACGTGACCGGCGTCGAGGAGATCCGCGCCCATGGCGGCATCCGCTATGCGCTGGCGGATTTCAGCGCGCGGCTCGGCCGGCTCTTCGAGATCCGCTACGCGATCTACCGGCAGAAGTTTTTCATGAAGTTCCTCAACAACTTCATCACACAGCTGACGCCGTTTTTCTTCTTTGCGATCGGCGGGTATCTGGCGATCCAGGGGAGCCTGACGGTCGGCGCGCTGGTGGCGGCGCTCGCGGCCTACAAGGACCTCGCGGCCCCGTGGAAGGAGCTCCTCAACTACTACAACCAGCTCTCGGATATGAGCCTGCGCTACCGCACCATCGTCGAGCAGTTCGCACCGCCGGGCATGATCGACGAGCGGCTCTTCGAGGGCGAGCCGGCCGAGATCCCGCGGCTGACCGGCCCGATCGAGCTCGACCGGGTGACGCTGCGCGAGCCCGACGGGACGGCGGTGCTCGAGGACATCTCGCTCTCGATCCCGCCGGGCGCGACCGTCGGCATCAAGAGCCGCAGCCCGGTCGAGCGCGGGGCGCTGGCGCAGCTCCTGTCGCGCAGCGTGATGCCGGCGGCGGGCCATATCAGCGTCGGCGGACACGATCTCGCAGGGCTCGAACAGGCGGTGATCGCGGCGCGGATCGGGGTGGCGGGCCCGCGGCCCTATCTCTTCAGCGGCACGATCAACGAGAACCTCATGATGTCGCTCCGGCGCGCGCCCCGTGCCGAGGCGGCCGAGGATCTCAAGGATGCGCTCGAGGAGGCCGCCCGTGCCGGCAACAGCACCGATCCCGCCACCGGCTCCTGGATCAATCCGGGGCTCGCCGGGGTGACCACGGGCGACGAGCTCAAGGCCTGGTGGTTCTCGATCACCGAAGCGATGGGGACCGACCAGTTCCTGTTCCAGCGCGGGCTCGACGCCCATGCCGATGCCGATCGCTGGCCGGATCTCGCCGCCCAGATCGTGGCGCTGCGGCCCCGGATCGCCGAGCGGCTGCGCGAGGCGGGTCTCGAGGGGGCCTATCACGCCTTCGACAAGGACCGGTTCAACCCCGGGCTCGCAGCCGGCGGCAACATCCTCTTCGCCGCGCCCTCGCGCGAGATCAAGATGGTGGACATGGCCGAGGATGCGCGCTTCCTCCCGGCCTTGCGCATGCACGGGATCGAGGACGACCTGCTCGCCCTCGGCAGCGATCTGCTCGGGCTGCTCGCCGACACGTTTGGCACGGTCGGCACCGATCATCCGCTGTTCCGGCGGCTGAACATCGACGAGCAGACCTTCTCGCTCCTGCTCAAGATCGAGGAGAAGCGCCGCATGGTGGGCCTCGAGGCGCTGCCCGAGGCCAAGCGCGCGGTGATCATGACGGTGCCGTTCTGTCTCTCGGCCGAGCAGGTGGGCGAGGCCTTTCCGCCCGCGCTCAAGGAGAAGATCCTCGAGATCCGCCAGACCCGTTGCCCGGATCTGCGCGCGATCGCCGGCAATCTCTTCACGCCACTCGAGCCCGACAGCTATGCGCCGGGGCTGACCGTCCTCGAGAACGCGGTCTTCGGCAAGATCGCGCTCGGCTCGGGCGTGGCGCGCGAGAAGCTGCGCGACACCGTGGCGGCGCTCCTCGAGGAGGACGGGCTCAAGGGGGCGATCGCGGCGCTGATCGGCGATGTCGAGACGGTGCCCGGCGGGGCCAATCTGCCGCCCATCGCGCATGAGCGCATCGCCTTCGTGCGCGCTGCGATCAAGCGGCCGGACGTGCTGGTGCTCGACCAGGCGCTCGCGAGCCACGACCAGGAGGCCCGGGCCCGCACCCGCAAGCGGCTGCGCGACCTGATGCCGGAGGCCACGCTGATCTTCCTCGAGCCCGAGATCCGCAACCGCGCGGCCTACGACTACTATGCCGAGATCGAGGACGGCCGGCTGGTCTCGGCGCCGGAGCCTGCGGTCTCCCAGCTCGAGCCGACCGCCCGCGCCGATCTCGAGACCAAGCTGCGCGCGCTCGAGAAGGCGAGCCTCTTCACCGGGCTCGACCGCGACCAGTTGCGCCTCCTCGCCTTCTCCGCCCAATGGTTCAAGGCCGCCCCGGGCGAGGCGATCTTCCAAACCGGCGAGGCGCCCGACGGGGCCTATCTGCTGGTCAAGGGGACGGCCGAGCTCCGCTGGTCCGATGCGACGGCCGGCGAAGATCCGGTGACCGTGGTCGAGCCCGGGCGTCTGATCGGCGATCTCTCGGTGATCCTCGGGACGGAGCGCAATCTCGACCTCATCGCGCAGACGGTGGTCAAGGGCCTGCGGATCGGATCCGAGGAGCTGATGGCGGTGGTCTCGGCCGATCCGGAGGTCTCGACGAACCTGTTGCGCACGGTGGCGGGCTATCTCGTGGAGGTCTCGGGCCGGCTCCACGATGTGCGCCTGCGCCTGCCGGGCAAGACCGCGCCCAAACAGGCGGCCGAATAGCCGCTCAGGGCGCGGCGCAGGTTAGATCGTCGGCGCGCGCGGCCCGCGCGGGCACGATCTCGAGACCTGCGAGGCGGATCGGCGGGCGGAGCGCGGATGGGAGCGCCTCGCCCGCATCGAGCCGCGGGGCCTCGGGCATCGCAACGGTCACGAGGAGCGGCGCGGCACGGTCGTCGGGCAGCGGCAGCAGGAGCCGCCCCGCGCCCTCCAGGCGAAACCGGCAGGCCGGCGCACCGCGGATCCGGGCGACGCCGGCCGCCGTCCCCTTGGGCGCCCGGAGATCGAGCGCGAGCCGGGCCGCGGGCCCGGCCTCCGCCCCGATCCGGAAGACCATCGCCCCGTGGCGGAGCGCGGACAGGAGCCGCGTCCCCTCGGGCCGGGCCCAGCCGAAGACCGCCACCCTCTCCACAAGCCCGTCGACCGGCACCCGCACCGGCGTCTCGGGGCCGAGCACCGGAGCGGGCGCGCAGTCCCATGGCCGCTCGGCCCGTCGTGCGAGATAGAGCCGCCAGTAGTGCTCACGCCGGCGCGTGTCGTTCCAGGGATGCCAGGCGATGTCGTCGCTGGCGAGCAGGCGCGACAGCGCCTGGCGGTCGGCGGCATCCGGCACCCAGCAGGCCAGCGCCCGCGCCTCGCGCCAGGGGCGGGTGTCGGCCTCCATGCGCGCGGCGACAGCGCCGTTGACGAGGCTCGTCAGCCCCGCGGTCAGGGCAAGGCCCGCGACCGGCAGCAGGCGCCACGGGCCGCGCAGCCGGAGCGCCAGGAGCACGAGACCCGCGAGCGCCAGCATCAGCGCCCAGCCCGCCGCCCGGCTTTCGATATAGCCGCAGTGGCTCCCGCCGATGCACCAGCGCAGATACTTCTCCACCACCGCGACCGGCAGGGTGATGGAGGCCGCCATCAGGAGCCCGGCGGGAAGGAGCCACCAGTCCCGGGCCCGATCGGCAGGATGCGCCGGCGCCGCTAAGACCGGCCAGGCGGCCAGCGCCGCGAGCCCGACCGCCAGGGCCGCGCGGGCCAGGCGCTCGGGGTCCGCGCCTCTCAGGATGTCTGCCCCGAGATAGGGGAATACCGTGCCATGGGCCGCATGCAGGGCGGCCGTAACGGCAACGTCGAGCGGGCCGTAGTCTGACGTTCCGAGCTCGAGATACCCCTCGCCCGGCAGGGCCAGCCGGTGCACCACCTGGATCCCCACCACCCCCGCCAGGACCAGCGCGTCGCCCCGGACGCGCGGGGAGGCGAGGAGCGCCCGCGGCCGGGCAACCAGCCCGCCGCCCGGCGCCCCGGCGAGTGCCTCGAAGAGCATCAGCGGCGCGGCGAAGAACAGGACGTATTCGCTGGAGAGGAGCGCAAACGCCTCGAGTCCCCGGAGCGCCAAATGCGCCGCGCTGCCCGGCCGGGTGGCGCTGAGGCAGAGCCGGGCCGTGAGCCACAGCGCCGTCTGCGCCGTCGGGAAGAAGAAATAGCTCGTCGGCGGCATGTGGAGATAGGCGAGCGGCGAGCTCGCCAGCGCCACCAGCACGAGGGCCGCCCCGGCGCGCGCGCAAAAGATCCGCCCCGCATAGACGGCGAAGAGCCCGAAGGCCGCCGCCATCACCGCGAGATTGAGCAGGCGGACCTCCGGCCGGTCCATGGACCCCGAGACCGAGATCGACCAGAGGCTCGAGAAGAAGATCGGGATCCGCTGCTTTTCGGTGGCCGAGCCCCAGACCCGCGCGACCGTCTCGGCGAAGGAAAGCTCCCAGGAGAGGAGCTGCCAGCTCGTGTCGTCGGCCGTCAGATTGTGCCCCTGGCGGAAATCCTCGAGCATGAGGAGCGCGAGCAGCGCCGTCGCCATCAGCCCCATCCAGCGCAGCCACCGCCCGGACGCCTGACGGCCCTTGGCGGCATCGAGGGGATCGGGCGCCGGGGGGATCGGCATCGGGCGGGGCTCCGGGCAGGGTCGGGCAGGTGGCGACGCGAAGCTCGACGGGACGCCAGTTAGGCCGTGGCCACGGACCACCGCAAGCCCTGACGAATTATGGCAATGTGAGATGCCTTCGCAGCCGCAACGCACTAGGTTGCCCCCACGAGCAACCGGGGAATTCCGATGCGCCTTTCCGCCCTTCGCCATGCCGCGCTGGTCGCGGCCGCCCTACCGACCCTCGCTGCAAACGCCCAGATGCCGATGGGTCCGCCGGTCGACGTCGCCACGCCACTCGTCGAGACGGTGATCGATTATGACGAGTTCACCGGCCGCTTCGCCGCGGTGAAGGAGGTCGAGATCCGGGCCCGTGTCTCGGGCTATCTCGACGGCATCCATTTCGAGGACGGCCAGCGCGTCGAGGCGGGCGACCTGCTCTTCACGATCGACCAGCGCACCTTCATCGCGGCCGTCGACCGCGCCCAGGCCCAGGTCGCCTCGGCGATGGCGACCCGCGAGCTCGCACAGATCGAGCTCGACCGGGCGACCCAGCTCGCCGAGCGGCGCGTCGGCACAACACAGGAGGTCGACCGGACCCGGGCCGCGCTGTCGGAGGCCGAGGCCGCGGTGCAGGTTGCCGAGGCCGAGCTGCGCGATGCCGAGCTCAATCTCGACTTCACCACGATCGAGTCGCCGATCGCCGGGCGCATGTCGGAGACGCAGATCGACGAGGGCAACCTGATCGTGGGCGGCAGCAGCAATGCGAGCCTGCTGTCGACCGTGGTGACGATCGACCCGATCCATTTCGAGTTCTCCGCCTCCGAGGCGGACTTCCTGAAGTACTCGCGGCTCGCGCAGGTCGGCACCCGGCCCTCCTCGCGGGTCACCGAGACGCCGGTGACGGTGCGGCTGATGGATGAAGAAGGCTATGTCCACGAAGGGCATATGGATTTCGTCGACAACGTGATCGATCCGAATGCCGGCACGATCATCGGCCGCGCGGTTCTCGAGAACGATGACGGGCTGCTGATCCCCGGCCTTTTCGGGCGGCTGCGGCTGCCGGGATCGGGCCCCTACGAGGCGCTGCTGGTGCCCGACGAGGCGGTGCTGGCCGACCAGTCGGAGTTTATCGTGATGGTGGTCGACGAGGAGGGCATCGTCTCGCAGCGCCAGGTCACGCTCGGGCCGCTCCACAAGGGGATGCGGGTGGTCCGAGAGGGTCTGGCGCCGGACGACCGGGTGGTGGTCGCCGGCGTCCAGCGCGCCCGGCCCGGCACCCAGGTGACGCCGGAGCTCGTCCAGCTGGCGCTCCGGGAGGACTGAGCGCGTGAGCTTCTCGCACTTCTTCATCGACCGTCCGATCTTCGCGACGGTCATCTCGATCGTGATCACCATTCTCGGCGCGGTCGCCTATTTCACGCTGCCGGTCACCCAGTATCCCGAGATCGCGCCGCCGACGATCCAGGTCTCGGCGAGCTATCCCGGGGCCTCGGCCGAGGTGGTGGCAGACACGGTGGCGACGCCGATCGAGCAGGAGATCAACGGCGTCGAGGGCATGCTCTACATGCTCAGCCAGTCGACCGGTGATGGGAACATGTCGCTCAGCGTTGTGTTCGACCTCGGCACCGATCTCGACGATGCGCAGGTGCTGGTGCAGAACCGCGTCTCGGTCGCCGAGCCGCGCCTGCCCGAGGAGGTCCGCCGGCTCGGGGTCACCACGGTCAAGTCCTCGCCGGATCTGATGATGGTGATCCACATGCTGTCGCCCGACGGATCGCGCGACCAGCTCTACATCTCCAACTATGCGCGCACCCAGGTGGTCGACCGGCTGGCCCGGATCGACGGCGTCGGCGAGGCGACGATCTTCGCCGAGCGCGCCTATTCGATGCGGGTCTGGCTCGACCCCGAGCTCGTCGCCGCGCGCGGGCTGACGGCCGGGGAGGTGGTGGCGGCGCTGCGGGCCAACAACGTGCAGGTCGCCTCGGGCGTGATCAACCGCCTGCCGGTGCCTGAGCCCTCGGCCTACGAGCTGCAGGTGCAGACCGAGGGCCGGCTCGTGCGTCCCGACGAGTTCGAGGACATCGTGGTCGCCGAGACCGACGACCAGATCGTGCGGGTGCGCGATATCGGCCGGGTCGAGCTCGGCGCGCAGGACTACTCGATCAACGGCTATCTCGGCGACGATGTGGCGCTGCCGATCGGAATCTTCCAGCGCCCGGGCTCCAACGCGCTCGAGACCGCCGACGAGCTGATCTCGCAGATGGAGGAGATGAGCGCGGACTTCCCGCCCGGCGTCGCCTTCGAGATCGTCTACAACCCGACCGAGTTCATCTCGGCCTCGATCGACGCGGTCTATGTGACGCTGTTCGAGGCGGTGGCGCTCGTGGTCCTGGTGATCGTGATCTTCCTCCACTCGCTCCGGGCCTCGATCATCCCGGTGATCGCGATCCCGGTTTCGCTGGTCGGCACCTTCCTGATCATGGCGGCCTTCGGCTTCTCGCTGAACAACCTCACGCTCTTCGGGCTGGTGCTCGCGATCGGCATCGTGGTCGATGACGCGATCGTGGTGGTGGAGAATGTCGAGCGCGCGCTCAGCGAGGGGCTCTCGCCCCGCGACGCGGCCCGGCGCACCATGACCGAGGTGTCGGGCGCGCTGATCGCGACCACGCTGGTGATGTTCGCCGTCTTCATCCCGGCGGCGGCGATCACCGGGATCACCGGGCAGTTTTTCCGCCAGTTCGCGCTCACCATCGCGGCCTCGACGGCGATCTCCACAGTCGTCTCGCTCACGCTCTCGCCGGCATTGGCGGCACTCTTGCTCCAGCCCAAGGACGCGCCCCGCCCGCGCGGCGCATTCGGGCTCCTCGGCTGGCTGCTCACCCTGCCGCTCAGGCTCTTCGGGCGGGTGTTCAACTTCCTCTTCCGAGGGCTCGAGGCGGGCTATGCGGGGATCGTGCGCGTGCTGCTGGCGGTCGCGGTGCTGGTGCTGATCGTCTATGGCGGGCTGATCGGGCTCGGCGTCTACCAGTTCCAGCGCGCACCGACCGGGTTCATCCCGCAGCAGGACCAGGGTTACCTGATCACCGTCGTGCAGCTCCCGCCGGGCTCCTCGCTCGCGCGCACCGACCGGATCTCGCGGCGGGCCTCGGACATCATCCTCGAGCACCCGGCGGTGGAGAATTCGGTGGCGATCGTCGGACTCGACGGCGCGACCTTCACCAACGCGCCCAACGCAGCGGCGATCTTCGTGCCGATGAAGGACTTCGCCTGGCGCACCGAGAACGGCTATCCCTCGGGCCGCGTGCTCGGCGAGCTGCAGGGCGAGCTCTTCTTCGGCATCAAGGACGCCAACATCTTCATTCTGGAGCCCCCGCCGGTGCGCGGCATCGGGACGGGCGGCGGCTGGAAGCTCTATGTCCAGGACCGCCGGGGCCGCGGGCTCGACGCGCTCGAAGAGGCGACCTTCGGCATGATGATCGGGGGCAACCAGATCGACGGGCTCGCCCAGGTCTTCACGCTCTTCAACACCAGCACGCCACAGATCTACGCCGATATCGACCGGGTGAAGGCCGAGATGATCGGCGTCTCGCCCGCGCTGATCAACGAGGCGCTCGAGGTCTATCTGGGCTCGGCCTTCGTCAACGACTTCAACTTCCTCGGCCGCACCTACCGCGTGACGGCCCAGGCCGACGGCCCCTTCCGCGACGAGCTCGACGACGTCACGGAGCTCAAGACGCGCTCGGAGGCGGGCGAGATGACCCCGATCGGGTCGGTCGCGACCTTCGAGTATCGCACCGGGCCCTACCGGGTGGCGCGGTACAACCTCTATCCTGCCGCCGCGCTGCAGGGGCAGACGCTGCCCGGCACCTCGACCGGCGAGGCGATCGCCTCGGTCGAGGCGCTGGCCGAGGAGATGCTGCCCTCGGGCTTCGGCTTCGAGTGGACCGAGCTCGCGCTCCAGGAGAAGCTCGCAGGCGACACGGCGATCTATGTGTTCCTGCTGGCGGTCGTGTTCGTCTTCCTCGTGCTCGCCGCGCAGTATGAGAGCTGGTTGTTGCCGCTCGCGGTGATCCTGATCGTGCCGATGTGCCTCTTGGCCGCGATCACGGGCGTGCTCTACCGCGGCATGGACAACAACATCCTCACCCAGATCGGGCTCGTGGTGCTGGTGGGGCTCGCGGCGAAGAACGCGATCCTGATCGTGGAGTTCGCCAAGCAGGCCGAGGACGAGGGCTATAGCCGCGTGCAGGCCGCGGTCCGTGCGGCGCGGCTCCGGCTCCGGCCGATCCTGATGACCTCGATGGCGTTCATCCTCGGCGTGCTGCCGCTCGTCTTCGCCACGGGGCCGGCCTCGGAGATGCGCCAGGCGCTCGGCACGGCGGTGTTTGCCGGGATGATCGGCGTGACCGTGTTCGGCCTGCTGTTCACGCCCGTCTTCTACGTCGTCTGCCGGTGGATCGGCAGCGTCTTCCGGGGTGAGGCCCGCCAGGACGATGACGATCTCGAGGACTATGACGAGGACGACTACGGCGAGGACGGCAGTAGGGACGGGGCGGCACCCCGCCCCGCCCGCTGATGGCCCCGGCGGCGGCCGCGGCCGCCGCCAGCCCCGCGATGTGGCCGATCTCTTCGGCCCGGATCTCGTGCCCGCCAGGGTGCCAGAGCGTCTCGACCCGGGCACCGGCCCGCGCAAAGGCCGCCTCAAGCTGCTCGGTGAGCGCCGGCGGGCAGATCGGGTCGCGCCGTCCCGCCGTGATGCGGATCTCGAGCGCTTCGGCCCCCACGGCGATCGCCGGCTCGAAGGGGATCAGCGGGTGCATCAGCCCGAGCCGCGGCAGGCGCATCGGAGAACGGAAGGCGAGCGTCGCCAGGATGTTGGCCCCGTTCGAGTAACCGATCCCAACGGCGCGGCCCGGATCGATCCCGTACTCGGCAAAGGCCGCTGCGAGAAAGGCGTCGAGCCGCTCGGTCCGCAGTGCCAGGTCCTCGAGGTCATAGACCCCCTCGGCCCGGCGCCGAAAGAAGCGCGCCGCGCCCCCTTCGCTCACATCGCCCTCGAGCGCGAGCATCGCGGCTCCGGGCGCAACTGCCGCGCCGAGGCGCAGCATGTCGGCCGCGTCGCCTCCGGTGCCGTGGAGGAGGACGAGCGTCGTCCCCTCCCCCGGCTGCCAGATATGGCGGTAGGTCTCGAGCATCGCTCCCTCCCTCAGGCTGCGAGCGGCGGCAGCACCGCCTCGATCCGGGGGCGCAGCGGCTCGTGCTGCGGCGGCAGCTTGAGCGCGGTGCCGAGCGCCTCGACATCCTCGTCGGTGGCGAAGCCCGGCTCCTCGGTCGCCACCTCGAAGAGCACCCCGCCCGGCGTGCGCGTGTAGATCGCGTGGAAGTACTGCCGGTCGATCGAGGGCGTCACCGCCTGGCCGACCGCCATCAGCGCCTGGCGCACCTCGGCCTGCGCCGCCCGATCGGGCACCGAGAAGGCGATGTGATGGACGCTGCCCGCCCCCTCGACGCCGCGCGGCATCCGCGGATCGACATGCAGGTCGATCACCCGCGCAGGGCCACCCGCCGCCTCGAAGCGCAGGAGCCGCCCGCTCTCGCCGAGCGCCTGCTCGCCGGTCTGGGCATAGCCGAGAACGTCGGTCAGCAACCGGGCGGTCGCCCCGCCCTCCTGGAGCGCCAGCGTCGCGCCGTGGAAGCCGCGGAGCGCCTCCGCCTCGGTGATGCCATCGGCCGCCCAGGGTGTCCGCCCCACGACATCCGTCTCGACGAGCGCATAGAGGAGCCCGTCGCGGTCCTCGGTCACCAGGCGCTCCTCGCCGAACACCGTCTCGCGGGCCCGCACGGGCGCCCCGGCCTCGCCGAGCCGCCGCTCCCAGAAATCGAGCGAGCCGCGCGGCACGGCATACTGGGTGATCGCGACCTGACCGGCACCGATGCGGCCGCCACGGATGCCCTCCCACGGGAAGAAGGTCATCACGCTGCCGGCGCTGCCCGTCGTGTCGCCATAATAGAGGTGGTAGGTCATCGGGTCGTCGAAGTTGACCGTCTTCTTGACGAGCCGCTGGCCCAGCACGCCCGCATGGAAGCCGTGGGTGCCAGCCGCGCTGGCCGAGATCGACGTCACATGATGCAGCCCATCGACGGTGGTGGTCGCGCTCATCAGATCCTCCTTTGCTGTCGGCCGCTGTCGGCGCCCCTCGGAACGCCATTTTTGCGCCTGACAGGCACATAGGCCGCCGAGCGCCGGGTTTCATGCGCGTTTCAGAAAGACTCCGTTGCGTCATTCCGGACGAGACAGCGCCGCCGCGATCGACCATTCTTTCCGCCAAGACCCATCCCGCCGAGAGGAGAGCCCGATGAGCTGGAACCCCGCGCTCGACCCCCAGTGCCCGACCACGCCCGAGGCCTGCGCCGCGATCGACACGGTGATCGTGCCGCGGGCGCGCGATATCGGCGCCTTCGAGGTGCGCCGCGCCCTGCCTGCGCCGAAGCGGCAGATGGTGGGGCCGTTCATCTTCTTCGACCAGATGGGGCCGGCGGAGTTCGTCACCGAGCAGGGCATGGATGTGCGCCCGCACCCCCATATCGGGCTCGCGACCGTCACCTATCTCTACGAGGGCGGGGTCTATCACCGCGACAGCCTCGGCACCGCGATGGAGATCACGCCCGGCGCGGTCAACTGGATGATCGCGGGCCGCGGCATCACCCACTCCGAGCGCACCGCGCCCGAGCGGCGGGTGGCCGGCGAGCGCCTCTTCGGGATCCAGACCTGGGTTGCGCTGCCCGAGGCCGACGAGGAGCGCGAGCCGGGCTTTGAGCACACGGAAGAGAGCTCGCTGCCGTTCCTTGAGGGCGAGGGCAAGCAGCTCCGTCTGATCCTCGGCAGTGGCTGGGGCGAGCGGGCGCCGGTGAAGACCTTCTCGGAGATGTTCTACGCCGATGCGGTTCTCGAGGCGGGCGCCAAGATCCCGCTGCCCGCCGAGCACGAGGATCGCGGGCTCTACATCACCTCGGGCGAGATCGAGATCGCGGGGCAGAGTTTCGAGGCAGGCCAGATGATGACCTTCCGCCCGGGCGACGAGATCACGCTCACCGCCAAGACCCCGGCGCGGCTGATGCTGCTCGGCGGCGAGACGCCCTCGGGGCCCCGTTACATCTGGTGGAACTTCGTCGCCTCCTCCCGCGACAAGATCGAGGCCGCCAAGGAGGCCTGGGCCAAGGGCGACTGGGAGCACGGCCGGTTCCACCTTCCGCCCGACGACAAGGCCGAGCATATCCCGCTCCCCGAGCGCTGAACGCCGAGCGCTGA
>CAYORO010000033.1:0-20684 GCA_964406355.1 uncultured Limibaculum sp.
CGGACCGGATCTATCCGCAATTCGCCACCCACAACGCCCACAGCGTGGCCGCCGTGCTCGAGATGGCGGGCAACCGGTCCGACTACGAGTTCCAGCGCCTGCATGGCATGGGCGAGGCGCTCCACGACGCCGTGCTGGCGGGCGAGGGCACCGCTTGCCGCGTCTATGCGCCGGTCGGCGCGCATCGCGACCTGCTCGCCTATCTGGTGCGGCGCCTGCTGGAGAACGGCGCGAACTCCTCCTTCGTGCACCAGATCGTCGACGAGGATGTGCCGCCAGAGGCGGTCGCGGCCGACCCCCTCGAGGCCGCGCGCCCCTGGCTCCATGCGCCCGCAAACCCGGCGGTCAGCTCGCCCGAGGCGATCTTCGCCCCGCGGCTCAACTCGCGCGGCTGGGATCTCGAGGAGCCGGCCGCCCTCGACGCGTTGGCCGACGCCATCCGCCCCCATCTCGGGCGCCAGTGGGAGGCCACCGGGGGCGGCGCCGCACCCCATGAGGTCCTGAGCCCAGCCGATGCGAGCGTGGTCGGCCGCGTCGCCTATGTCACGGCTGAGGAGGCGCGCGCGGCGGCGGCGAGCATCCGCCCCTGGGACGCACCGGCGCCCGAGCGCGCCGCCATCCTCCGCCGCGCCGCCGCGCTCTACGAGGACGCCGCGCCCGAGCTCTTCGCCCTCCTGATGCGCGAGGCCGGCAAGACGATCCGCGACTGCGTGGCCGAGCTCCGCGAGGCGGTCGATTTCCTCCGCTACTATGCCGGCGAGGCGGAACGGATCGGCGGCCAACCGGCCGGCATCTTCACCTGCATCTCGCCCTGGAACTTCCCGCTCGCGATCTTCACCGGCCAGATCGCCGCGGCGCTCGCGACCGGCAACGGCGTGCTCGCAAAGCCTGCGGAGGCCACGAGCCTGATCGCGTGCCGCGCAGCAGATCTGCTGCGCGAGGCCGGGGTGCCCGAGGCCGCGTTCCGCCTGCTGCCGGGCGAGGGGCCTGTCCTCGGGCCGGTGCTCACCGGCCACCCCGCGATCCGCGGCGTCTGCTTCACCGGCTCCACCGCCACCGCCAAGGCGATCGACCGCAGCATGGCCGCAGCACTCCCCTCCCATGTGCCGCTGATTGCCGAGACCGGCGGGATCAACGCGATGATCGTCGACTCGACCGCCCTGCCCGAACAGGCGCTCACCGATGTCATCGCCTCGGCCTTCCAGTCGGCGGGCCAGCGCTGCTCCGCGCTCCGCGTGCTCTACCTGCAGGAGGACGTGGCGGGGCCCTTCCTCGAGATGCTCTTCGGCGCCATGGATGCGCTCCGCCTCGGCGACCCGGCGGATCTCGCCACCGATATCGGCCCGGTGATCGACGCCCACGCCCGCGCCCGCATCGAGGCCCATATCGAGGCGGCCGGCCGCGACGGGCGCCTCCTGAAGCAGCTCGCGGCGCCAGCGGGCGGAGAGTTCGTCGGCCCCGCGGTGATCTCCGTCTCCGGCATCGAGGCCGTCACCGAAGAGGTCTTCGGCCCCGTGCTGCATGTGGCGCGCTACGCGGCGGAGGACCTCGACGCGGTGATCGGGCGGATCAACGCAACCGGCCACGGCCTCACCTTCGGCATGCACAGCCGGATCGACGACCGCGTGCAGACCGCCGTCGACCGCGCCCGCGCGGGCAACATCTACGTCAACCGCAATCAGATCGGCGCGATCGTCGGCTCGCAGCCTTTTGGCGGCAACGGCCTCTCCGGCACCGGGCCCAAGGCGGGCGGCCCGCGCTACCTGCGTCGGTTCCTCGCCGAGGAGACGCCGGCGCTCGACGCGGTCGCGGGCCCGTCGGTCGCGCCCGATGCAGTTGCGGCGGCGCTCGCAGCCGCGCGCCACGGCCCGCCCGCCGAACCGGTCGAGCTTCCGGGACCGACAGGCGAGCTCAACCTCTATGCCGACCGGCCGAAGGGTCGCGTCCTCTGCCTCGGCCCTGGCGCAGAGGCCGTCCGTGAGCAGATCGCCCGGGCGCGCGCCGCCGGTGCAGCCGCAGTCGGGGTCGCGCCGGGCCTTGCGGCGCATGAGGGGCTCGACGGCACGCTCGAGCCCTCGGCCCTCTCCGCGCTTGAGCCGCTCGAAGCCGTTGTCTGGTGGGGTGGCGATGCTCCGGCACTCCGCCGCGCGCTCGCGGGGCGGGGCGGCGCGATCGTGCCGCTCCTGCAGATGCGGGACTTTGCCGGATGGTGCCGCGAGGAGGTGCATGTCTGCGTCGACACCACGGCTGCCGGCGGCAATGCGGATCTCCTCGGGGCGATCGAGCAGGAACCGACCTAAGCCTCCCTCGGGCTGCCTGAGAACGGCGCCAAGCCCGATGCAGGGCCGGGACTTTCGCCGACACACTGGACAGGGTGTCAGATTTGAGACGAGGACAGCGCGCCCTCGCGGCTCAGCCTGCCGCCGGGCTGAGCGCTCCATCCGAGCTACCCCCACCGTGACAGAGCGCGCTCTGTCGGTAACATCTTGGAGTTGCTGGTGGCGGACCTCGGTCTCGTGGTCTCTTGCTATGGGGTGGAGCAGCGGCCGCGTCTCGGCCTCAAGCATCTGAGATGTTGCAGTTTGACCGGCGTCCACCCCTTCCGGTCAATTCGCCGATGAATTCTGTCAGGATATTATCGGCATGCCGAGTTAAGAGCGTGAGCGCGTGCACCATGTGCCAGATCTATTGACCCAGATCGCCGGCTGCCGCGAGACACCCATGCGTCCGGACATCGAGTGCCTGGATTTGGTCGCATCTACCGAACACGTCCTGAAGCCGTGGCGCCACAACCGGGGCCCCAGAGTGTGAGCAAGACGTCATGGCGTGGCGATCGCGCGATCTGCGTTCCGTGCTGTGCCTCGCGGCGACCGGTTGCTGAAATTGACATGCGAATTACTCATTATGCCGCGTATGACGTGCAGAAGGGTGGATTGCAAATTGCAATCTCCCGTGCATCTCGGCCGATAGGTGCCGGCGATACATCCCATTAATTCTCCCGATTTCTCTTCGGGTGACCCCGTGCGTAGGTTTGCCGGGCAACAGACGTTGGGGTCACTCAGAGAAGGAGAGCGCCATGCTGCGCAGCTTCGTTACGACCGCAGGGCTTCTCGCCCTCGCCGGTGTTGTCGCCGTCCCGACCATGCCCGTCGCGCAGGAGATCAACCGCGCCAGCTTCAACGAGGACGGCTCGGTCAACATTCCGGAGAACTGGCGCGAATGGGTGTTCGTCGGCGCGCCGCTGACCCCGAACGCGCTCAACGATGGCGCCGCCGCCTTCCAGGAGTACCACAACGTCTATATCGAGCCCTCGGCCTTCGCCCACTGGAAGGCGCATGGCGAGTGGGCCGACGGCACGCAGTTCGCCAAGGAGCTGACCTTCATCCGCGCGGGCGACGCTTGCGACGAGGCGACGGGCGCCTGCTTCGAGAGCTCGGGCCAGGGCTACTTCCAGGGCGAGTTCTCGGGCCTCGAGCTCAAGGTCAGGGACACCGAGCGCTATGCCGAGGAGCCCGGGAACTGGGCCTATTTCTCCTTCGGCCACCAGAGCCCGCCCTATGCGCCGACGGCCGTCGCGTTTCCGACCGACAGCTGCAATGCCTGCCATGAGGTGAACGCCGAGACCGACTTCGTGTTCACCCAGTACTACCCGGTCCTGCGCGCGGCGAAGCCGCAGTGATGCGGGTGGACCCGGCCATGACGCTTGCCAGGCTCACCCTGATGGCAGCGCTCGCGGCGTCGCCGGCGATGGCGGAGGACATCGCCGACGGCTATGCGATCGCCGTCGGCGCCGGCGGGGAGATCCGCGTGCCCGCCCTCGACTACCGGGCGCAGTGGACGCAGCTCGGCTCCTGGATCGGGGCGGGCGGCGAGGAGGTCGATGGTGCGGTCGGCGCGGGCTATCTCCACACGGTCTACACCCAGCCCGGCGTGGCCGCGCTTTATCGCCAGACCGGCCAGTTCCCGGACGGAGCGGTGCTCGTCAAGGAGCTCCTCACCGCCGAAACCCACACCATGACGACGGGCATCGTCAGCCACGCGGTCGAGCTCGAGGGCTGGTTCGTGATGGTGAAGGACACGCAGGGCCGCTTCCCCGACAACGCGCGCTGGGGCGATGGCTGGGGCTGGGCCTATTTCGGCGCCGACAATCCCGTCGAGACCACCACCGAGGACTACGAGGCCGAGTGCCTCGGCTGCCACGTGCCCGCCGAGGCGACCGACTGGATCTATGTCTACGGCTACCCCGTCCTCGCGGGCCCAGCGATCGCCGAGTGATCGCCGGTCCTCTCCCGGGGGCCTCCCGGCCCTCGGCGCAGATTTCCTGACATCGGAGCTGCGCGCTGCATGCGACCGCGCGCTCGATCAGACGGAGTGATACCTCATGACCGATCTCCTCAGCCGCGCGCTGGTCGCGGCGGTGCTTCTTGCCGGCTCGACAGTCGGCGCCGTTGCCGACCCGACGATCTACACCGTCACCAACAAGGCGGACGGCAACACCGTCGTCGCCTACACCCGCGGTGCGGACGGGACCTATGCGCTGCTCGGCGAATACGCCACCGGCGGCACGGGGACCGGCGATCTCGAGATCCCGGCGCTCAAGAAGGACGACACCCATCCGCTCCTCAATGGCGACGATCCGCTCATCTCGGCCAACTCGATCGAGGCCACCGAGGACGGGCGCCACGTGATCGCCGTCAATCCCGGCGACGCCACAGTCTCCTTGCTCGCCGTCGGCCCCGACATGGCGCTGACGCTGGTTAACACCGCACCCGCCTCGGATCCCTTCCCGGTCAGCATCGCTGCGCGCGGCGAGGTGGTGATCGTCGCGAGCGTCGGGCCCAACAACGGGGCCGGCAGCATCGCGGCCTTCCGGATCGAGGGCGGTGAGCTCCGCGCCGTCGACGGATCGCGCCGGGATCTCGGCGCCCGGCCCTCCACCGTGCGCTTCAACACCGACGGGCGGCATGTGATCGTCAACGAGCTCGTCACCGGCAAGATCCACGCCTTCGCGGTTGCCGACGGCACCCTCTCCGAGGAGCCCGTCTCGACCTTCGACAGCCCGCGCGCCGAGGGACGGTTCCACGCCATCCCGGTCGGCTTCGAGGTCACCCGGCGCGGGGAGTTCGACGTGGTGCTGATGTCCGAGGCGCGGTTCCTGACGCCCGAGTTCGAGCTGCGCCCCGGCGACGGCTCGGTCGTGCAGAGCTCGCTCTACAGCTGGCAGACCGGCTCGCTCTCCACCTACGCGCTCAGCGACCAGGGCGAGCTGTCGCTGATCTCGGGCGATGTGCTGACCGGCGATGCGGTCGAGGGGGGCGAGCTTTCCAACTGCTGGGTGGTGCTCGGGCCCGACGACCGCACGCTCTGGTCGATCAACCCGCTCTCGAGTTCCTACAGCGCCTATGACATCGGCGACGACGGCACGGCGACCCTCACCGATGCCCGCGCGCTCAAGATCGAGCCCGAGATGCTCTTCTTCGGCGACGCGGCGCTCAGCCCGGATGGCGACGAGATCTTCCAGCTGCTCAGCAACACCGGCCAGGTCATGATCATCGCCATCGGCGCCGACGGCCATCTGCGGCCGACCCAGATCCTCTCGGGCCTGCCGCGGCTCGGGGCCTACGGGATGCTGGCCCTCTGACCGGAGTCGGTTGATCCCGGGGCCGATCCTGCTCTCTGATGGCACCGGCCCGCCGCTTCGCGGGGGCCGGTGTCGCGGCGAGTGCAGGGGCAGCCCATGGCGGAGGGAGACGAGACGGCCTCGACGGTCCTCCATCTGCTCGTCACGCCCGGCTTCAACCTCGCGGCGACGATGGCCTTCATCGACCCGTTCCGTGCGGCGAACTATCTCGACGGCGCGGCGCATTTCCGCTGGGACGTCCTCTCGGAAGCGGGCGGCCCGGTCCAGGCGAGCAACGGGGCGAGCCTCGAGACCCGGCCGCTGGCGGCGCTTGCCGGCAGCGTCCCCGATTTCCTGATCGTGTCGTCGAGCTGGACGCCCGAGGCGCATGTCTCGCCGGCGATCCGGGCCGCACTCCGTGAGGCCGCCCGCCGTCAGGTGACGCTGGGCGGGCTCGACACCGGGGCCTTCGTGCTCGCCCATGCGGGACTGCTGCGGGGTCACAGGGTCACCGTGCACTACGAGCATATCGACGCGTTCCAGGAGCTCTTTCCCGAGACCGAGGTCACCGAGACCCTCTGGGTCTTCGATCGCGCGCGGATCACCTGCTGCGGCGGCGTGGCGGCGACCGAGTTCGCCCTGCACATCGTGCAGAGCCTGCGCGGGAGCGCGCTCGCCAACGCCGCGGCGCGCTATGTCTTCGCCGCCCAGCTCCGCGGGCATGGCGCGCCGCAGAACCCTCAGGAGCGCGAGCCGATCGGCGCGATGGTGCCCGACACCGTGCGCCGGGCGATCCGGGTGATGGAGGCGAACCTCGAGACCCCGCTCGCCATCGCCGAGATCTGCCGCGCGATCGAGGTGTCGCACCGCCAGCTCGACCGGCTCTTCGCGCGCTTTGTCGGCAAGACACCGGCGCTCTACTACCGAGATGTCCGGCTCGATCGCGCGCGCGGGCTGGTGACGCAGACCAATCGCTCGATGGCCGAGATCGCCTATGCCAGCGGGTTCGCCAGCCAGGTCCAGTTCAGTCGCGCCTATCGCAGCCGGTTCGGCTTGCCGCCCAGCAAGGACCGGATCGAGGGCCGCATTCCCTTCGAGTTCCGCGCCTGGCCGATGCACCGCAAGCGGCACAATATGGCGGATAGAGTCAAATAGATGGCGAGTGAAGTTAAGTCAGGCGCGCCGGGCGGCGCAATCCTCGGGAGTGACGAAAGTGATTCCGGCGCGCGGGAGCCAGCCATGACCACCATGCCGACCCCACAGGAGTTCGCGGCCATCGGCGCCGGCTATGATGCGGAGGCGTCCCGGTCGCTGTCGCTGCGCAAGGAGGCCTATGTCGCGCCCGGCTGGTACAGCGCCGATCAGGCGGCGATCCTCGCGCGGAGCTGGCAGTGGGTCTGCCATGTCGAGAAGCTGCGCGAGCCGGGCTCCTTCGTCACCGTGCAGATCGCCGGGCACCCGATCGCGGTGGTGCGTGACCGCGCGGGCGTGCTGCGGGCGTTCTACAATGTCTGCAAGCACCGCGCGCATGAGCTCCTCTCAGGCGAGGGCCAGACGACGCGGATCATGTGCCCCTATCACGCCTGGACCTACGGTCTCGACGGCCGGCTGGTCCGTGCCCCCCACACCGAGACTCTGGTGGATTTCGAGCCGCGGGAGATCTGCCTCGACAGCGTGCAGGTGGAGGAGTTCTGCGGCTTCGTCTTCGTCAATCTCGACGCCGAGGCGCGGTCGCTCCGCGCCCAGACCGGCGATCTGGAGGCCGAGATCCTCCACTGGGCGCCCGATGTGACGGATCTCACCTTCGGTCACCGGCTGACCTATGACATCCGCTCGAACTGGAAGAACGTCGTCGACAACTTCCTCGAATGCTACCACTGTCCGACGGCGCATAAGGACTTTTGCAACCTCGTCGACATGGACACCTATCGTGTGACCACCCACGGCATCTATTCGAGCCACATGGCCGAGGCCGGCAAGGGGGCCAACACCGCCTATGACGTCTCGAACGCCACGGTGCGCACCCATGCGGTCTGGTGGCTGTGGCCGACGACCTGCCTGATGCGCTATCCGGGGCGGTCCTCGATGATCGTGCTCAACATCGTGCCGGCGGGGCCGGACCGGACGCTCGAGACCTATGACTTCTTCCTCGAGACACCCGAGCCGGACGAGATGGAGCTCGAAGCGATCCGCTATCTCGACGAGGTGCTCCAGCGCGAGGACATCGACATCGTCGAGAGCGTGCAGCGCGGCATGACCACGCCCGCCTTCACCCAAGGCAGGATCGTCAACGACCCGGAGGGCTCCGGCAAGTCCGAGCACGCGGTGCACCACTTCCACGGGCTCGTGCTCGACGCCTATGCCCGGGCCGCGCCGTGAGGCGACCCAACATCGTCGTGCTGATGGCCGACCAACTGGCGCCGCACTTCACCGGCGCCTACGGGCATGGCGTGGCGAAGACGCCCCATATCGACGCTCTCGCTGCCCGCGGCATGCGCTTCGACGCGGCCTATTGCAACTCGCCGCTTTGCGCGCCCTCGCGTTTCGCCTTCATGTCGGGGCAGCTGATCAGCCGGATCGCCGCCTATGACAATGCCAGCGAGTTCCGCGCCAGCGTGCCGACCTTCGCCCATTACCTGCGCGCGCTCGGCTACCGCACCTGTCTGTCCGGCAAGATGCACTTCGTCGGCCCCGACCAGAAACACGGGTTCCAGGAGCGCGTGACCACCGACATCTATCCCTCGGACTTCGCCTGGACGCCCGATTGGGAGGCCCATGACGAGCGGATCGACAAGTGGTACCACAACATGGCGACGGTGAAGGAGAGCGGGGTCGCGGTCGCCACCTACCAGACCGACTATGACGACGAGGTCGAGTTCGCCGCCCGGCGCTGGCTGATCGACCGGGGGCGGGACCGGGGCGCCGGCAACGACAGCCCGTTCTGCCTCGTGGCGAGCTTCATCCACCCCCACGATCCTTACGTCGCCAAGCCGGAGTGGTGGAACCTCTACACCGACGATGAGATCGACATGCCTGCCGTGGTGCTGGACCTCGAGGGGCAGGACCCGTTCTCGCGCCGCGTGATGGACGGGATCGAGGCCTCGACCGTGCCGCTCACCGAGGAGGAGGTGCGCCGCGCCCGCCGGGCCTATCTGGCCAATGTCAGCTATTTCGACAGCAAGGTCGGCGCGGTGGTGAAGGCGCTCGAGGAGATCGGCGAGCTCGAGAACACCGTGCTCGTCGTGACCGCAGACCATGGCGACATGCTCGGCGAGCGCGGGCTCTGGTACAAGATGACCTTCTTCGAGCATTCGGCGCGGGTGCCGCTGATTATGGCCGGTCCGGGGGTGGTGCGGGGGACGGCCGCCAGTGCTTGCTCGCTGATCGACCTGTTGCCGACCTTCCTCGAGATCGCGGGGGGCGGTGCCGGGATGCTGGGCGAGCCTATCGACGGCCGCTCGCTCCTGCCGCTCGCGCGGGGCGAGGCGGACCCGATCGACGAGGCGATCGGCGAGTACTGCGCCGAGATGACCCCCTGGCCGGTCTTCATGATCCGCCGCGGGAACCTGAAATACGTCCATTGCGACGCTGATCCGCCGCAGCTCTACGACCTCTCCCGCGATCCGCTCGAGATGACCAACCGCACCGCGGACCCCGCCTATGCCGCAGAGGCCGCCGCCTTCGCCGGCGAGGTGGCGGAGCGCTGGGACAGCGCGAGGCTCCGGGCCGATGTCCTGCGCACGCAGAAGACGCGACGGGCGCTCCATGCGGCGATGGAGGCGGGCGCCGCCGAGCACTGGGACTACACCCCGCCGCGCGATGCCTCGCAGGAGTATGTGCGCAACCACATGGATTGGACGGTGGCAGCGGCGCATTACCGCTTCCCGCCGCTGAAGGAGCCGCGCGATGGGGATGCTTGAGGGCAAGGTCGCCCTGGTCACCGGCGGGCGCGGCGGGATCGGGCGCGCCATCGTCGCGCGCTTCCTGCGGGAGGGGGCCGCGGTCTATGCGGCGGACCTCGCCGAGGGCGGCTCGCTGCCCGACCGGGCGCATGACGACAGCCGCTTCCTGCGCCTCGATGTCAGCAGCGAGCACGAGGCGGTGGCCGCCATGGACCGCGTCCGGGTCGAGCAGGGCAGGCTCGACATCCTGGTGAACGCCGCCGGGATCGAGATCGAGAAGACCATCGAGGAGACGACGCTCGAGGAGTGGAACCGCTCCTTTGCGGTCAACGTCACCGGCACCTTCCTCACCTCGAAGCACGCCCTGCCGCTGATGCGCCGCGCGGCCGAGCGTGGCCACAGCGCCTCGATCATCAATTTCGGCTCCTATGACGGCTTCATCGCCGATCCGGGCCTCGCCGCCTATTGCGCGACCAAGGGCGCGGTCCATGCCCTGACGCGCGCCATGGCCTGCGACCATGGGCCGGAGGGGATCCGCGTGAACGCCATCTGCCCCGGCTATGTCGACACGCCGATGCTGCAGAGCTTCTTTGCCGGCGACGGCTCCGGCGGGGGCGGCAAGCGCATCGACCAGTTGCAGCAGGCGGTGCGCGACGTGCACCCGTTGCGCACCTACGGCACGCCCGAGGACATCGCCAATCTCGTCAACTGGCTGGCCTCGGACGAGGCGCGCTACGCCTCGGGCCAGCTCTGGGTGCTCGACGGCGGGCTCTCGGCGCAGGTCCAGCAGATGCGGCTCTGAGATGACAAAACCCGTGATCATCACCTGCGCGCCCACCGGCGGCATCCACACGCCGACGATGTCGGAGCATCTGCCGATCACGCCCGGCGAGATCGCCGAGGCCAGCATCGAGGCCGCCGAGGCCGGCGCCTCGATCATCCATCTGCATGCCCGCAACCCCGAGGACGGGCGCCCCGATCCAAACCCGGATCTCTTCATGCAGTTCCTGCCGCGCATCAAGCAGTCGACCGATGCGGTGATGAACGTCTCGACCGGCGGCGGCCTCGGCATGACCCGCGAGCAGCGGCTGCGCGCTGCGCTACGGACCAGTCCCGAGATGGCCAGCATGAATATGGGGTCGATGAATTTCGCCATCTTCCCGATGCTGGAGAAGTACTCTGAGTGGAAGCACGCCTGGGAGCCGGAGTTCCTCGGCATGACGCGCGATTTCATCTTCCGCAACACCTTCGCCGACATCGAGTTCGCGATGAAGGAGCTGGGCGAGGCGCATGGCACGCGGTTCGAGTTCGAGTGCTACGATCTCGGCCATCTCTACAACCTGGCCTGGGTGGTCGACCGGGGCTGGGTCGAGCCGCCCTTCTTCGTCCAGATGGTGTTCGGCATCCTGGGCGGGGTCGGCGCCGATCTCGACAACCTGATGCACATGCACACGATCGCCGAGAAGCTCTTTGGCGACGCCTATGAGTGGTCTGTCCTTGCGGCCGGGCGGCACCAGATCCCCTTCACCACGCAGGCGGCGCTCTTGGGGGGCAATCTGCGCGTGGGACTGGAGGACAGCCTCTATATCGGCCCGGGGCAGAAGGCGACGTCCAACGCCGAGCAGGTGCGCAAGATCCGCAGCATCGTCGAGGGCCTCGGGCGCCGGGTGGCGACGCCGGCCGAGGCGCGGGCGCGGCTCGGGCTGAAGGGTGCCGATCAGGTGGCGTTCTGATGGGCGGCGCGGAGGGGCAGGCGGAGGCCGGCCGCGCGATGTCGCGCCTTGCGGGCCGTCGCGCCGTCGTCACCGGCGGGCGGCAGGGCATCGGCCGGGCGATCGTCGAGGCCTTTCGCGCCGAGGGGGCGACGGTTCTCACCTGCGGGCGCGGGCCGCGCCCCGAGGCGCTCGACGGGTCGGTCGGCTGGGCCACGCTCGACGTGGCCGACCCCGAGGCCGTCGCGGCCTTCGCCGCCGACGCAGGCCGGATCGACATCCTCGTCAACAATGCCGGCATCCAGGTCGAGAAGACCGTCACCGAGAGCATGGATGCGGACTGGGACCTCGTCATGGGCGTCAACGCGCGCGGGGTGTTCAATCTCTGCCGCGCCGTGATTCCGCGGATGGCGGACGGCGGGTCGATCATCAATATCGGCTCGATCTCGGGCATGGTCGCCGACCCGTCGATGGCGCTCTACAATGCCTCCAAGGGGTTCGTGCACGCCCTGACGCGGTCGATCGCCGTCGACCATGGCCCCGCGATCCGGTGCAACGCGATCTGCCCGGGCTGGATCGAGACCGGCATGCTGGAGGCCGGGTTCGACCTTGCCCGTGACCCCGCTGCCGCCCGCGCCGACGCGCTCGAGCGCCACGCCGCGGGCCGGTTCGGCACGCCGGCGGACATCGCCGCGATGGCGATCTGGCTCGCCTCCGACGAGGCCGCCTTCGCGACCGGCCAGCTCTTCACCCTGGATGGCGGCCTGACGGCGGCCTCCCCGCTCCGCCCGGGACTGTTCTGATGTCAGAGATCCAACGCGTGGCCGTGCTCGGCGCCGGCGTGATCGGCGCCAGCTGGACGGCGCTCTTCCTGGCCGCGGGCCGCTCGGTCGCCGTCTACGATCCGGCACCCCAGGTCGAGGCGCGCGTCCGCGACTATGTCGAGAGAGCCTGGCCGGCGCTGACCGAACTCGGCCTGGCCGACCGGGGCGACTGGGGCGACTGGGGCGACTGGGGCGACTGGGGCGACCGCAGCCGGGTGTCCTTCCACGCCGTGGCGGCCGAGGCCGTGCGCGATGCCGGCTTCATCCAGGAGAACGTGCCCGAACGGGTGGCGATCAAGCATCGCATCATCTCCGAGGTCGAGCCCGCGATGGCCCCCGGTGCGATCTTCTCGAGCTCCACCTCCGGCCTGACATGGGAGGAGATCGCCGCCGGTTTCCGCGACCCTGCGCGCTTCGTCCTCGGCCACCCGTTCAACCCGCCGCATCTGATCCCGCTGGTCGAGATGACCGCGGGCCCGGAGACCGACGAGGATGTCATGGCCCGCGCCCGGGCTTTCTACGAGGACATCGGCAAGGTCACGATCCGCCTGCACAAGGGGATGCCCGGCCATGTCGCCAACCGGCTTCAGGCGGCCGTCTGGCGCGAGGCGATCCACATGGTGGTCGAGGGCGTCGCCAGCGTCGAGGATGTGGACAAGGCCATGTGGGCGGGCCCGGGCCTGCGATGGGCGGCCATGGGGCCGACGATGCTCTTCCACCTGGGGGCGGGCGACGGTGGTCTGCAGGCCTTCTGCGACCATTTTCGCGAGACGTTCGATCGCTGGTGGGACGGGCTCGGCGAGGTCCACCTCACCGACGAGGTGATCGAGACGATCGTCCGGGGGGTTCATGACGAGGCGGGCGGCGCCACGCCTCAGGATCTCGCGGCACGGCGCGACGCGCTGATCATCGCGATGCAGAAATCGATGCGCGGCCTGCGCTCGCCATAGGGCGATCCCTGGCGATGCCCGGTCAGCCGTAGCGCGGCCAGGTGTCGGAGAGGCGATACCCGGCGGGCCAGGGATCGGCGGGGTCGAGCATCTGCTGGTGCGTGCCGGTGATCCAGGCCCGCCCGCTGATCTGGGGCCGGATCGCCGGGCGCCCGCCGACCGTGGTGGTGCCGAGGATGCGCCCCTCGAACTCCGACCCGATGATCGAGACGCCCGTGAAGCTCTCGCCCTCGCGCATGCCCCCCGAGGCGTGCAGCAGCGCCATGCGTGCCGAGACGGCGGTGCCCGTCGGCGAGCGGTCGATCTTGCCCGGGCGCACCGAGACCACGGATTTCGCCCGGAGCGCGGACCCGGACCGCTCGATCGGGCCGGCGAAGAGGCAGAAGGAATGGTGTCGCCAGTCGGGCCGCTCGGGATGCTCGAAGGCGATCTGCGCATTGGCGGCCGCGGTGATGCGCACGCCGAGCTCGGCGAGGTCGCGCGCCTCGTCCCGCCCGAGTGCCAGCCCGAGCGCCCCTGCGTCGACCACGACGAAGCTGTCCCCGCCATAGGCGGTGTCGACGCTGAGCGTGCCGAGCCCCTCGACCTCGAGCGCCGCGCCGACCCGCGCTGCGAAGGAGGGCAGGTTCTCCACGCTGATCCGCTCGGCCTTGCCCGCCCGGCAGTCCGCCCGCACCCGCACGAGCCCGCCCGGCGCCTCGAGCACCATCTCGGTGACCGGCTCCTGCATCGCGACGATCCCGGTGTCGAGCAGCACGGTGGCGACGCAGATCGAGTTGGATCCGGACATCGGTGGCGTGTCCTCGGGCTCCATGATGATGAAGCCCGCCTGCGCCTCGGGGTGCTTCGGCGGCACGAGCAGATTGACATGGCGGAAGACACCGCCCCGCGGCTCGTTGAGCACGAAGTCGCGCAAGGCCCCGTCCTCGGCGATCCAGCGGCGCTGGTCCCAGAGCGTCTCGCCGGGCGGCGGCGCCGCCCCGCCGACGATCACGTCGCCGCCCTCGCCCTCCGCATGGGCCGAGACGACATGGAGCACCCGTGCGCTGCGCATGCCCGCCCCTCAGCGGATCTTGGCGAGGAACTTCGCCAGATGCTCGGATCTTGGCGCGCCGAAGATCTCGTCCGGGGCGCCGATCTCCTCAATCACGCCCTGGTGGAAGAAGGCCACGCGGTCGGACACGTCGCGGGCAAAGCCCATCTCGTGGGTGACGCAGATCATCGTCATCCCCTCCTCGGCCAGCAGGCGCATGGTGTCGAGCACCTCGCCGACGAGCTCGGGGTCGAGCGCCGAGGTCGCCTCGTCGAACAGCATGTAGCGCGGCTCCATCGCCAGCGCCCGGGCGATCGCGAGCCGCTGCTGCTGCCCGCCCGAGAGCGATTTCGGATAGACCTCGAGCTTGTCGGCGAGACCCACATGGGTGAGCTGGCGCTCGGCCACCGCGCGGGCCTCGGCCCGGGACAGCCCGCGCACGATGCGCGGCGCCAGCGCGACATTCTCGAGCGCGGTCAGGTGCGGAAAGCTGTTCCACTGCTGGAACACCATGCCGAGCTTCTGGCGCAGCGAGTTGAGATCGGTGCCGCGGGCATGGACGTCGGTGCCGTCCACCTCGATCCGCCCCTGCTGGATCGGCTCGAGCCCGTTGATACAATAGAGCAGCGTCGACTTGCCCGAGCCCGAGGCGCCGATCACCGACAGCACCTCGCCGTTGTGCACGTCGAGATCGATGCCCCGCAGCACGTGCAGCTCGCCGAAATACTTGTGCAGTCCGCGGATCTCGATCATTGGGCCCACCTCTCTTCGAGCCGCGCCGAATAGCGCGAGATCGGATAGGACAGCGCGAAGTAGAAGGCGCCGGCGAGCGCGAGGATCAGGAACGGCTCCTGGGTGCGCGTGATGAGGATCTGGCTCGCCTTCAGGAGCTCGACATAGCCGAGCACCGAGACGAGGGCGCTGTCCTTCATCACGCCGAGCGCCACCCCGACCCAGGAGGGGAACACCGCCCGCCCGCCGATCGGCAACACCACATAGCGCATGTCCTGCCAGTAGCTCATGCCGAGCGACCGGGCGGCCCGGCGCATCGGCTGGCCGACCGCCGCGATCCCGCCGCGCGCGACGCTCGCCACCAGTGCGGCGGTGTAGATCGTTAGCACCACCGTGCCAGAGGCGAAGGGGTCGAGCGAGAGCCCGGCGATCGGCGCGAAATTGTAGAAGAGCACGAGCTGGATGATCAGCGGCACCGAGCGAAAGACGTCGAGCAGCGGGTTGAGCGTGAGTGCCGCCACCAGCCGCCCCTCATAGAGCAGCCAGCCGAAGACGAGGCCAAGGAGGCTTCCCAGCGTGATCGAGACCGCGGAGATCAGCAGCGTCCGCCCTGCCGCCTCGGCCATGAACCAGAGATCCGCCACGCGGAAGCCCGAGAAGAAGGTGATCGCCGGCTCCATGGACGCCCCTCAGTACCGGAACAGCCGCCACGCCAAGAGGCGCGAGGCTCCGAGGATGATCTTGACGATCACGTAGTAGATGATGGCCGTCACGGCGAAATATTCGAAGATCCGGTAGGTGCGGCTCGCGAAGAACTGCGTTTCGCCGGAGAGTTCGCGGAACCCGACAAGCATGCCGAGCGAGCTCATCAGCACGGCCCAGACCATCTGGTTGGTCAGCGGGAAATAGACGATGCGGAAGACCTGCGGGATCACGATGCGGGTATAGGCCTGCCAGGCGGTCATGCCGAGGCTGCGCGCCGCGCGGATCTGGGTGTCCGGCACCGCCTGGAACCCGCCGCGGAAGTTCTCGGCGAGATAGCCCGCATTGTTGAAGCTGAGCCCCGCCAGCACGATCAGGAACGGCGAGAGATGGATCCCCCAGGCGCCCATCCCGAACCCGAAGAAGAAGAGCTGGAAGAGCGCGGGCGTGTTGCGCGCGATCTCGACCCAGGCGGTGGCGGCCCAGCGGAGCGGCCCGCGCAGATGCAGCCGCGCGAGCGCCAGGGCGAGCCCGACGACGATCCCGATGACCAGCGAGAGCGAGGCCACCTGGAGCGTGACGAGCCCGGCCTCGAGCAGCTCCGGCAGGCTCCGCCAGACCGGTCGCCAATGGAAGTTGTAGTCGAACATCGCTCAGCCTTTGCCGCCCCGAGAAAGACACCGGGGCGGGGCAGGGCTTGTCGGTGTCAGTACATCACGCCGGGAATGCGCAGCTCGGGCGCCTCGCCGCCCACATACTTGCTCCAGAGCTCCTGATAGCGCCCCGACCGGACCTGGTGCGTGACGAAGAGGTTGAGGTAGTTGAGCCAGCTCACATCGGTGCGCTTCGCCACCACCGAGGTGTAGTCGGTGGTCCACGGCATCCGCGGGCCGGGCAGCACGGTGTCGTATTGCTCGGTGATCGGCTTCACGGCGGTGTTGGTGGTGATGCCGATATCCGCCTTGCCCTGGGCGACGGCGAGGAACACCTCGTTCTCCGACTGATAGCCCTGGTAGAGGTTCTCCTCGCCCCATTCGGCGGCGATCTTCAGCCACTCCTGCTCCGGCACCGTGCCGACGGCGGCCGCCACGCGCTTGCCGCGGATGTCCTCGAAGCTCGTGATCCCGCTGTCGCTGTGCACCACGCCCTGCGCGTAGTAGATCGCGTAGGGGATCGTGAAGCCCACCGTCTTGGCGCGCGCCAGCGTGTCGGAGGTGGCCCCGAACACCACATCGGCGCGGCCCGTCACGATCACCGGCAGGCGCTCGGCCCAGGTGAGCGGCAGGATCTCGTGATCCACCTCGAGCGCCGTGGCGAGATCCGCGCAGTACTCGACATCGAACCCGGCCGGCTCGTTGTTGGCGTCGCGAAAGCCGATCGGCGGGAAATCCAGCACCACGCCGCAGCGCAGCGTGCCGCGATCGATCACGTCGTCGAGGGTGTCGGCCAGCGTCTGTCCCGCCGTCCCGAGCACGAGGATGCCGGCCAAGGCCAGCACGCCAGAAAGAGTGTTGTTCATTGGGGCCCCTGCTGATTATCGTGTATTTGCAGCACCTGACGCTACTCGAATGGCCATGCTGCTTCCATTCTTTTCTCCGGCAGAGGGCCAGTGCGGGGCGCGTCGCCGCGGCGACGGCAAGCCGGAGCAGGCAGGGCGGGGAGGTGCAGGACAATGCCAGCCGAGACCGGCGGACCGGCAGCCTTGGCCATCTCGTCCGGCGATGCCGAGGGCGAGGTCCTCGCCCTCGAGGACGGGCTGAGCTTCTGGGGCGGCGTCGATCCGGCGACGGGCCGGATCATCGACGCCCACCACCCGCGATGCGGCGAGAGCCTCGCCGGCCGGATCGTGGTAATGCCCACCTCGCGCGGGTCCTGCAGCGGCAGCGGGGTGCTGCTCGAGCTCGCGCTCAACGGCCATGCCCCGGCGGCGCTCGTCTTTCGCGAGGAGGAGGAGGTGCTGACGCTCGGCGCCCTGGTGGCGGCAAAGATGTTCGGTCGGGTGGTGCCGGTCCTGCGGCTCGCGCCCGCGCCCTTCGCCGCCCTCGCCGCGGCGCCGAGCGCGCGGCTCACCGGGGACCGCCTGGTGGCGCCCGGCCTCGACATCGGCGTCGAGCCGCTGGCGACCGACGCGCTCACCCTCTCGGCTGTCGACCGCGGGCTGCTTGCGGGCGAAGCAGGCCGAGCACCGCAGCTCGCGATGGAGATCCTCTGCGCGATGGCGGCCGCTCAAGGGGCCCCCGATCTCATCGACGTGACGCGCGGCCATATCGACGGCTGCATCCTGCACAGCCCGGCCAATCTGATCTTTGCCGAGAGGATGGCCGATCTCGGCGCGCGCGTCTGTGTGCCGACGACGATCAACGCGATCTCCATCGACTATGACAACTGGCAGCGCTCCGGGGTCCCGCCGGAGTTCGGGGGCCAGGCCCGCCGGCTCGCCGAGGCCTATGTGCGGATGGGCGCGGCGCCGACCTTCACCTGCGCCCCCTACCTTCTCGACGAGGCGCCTGCGCGGGACGAGAGGATCGGCTGGTCGGAGTCCAACGCCGTCATCTACGCCAACAGCGTGCTCGGCGCGCGGACGCTGAAGCACCCGGACTATCTCGACCTCTGCATCGCGCTGACGGGCCGGGCGCCGCGAAGCGGTGTCTATCTCGCACAGAACCGGCTCGCCCGCCGGGTGATCGAGGTGACGGCGCCGCCGGGGATCGACGATGCGTTCTGGCCGATGGTCGGGTGGCTTGCCGGCTGGCTCTCGCCCGACCGGATCCCGCTCCTCATCGGGCTCGAGGCGACCTCCCCGACGCCGGACGATCTCAAGGCGCTCTGCGCGGCCTTCGGGACCACGTCTGCCGCCCCGATGCTGCACATCGCCGGGCACACGCCGGAGGCCGAGCACGCGACAGCGCCGGAGGCGGACCGTCGGCAAATCGGCCCGGCGGAGCTCGCCGAGGTCTGGCGGCGCTTCACCCCGACCGGGGGCCGTGTGGATCTCGTCGCCATCGGCAGCCCGCACGCCTCGCTCGAAGAGTGCCGCCGCCTGGCCGATCGGCTCGCCGGCCGCGGCTGCCACCCGCAGACGGCCATGATCGTCACCATCGGCCGGGCGGTGCGCGCCGTGGCCGCCGACGAGGGCCTTCTCGCGCGGCTCGAGGCCGCGGGCGTGCAGGTGATCCCCGATCTCTGCTGGTGCTCGATCACCGAGCCCGTCTTCCCGCCCGGCGCCCGCGTGCTGATGACCAATTCGGGCAAATACGCCCATTACGCGCCCGGGCTCTCGGGCCGCGAGGTGCGCTTCGGCAGCCTCGCCCGCTGCGCCGAGGCGGCCGTGACCGGCATGGCGGACGGCGCGCCGCCCCACTGGCTCGCTGCGGCGATGAGCGGCCCCGTCACAGCCCGTGCCCCCTCCCTCAACGATGGAGCGATCCCATGAGCAGCCGCGAGGCCGAGCGCCCCACCACCCATGACGCCGCCGAGGATGTGCGCAACCGCGACATCCTGATCTACGTCAACGGTGAGCTCCTGCCGCGGACCGAGGCCAAGGTCTCGGTCTACGATTCCGGCTTCCTGCTCGGCGACGGGATGTGGGAGGGCATGCGGCTCCACAACGGCAGATGGGCCTTCTTCGACGCGCATATGGACCGGCTGTTCGAGAGCCTGCACGCGGTCTCGATCGATATCGGGATGGACCGCGCCGGGGTGCTGGACGCCCTCACGCGGACCGCCGAGGCCAATGGCATGACGACCGACGCACATTGCCGGATGATGGTGACGCGGGGGATCAAGATCCGGCCGTTCCAGCATCCCTCGCTGTCGCGGAGCGGGCCGACGGTGGTGATCATCATCGAGCACTCCACCCCGTCGGGCGCGGTCTGGGACCGTGGCGTGCGGCTGGCCACCGTGCCCCAGGTCCGGGGCCTGCCGATGAGCCAGGACGCCAAGTACAACAGCCACTCCAAGCTCAACTGCGTGCTCGCCTGCTTGCAGGCCGAGCAGGCCGGCGCCGATGAGGGCCTGATGCTCGACCCGCATGGCTTTGTGAACACCACCAATGCCTGCAACTTCTTCATCATCCGCAAGGGCGAGGTCTGGACCTCGACAGGTGATTACTGCATGAACGGGGTCACGCGGGCAAACATCATCCGGCTCTGTCGTGAGAACGCGATCCCGGTCTTCGAGCGAAACTACTCCCTCTTCGACACCTACGGGGCAGACGAGGCGTTCCTGACCGGCAGCTTCGGCGGGCTGACGCCGGTCGCCGAGATCGACGGCAAGCGCATCGGCGCGGGGCCCGGAGGCCCGGTCACGCGGCGCCTGAGCGCGCTCTATCGCGACCTCATCCGGGCCGATACGGGAGGTGCCTGATGCGCATCGTGATGTGGTCGGGGCCCCGCAACCTCTCCACGGCGCTGATGCGCAGCTTCGGCAACCGGGCCGACACCGATGTCGTCGACGAGCCGTTCTATGGCGCGTATCTCCACCTGACCGGCAGCCCGCACCCGATGCGCGAGGAGATCCTCGCGGTCCACGAGACCGACTGGCGGAAGGTCGCGCGCGCCTGCGGCGAGGCCGTCCTCCCGGGCCGGATCCGCTACGAGAAGCACATGACGCATCATATGGTGCCGCCCATCGCGCTCTCCTGGATGGAGGGCGCGGCGGTCGCCTTCCTGATCCGCGACCCGCGCGAGGTGGCCGCGAGCTATGCCGCGAAGCGGGAGCGCTTCGACCTCGCCGATCTCGGCATCGAGCGGCAGTCGGAGCTGTTCGATGCGGCGACGGCCATGCTCGGCGGCCCTCCACCTGTGATCGACGCCACGGATATCCGCCGCGCGCCGCGCGAGACGCTCGCCGCGCTCTGCACGGCGCTCGCGATCGCCTTCGACCCAGCCATGCTCGCCTGGGCGCCCGGGCCGCGCGCGACAGATGGTGTCTGGGCGGCGCACTGGTACACCACGGTCAACGCCTCGAACGGCTTCACGCCGCCCGAGGACGCGCCGGCCGCCTATGAGCCGGAGGTCGAGCGGATGGTTGCGCCTGCCATGCCGCACTATGCCCGACTGGCCGAGCAGGCGCTGCGCTGAGCGCCGGGCATCATCCGCCGCTGCCGCCGTCGCCGTTGCCGTCGCCGTTGCCGTCGATCGCGAGGACAACCGCGCCGGCACGCTGCCCGGTCTCGACAATCTCGTGGGCCCGCGCGCAGTCCTGGAGC
>CAYORO010000034.1:0-12888 GCA_964406355.1 uncultured Limibaculum sp.
CGCCCGACACCACGAACCGCATCGCCTCCTGAGGCGTCCAGTCGAGATAGATCAGCCGGTCCGATGGCACGATCTCGATATAGCCGGAGGTCGGGTTCGGCGTTGTCGGCACATAGACCGCGGCGAGCGGGCGGCCGGTGCCGGCGTCGCGCAGATGCCGCGTCACGAAGCCGATCGTGCGCATATGCGGGCCGGGGAACTCGATCAGCACCACGCGGCTGCCCTCGAAGCTGTCGGTCTTCACCGAGGTGATCAGGTCGCGCACCGCGCCGTAGACGATATCGATCCCCGGGATCGCCAACACCTGCGCCTCGAGCCGGTCGAGCAGCCGACGCCCGGTGATCCGGGTGGCCAGGGCGCCGAGGAAGTAGAGGAGCGCCAGCATCAGCGAGATCGCCACCACCCAGCGCAGGCTGTCGCTGACGAGAAGATCGGAGAGCCAGGGCGAGATCGGCCCGACAAAGCCCGAGAGGATGCGCGCGAGCGGCTCGCCCGAGGCCACCAGCACCTCGAGCGTCACCTCGATGACCCAGAACGTGACCAGCGCGGGGATCGCGATCAGCAGGCCGGCCGAGAGCCGCTTGCGCACGCGCCGGACTTCCGAGCCGGCCATATGCGCCCAACTGTCGGCGGGCTTGCCGTCCATGGTCGTCTCGCTCTCCCTCTTGTGCATCACCACTCCTGGTCTTGGTCTCCCGAGGCCGCGCGGTCCGGCGGGTCTCAGGGCTGCGTCGCACTGATCAGTTCGGCGACATGGGTCGCCACAGCGCTGATATCGGCACCCGGACTGTCCTCGACCACTGCCCAGGCGAAATTCCCCTCGCGCCAATAGCTCGCATAGCGCTTTCCGACATGGACAAGCTTGAGATCGGTGCCTCCGGGAACCGGGCGGGGCCCGAAGACGAGGCTCACCCGGTCGCCCTTGCCGTTTTCGTAGACGAGCTGCGCCATCGCCCCGTCGGCATCCGCGAGCAGCCGGCCACCGACGAGCCCGAAGCCGAGCGCGTCGAGCTCCGGGATCACCGCGCCCTCACCAAGATGTGTCTCGAACCAGCCGCGCATCACCGCCTCGTCGGCCGCTTCGAACTCGACCGGGTGGACGGTGTCGTCGGCGAAGATCGCATGGGCGCCGGCCGCGTCGGCCACGAAGCCCGGAACCCGAGCGGCCATCTCGTCCGGATCGACAAAGCGCCGCGCGAACATCGGCGTGCCGGTGACCGCCGCATGCCCGACCCAGCCTGCGATGCCGATGATCACCAGCCCTGCCACCACGGCGCCCCCGCGCAGCCCCATGCGTCGCGCGCTCTGGATCTTGAGCTGTCGGTCGAGCCGGTCGGCGAGCGCGGCGATCGCGGGATCCGGCGCCTCGTCCGCCTCGCTCGCCGAGAGCGCGTCGATCAGCAGTCGCCGGTCGGCCGCGATCTGAGTGAGCTCGGCCCGGAGCTCCGGACGCTCAAGCAGCGCCTGCTCGACACGCGCGGCCTCCCGTTCGCCGAGCTGGCCGTCGCAGTACGCGGCCAGCATCGCGCTGTCGACGACGCCGTGGTCGATCTCCTTCATCCCCTCGCCCTCCTGTCCGGCGACTGGCGGCCCATGCTCAATCGGATTTGCCGCCCTCGAGCCGGGCGCGCATCGCGGCGCGTCCCCGCGAGATCCGCGACATCAGCGTGCCGAGCTTGATCCCGAGCGTGCGGGCGGCCTCGGCGTAGCTCATGTCCTGAACCGAGACGAGTGCGATGGCGAGCCGCTGCTCCTCCGGCAGCGCGCCGAGCGCGGCCAGCGTGTCGCGCACCTCGATCCGCTGCTCCTGGCGTGCCGGTTCCGAGGGCTCGGGCGCGGCCTCCTCCGGCTCGGCCGATCTGCGCGCCTGCCGGCGGTGCTCCGAGCGGTGGATGTTGAGCATGATCGTCGTCATCCAGGTGCCGAGGCCCGCCTCCTCGCGAAAGCTCTCGATCGAGCGGAGCGCGCGCAGCAGCGTCTCCTGCACCAGATCGTCGGCCTGGGCCGTGTCGCCGCGGGTGAGGAGCCTGGCGAATCGCCTGAGCCGCGGGATCTCCGCGGCGAGCTCCGCCGACCGTCCCCCGCTGTTCGACGCCACGCATGTCCCCCGGATCTCCTCGCCGTTGCGCCTGCATTCATGATTTGGACGCTTGCGGCGGCTTGATCATCCCGACCGGCGGCAAAATATTTCGTCAACCATCCGAGGCAGTCGTTTCGGAAAGATTTTTCAAAGGTGGGGATGAAACCCGGCGCTGCTGCGTCAAAGTCTCCGACAGTCCGGGAGAGTCGGAGATCGCCATTGACACCGGAGCGCGAGATGAAAGCAGACCGCGGGGCCATGGGGCGGGACCCGGCCGGCAGAGCCGCCAATGGGCGTCACGACCGTCGCGACGCTGCCGCGTTGCTGCGGCGACGCCTGTGGCACGCCCGTGCCGTGACCCAGATCGAGGAGCGGTTCCGACGTGTCGACACGGCCGTCGTGGCAGCCGCTCCAAAACCGCGCGACAGAGCAGCCTGAGGAGGGAGAGAGTATGAGCGACGCAGTGGGCCGCGCCTCGGCCATGGACCAGATGGGGGTCGTGCTCGCCAAGGCGGCAAGCATCGGCCGACGGGTGCTGACGGGGATGCTGGTGGCCGTCAACCTTGCGGGCATCGTCGTTTTTTTCGCCTTCCTCGCGACCGAGCGGATCGATGACGAGCTGAGCTATGCGCCGGCCGTGAAAACCGAGGGCGGTCTCGAGAGCATCGATATGGCGGTCGCCCTGATCGAGCGGGAGGCGGAGGTCCATCCCTGGGTCTCGAATGAGCCGTTCTTCATGCCCGGGCACTGGCTGGTCAACATGCAGCAGTATCAGCAGGGCATGATCTACGGGGTCAGCCGCTTCGCCTATGAGTTCGCCGATGTGCTCGGCCGCAGCCGCGGCTCGACCGCCGTGGACCCCGATCTCGACAGCGCGGCCGGCCTCCTGCGCTTCCCCGGCGATGTGTGGATCTTCGACTTCGACACCACCTGGACGCCGACGATCACCAGCGAAGAGCAGTATCTCTCGGCGGCACGGTCGCTGCGCGCCTACAACGCGCGCGTCGCCGCCGGCGAGGCGGTGTTCGATCCGCGGCCGGACAACCTCTTCGCCGCGCTCGCCCGGATCGAGGCGGATATCTCCTCGCGCGCCAACCTGCTGGTCGAGCATGTCGAGCGGATCGCCGCAGGGCGCCTGCCCGGCGAGGACGGCCAGACGCTCTTCTTCAACACCAAGGGGCGGCTCTACTCCTATGCGATGCTGCTGGGCGGGCTCGAGGCCGATTTCGCCGACGTGATCGAGCGGGAGGGCCTGCAGGTCGTGTGGTCGCGCCTGATGGCGAGCCTCGGCAACGCGGCCTCGATGAACCCGCTGCTGATCGCCGATGGCGAGCCCGGCTCGCTGATCGTCCCGAGCCACATCGCCGAACTCGGCTTCTTCACCTTGCGGGTCAAGACGGCGCTTCGCGACGTCATGTCCGTTCTGCGACCGACTTGAGGGCAGCCATGAACACCGAACAGACTGAGAAACCCGTGACCCCCGAAGCCGCGCCTGCGGAGACCAGTGCAGGCCTGGCCGATCGCGCGCGCGAGACGCTCACTTCCGCATGGGGCACCGTGCGCAAGGGCGCGTCGGCTGCGGCCGACCGGGTGGGCGCGGCAGGTCGCCGGGCGACGCAGAGCTTGCAGCGTGACAAGCTGCCCGTCGCCGTCGCAGGCGATGCCCCCTACAAGCCCAAGAACACCTTCGCCCGTCGGGTGCTGGCGCGCGTGCCGACCAACGGGATCCTGTTGCTGAGCGCGCTGGTGATCTGGGGCGCGATCTACCTGATCTTCATCCTCTGATCCGTCACGCGGCGGTCCCCGGCAGGGGACCGCCTCCGACGCACCTCGACAGAGGTGGCCGAAGCCTCAGACGAGGGTGAAGTCGATCGTGACCTCCTCGATCAGGGCGCCGCTGCCGTTGCGGCCTTCGTAGATCTCCATCACCAGGGTGTTGTCGCCCTCGTCGAAGATCTGGCCACCGTGGTAGTTGTCTCCGTTGTTGCCGAACAGCGCGTAGGGCGCGAGGTTCTCGGTCTGCGTGTGGTCGTCGTTCAGCGTCATGATCACCGAGCCGATCTTCAGCGAGTCGTCGGTCAGGACCATGCCGATGGAGAGCGGCCCGTGGCCGTCGAGCAGATCGGCATCGAGCGTGGCACCGTCGGAGAGGGATGCCACCTTGGTGTCCTTGGACTTGTTGGTCGTGTAGAAGCCGATATCCATCGACGGCGCATCGACCACGGTGAAGCTCATCTCCCCCTCGCCGAGCTTCTGGGTCCCGTCGTCGAGCGCGAACACCTCGTAGCTGAGATTGTAGCTGCCGGGCTCGAAGTCCGTGCCGTCGAAGAAGTCGCCATTGGTGTCATCGCCGAACAGCGCGTAGGGATCGTGTTTCTCGAGCTGCGCCTTGCCGCCGTTGAGGCTGAGCTTGACGCTGCCGGTGAACTCGTCGTCGTCGGTCGTGGCATAGATCGTCACCGGCTGGCCGGAGATGTCGGCGAGCGACACCACCATGTCGTCGGAGAGCGGCATCATATCCGTCTCGCTGTCGGTGTCGGCGAAGAAGAACTGGAACTCCGGCATGCCCGGGTTGCTCGGCGGCTCGGCCGGCGGGTCGGGCTGGTCGACCACGTCCTCCACGACGACCGTCAGGGTGCCCGTGTCCTCCGCGGAGCCGTCGGAGACGGTCACCTCCAGCGTCTCGGTGCCGAAATAGTCCGGCGCCGGCGTGTAGCGCAGGCGCGTGCCGCCGTTCAGAAGCTCGACCGTGCCGTTCTCGATGCCGTCCACCTCGGTGAACACGAGGCCCGAGCTGTCGATATCGGTCGCGAGCGCCGAGGCGGCGATGGTGAGGCTGGTGTCTTCGTCGATCGTGCGGGTCGCGTCGGACACCACCGGCGCGTCGTTCACCGGCGTCACGGTGATCGCCACATCGACCGGCTGGCTGGCCTTCCCGCCCGCATCGAGGACGCGGTAGCTCACGATGTCGCTGCCCGAGAAATCGTCGGCCGGGGCGTAGCTCAACGTGCCGTTGGTGAGCGAGATCTCGCCATTGTCCGGGCCGTCGAGGATGTCGACCGTGAGCGCGGTGCCCTCCGGATCGATGTCGCCATTGGCGAGGAGATTGACATCGACCGACCCGTCCTCGGCCACGCTTACCTGCTCGCCGACCGCGACCGGCGGCAGATCCGGCGCGGGCACATCGGCGGGCTCCAGCACGGTGAAGCTGAGCTCCTGGGTGCCGATCATGGATTTCTTTCCATTCTCGGCATAGAGGGTCATCATCAGCGTGTGGGTGCCGGGCTTGAACGACCCGCCCGTGATGAGCTGACCCTTGTTGTCGCCATAGAGCGCGTAGGGCTCGTGGTTCTCGGTCTGGGTCTTCATGCCGGGGATCGACATCTCGACGCTCTCGATCGTCGCCGAGCCATCGGCCGGGACGGCGTAGAGCGTCATCTGCTTGCCCATGACCATGTCGGCCGGGATCTCCATGCCCCCGGTCAGCTCATAGTCGTTGGCCGGGTCGATCATCCCGCCATCGGCCTCGGCGAGGAAGACGCGCAGGCTCGCCTCGCCCGGGGCCGGGTCGTCGGCCGGCGGGGTGCCGCCACCCGTGGAGCCCGGCAGCGGATAGGCCTTGAAGAATGCCTTCGCGTCGTCCGGGTCGGCGTTCTGATTGCCGGTCAGCGCGTAGAACACCATGCCGGCATCGGACGGATCGTTGTAGTAGGGGCGCGACGAGTTCGCCCCGGCGTTCAGCATCGCCTCGCGCAGATCGGTCAGCGCCGGGTCATTGGTGTTGTCGAGCCACGACCACTTGTTGCTGTTGAAGCCGTCGCCGTTGTTGTTGCCCTTGTTCTGGTCGCCGATGTCGATGAAGGTGACATCCGGGTACTCGCTCTTGAGCTTGGACCAGGGCTCACTGGAGCCGAGCAGGGTGCCGCGGTTCTCGTTCCAGGAGCTGTGCGAGAGCAGCGTGATGTTGGCGAGCTTGCCCTGATCCATCCCCATCAGGCCGGCGGCGACGGCCTGCATGGGGCCGCCCTCGACCGAGAGCACCGGGTCGCCCGAGTCGAAGATCGCGATCAGCGCCTCGGTCGCGCCATCCTGGTCGGCGGTGTAGTCGTAGGTCTTGAAGCCGAGGCTCTCCGCATAGGCCGCGCTTTCGCGCATGTCCTGCACCTGCCCCGAATTGTTCCCTTCTTGGATGTTGTTATTGTAGAAGATCGTCGTGCGATCTTCGAGACCGGCCGCCTTTAGCAGCGCCGCGGCGACCGGAAGGGCGGCGATATCGTCGCGGTCGTTGATGTCGCCATCGAAGTGCAGAACGATCTGCCCGGCCTCGGCGACGAGATTGTCGAGGAAATCCGGGTTGAGATCGGAGTTGTCCACCGGGTTGGGCGGCGTCGGCTCATCGGCCGGCGGCTCGGGCAGCGGCGTGACGGTGACGTCGACGCGGGCCGTGTCGGTGCCGCCCTCGCCGTCGCTCACCTGGTAGGTGAAGCTGTCCTCGCCCGAGAACCCGTTATCGGGCGTGTAGACCACGCGGCCGTCGTCCAGCAGCCTGACCTCGCCGTTCGACGGATCGTCGAGCCGGGTGATGTCGAGCGTGTCGCCGTCCGCATCGGTGTCGTTGCCGAGCACCGCGATGGAGACCGGATCGTTCTCCTCAGTGGTGACGCTGTCGTTGCGGGCGTTCGGCGCGGTGTTGGTCGGCGGAGGGGGCGGCGGCGGTGGCGTGCCGTCATCGACCGTGCCCCGCGGCGATTCCTCGGCATTGTCGTCGCGCAGCGCCCCGCCATTGTTGAGCGTGACCTTGTCGAGCACATACCCGTCGGACCGGCCGCTGATCTCCAGACGATAGAGCACGTCCTGCTCCAGGTCGAACTTGGCCTGGTACTTGTTGTGGTTCTGGTCGAACGTCGTGCCCCACTTGAAGTCCCGATCGGCGCCGCCGAGGCCGACGAAGAGCTTGGTCGGCGCCTGCACCACCTCGCCGGTCTCGGCGTTGATCACCGCGATATAGGCGTCGTTGCCGGTGTCGGTACGTTGCTTGTTGTTGGGGTTACCGCCCTCGTAGCGGTCGCTGTTGTTCATCGTCGAGAACATGCGGCCCGCGCGGGTCGCGAAGGAGTAGTTGCCGCTCTCGTCGACCACGAACTCGTAGCTCAGCGTCTGGCCATCGGGGACGCGGTTGTAGCTGCTGCTCGGCGCATCCCACAGGAGGCCGGTCGCTCCGTCCATCGAGACCTGGCGCCAGTGGCCGACGGCTTCGGCCGACTCCGCCTCGATGACGACAGTGCCGTCCTGGCCGATGAACACGCCCTCGCCCACATCGACCGGATCATCATTGTCCGGGGGCGGCGTGTTGCCTGTGCCGCCGCCACTGCCGCTGCCGCCGTTACCCTCGACAACCGTGAAGCTGACCGTCTGCTCGCCGAGCTTCTGGCCGTTGCCGCCGCTGCCGCCATAGTATTCCGCCGTGAGGGTGTGCTGGCCGGGGGCGATGGTGCCGGAGGCGAAATCGCCGCCACTGTCGCCGAAGAGCGCGTAGGGCGGGGTGTTCTCCGTCTGCACGAGATTGCCGTCCAACCAGAACTGCACGCTGCCGACCGAGGCGTCCGGCACGGCCTGGATGCTCAGCCCGTCGAGACCGAGGGCGCCGAGATCAATGGTGCCGCCATCGGTCAGGTCGATGACCTCGCCATTGGTGTCGGGATCGATCACCTTGAAGGTCGCATCGAGCCCGTTGCCCTGATTGCCGCCGCCCTGATTGCCGCCGCCGGTGTCGTCCGGCAGGTCCGAAGGCGGGATGCTGGGCGGCGTGTCGGGCAGATCGGCATTGCGCACGAGCAGCGCCCAGTCCTTGTTCCCGTCGGTCGGCGCGCCGCCGATCTGGCGCACGCCGCCGCCCGAGATCTGGCCGTCGGCGATCAGCGGGCCGCCGTCGCGCGGGTTGTACCAGAAGACGTCGAAGGTCTCGCCGCCCTGGCCCGACAGGTCGAGCCGGATATCACCCGCCTGGCCGTACTCGGCATAGATCGCGTAGTATTCGCCGGGCTTCGACATGACGAAATCGTTGCCGTTCACCGTGGCGCCGTCGTCCTCGGCCATCTCCCAGAACGGGATGTAGGTGTTGAAGAAGTCGGTCGCCGCCGCGGTCCAGTCCCAGAGCGACTGGAAGCCGTTCCAGTCATCGATGTTCTGGTCGAAGGAGTGGCCGGTGCCACCCTGTTTCAGATACCAGTTGACGCCGCTACCGCCGGCGGTGAGGTGGCCCCAGAGCCCCTCGCGCAGGGTCTGCTCGTTGGTGTCGTCGGCCGAGCCCTGATAGGGGACGATGATCGCGTTGTTGCTGGAGTCCTCGTCCCAGGCGAGCACCCAAGGGTCGCCCGAGGCCTCCGACTTGTCGCGGAACTCCGCGGTTTTCTGGCGGATGTTGCCGGCGCCGGTCTGGAAGGACGGGCCGTCGAACTCCGGCACGTTGAGCAGCGGATCATAGACCTTGTTGTGGTCGCCCGGGTAGGTGTGCACCACGACGAGGTGGTCGTAGGGATCGACGGCCTTGACGAACTCGGCCATCTGCTGGCGCTCGGCGGCCGTGTTGGTGTTCTCCTCGCCGAGGTTCCACTGGATCGCCAGGTTGTGGCTGGTCCGCGCGATGATCTCGCGCATATAGATCAGGCGCTCGGCATCCAGCACGGTGCCCGCGACGTCGGTGCCGTTGTTCAGCAGCTGGTCGTTCTCGGTCTCCTGGAAGAGCACGTTCTTGTAGATGCCCTTCTCGTCCATATGGTCGAAGAGGATCGCCCACTGTGCGAGCTTGGAGACGTCGTAGGTCGAGAAGTCGTCCTCATCGAGGCCGTTGCCGACAGTGTCGAGGTTTTTGTTCTTGCCGACTTTGTAGATGTCCGGGTTGACCCAGGGGCCGACATCCTGGCCGTCACCGCTGATGGTGTTGGTGAGCAGATAGACCGTGTTCTGGCCCTGCTCCTCGAGATAGTTCACGGCGCCGAGGATGTTCTTCGAGAGCTGCTGCTGCTGCGCCGTGTCGCCCCAATACTCGCCGTCGCCGCCATAGTCGTTTCCATGTGCGGCCCAGTCGTGGCGCCCGCCGCCGGTGTTGTCGAACGCCTCGGTGGCGAGCATGTTCTCGGGCACGCCGGGGCCGCCGCGGATGAAATAGTCGCCGTCGCCCTGGTGCTGGAGATAATTGGTGCCCTTGTCCTGCAGGATCATGCCCTTGGCGCGGAAGTCGTCACCGGTCTTGTCGGTGGGCGTGACCGCAAAGCTGCCGCTCGTGCCGCCCTCGAGCGCGGCCGGTGAACCGACATTGGGGTTGGTGCTTGCCGCAACGTCGTTGCCGGTGCGGAAGCTCGCCTCGTAGGTCCAGTCGCCCTCCGACGGCGGCGTGAAGTTGACCCGCCAGACATCTCCGCTGGTCGCGCCGGTCTCGGCGGCGTTGCCGTCGGCGGCGAAGAAGCCTGGGACAACCAAAGTCTCGCCGGTGTCCTGGTTGGTGAAGGTGACGTCGAGGCGATAGTCTCGGAAGGTCTCCGGCGCCTCGGTGAACGTCATCTCGCTCGTGAAGTCGATGACGACCTTGTGCCAGGTCTTTGTCTCGCCGGTGAGCGTGCCCATCGCTGTCCCCTTTCGCCAAGCTGGCGTGTGGCGGGGGAAGCGCCTCGGTTTGCGGCCCGGGAACCTGCCGACCACCAGGATCTGGCGGGTTCAACGGCAAGGCGCGCCGGTATCGCCGAGGCACAACCCCCGATTGATCCGAGCTTGTCATGCCAGCCTGACGGTTTGGGTGCAAGAAAAAGCGTTTCGCCCTGAGAGCGACGCGCGACCGCAGCCTGTTCGCCGGTAACGTTTACATCTCGCTCAGATCACGAGATTGCGAGCGATCTGGAGCGCAGTCGGTGGCCCTCAGCGCTTAGCGTTGTCTTGAAACGAACGATCTGCGGCATGCAGACGCGGAAACAGGGCTGCGGCGTCGTGGCGCCGCCATGATCTTGCCGCAAAAGTAAACCGATGAAATCTGCCCGGCCGGCCCCCGCTGGCGCCTCAGCGGCAGGCTCATGCGGTCGAATCATCCGAATCGGGCGCGCCGCCGATCCAGGCGATCAGGAGGTCGTAGGCCACCGCCAGCACGATCGGTCCGATGAAGAGGCCGATCAGCCCATGCGCGAGGGTGCCTCCTATCACCCCGACGAGCACCACCAGCATCGGCGTGTCGAGCCCCTTGGCCATGACGATGGGCTTGAGCACGTTGTCGAGAAGGCCTACCGGCACGAGATAGAGCGTGAGGAGGAGCGCCGGCAGCGTCGCCATCGCCGACCAGCTCCAGATCAGGATCCCGATCAGCAGGATCCCGGGCCCGACCTGCACGATGCCCAGCAGCAGGACGCCGACGGTCAGGAGCCCCGCCGCCGGCACCCCGGCGACGATCAGCGCAGCCCCCACCAGCACCGCCTGCAGTGCCGAGATGCCGACAACGCCGCGCGAGACGTTGCGGATGGTGGCGCCGGACATCGCCACGAAGGCGCGGCCCCGGCCCGAGACGATGCGCTCGGCCGAGCGGTCGAGGAAGCGCTGTCCGGCCACCGCATGGCGAAACAGGAAGCCTGCGACCACCACCGCCACGGCAAAGGCCAGAACGCCGCCGCCGATGCCTATGATCGATCCGACGAGCGGGTTGATCCAGGCGATGATCGCATCGGCATGGGCCTCGAGGAAGCTCGAGAGATTGTTCGCCGCCGCGCTCCAAAGCTGGTGGAGCCGCTCGCCGACGAGCGGCAGCTCGCGCGCGCCCGGCGGCGGAGGCGGCACGGCGAGGGTGCCGTCACGCAGGCCCGCCATCAGGCCGAGCGCCGTGCCGGTGAGGCTCGCGACGAGGGCCGCGACCGGCCCCAGCACGATCGCGAGGCCGATCACGGTGATCACGCCGGCTGCGAGACCCATGCGCCCGCCGAGCCGGGCCGCCAGCCAGCGGTGGAGCGGCGCCAGAGCGACGGCCAGGATGGCCGACCAGATCAGGATCGCGGCGAAGGGGGCGATCAGCACCCCGGCCCAGTAGATGAGAAGCGCCAAGGCGGCGAGGCGCAGCGCCAGGTCGATCGGCGCCGCCCCCGCTCCTGCGCCAGCCCCCGTCGCCACCCCGGCCCGCGCCGCGGCCGCCACTGCGGCGTTCTCGGCCGCTGTCGCTTGCTGCTGGCCGTCCTCGATCTCCGTCCCGTCTCGTTCATCCGTCACGACATGTTCCCCATTCGCCGGGTCGCGGCCTGCCGGTGCGGGCCGTTGACCCAAGGTATATCCGATCTCGGGGCGATCGTCCGATGTCGACGGCCTTGACACCAGTCGGCGCGTGAATCACCGGTTCGCCTCGTGTATGGTGTCAACCAAGCAGTACGGAGACTCGGCTATGCGTCGCCTGACATTGCGATGTGCATTCATGGCGCTCGCGCTCTCTGCCCCAGCCCCCGCCTTCGCCCAGCAGGCGCCTGAGGCTGAGCCCGAACCGGCCGAGGACACCCTCGCCGTTGAGCCCGCGATCGATGCCGGCCCCGACCCGATCGAGCTCATGACGGCGTCGGCCGAGTTTCTGGCGGCCCAGCCGGCCTTCTCGTTCCGCTGGTTCGCGAGCTTCGACCAGGTGATCGAGGGCCGCGAGAAGCTCACCTTCCTCAGGAGCGGCGTCAACACCATGGTGCGCGATGTCGGGTTCGTCTCGCTGACAGAGCGTGGCGACACCCTGCGGGACTATTATTATGATGGCGAGGTGTTCACCGTCGCCTCGCATGACCAGAACTTTTATGCGTCGGTCGGGTTCGACCGCGGTTTCGAGGCGCTGGTCGACGCGGTGCGGGAGCGCAGCGGGAATGTGGTGCCGCTCTGGTCGCTCATGAGCCGGTCGCTGCCCGACCGGTTTGCCGACGATATCGAGGGTTCGGCCTATGTCGGCACGACGCTCGTCGCGGGCGAGCGCGCGCATCATCTCGCCTTCACGAGCTATGACGAGGACTGGCAGATCTGGATCTCGACCGATCCCGACCGCCCGCTGCCCCTGTTGATCGTCGGCACCGATCCGTATCAGCAGGGCTGGCCGCAATACCGGGCCTATGCGACCGACTGGAACCTCGAGCCAGACACTGACCCGGAGCAGTTCGTGTTCGTGCCGGAGGAGGACGATCTGCCTGTCAGCTTCCCCGCGCTCGAGGCGGCCGCAGAGCCCGAGATCCGGGGTGTGCGGGGCACGGCGGGGCCTGATGGCTCGGCCGACAGCGAGACCGACGAGGAGGATGCAGGCGTGACCGAGGAGCCGGCGCAATGATGCTCCAGCGGATGCTGACCAGACTGACCCTCGCGCTCGCGACGGCTGCGGTTTTCGTGCTCGGGCCGTCGCCCAGCAGCGTGATCTCGCTCGACCCGCAGATCGGCGAGGCCGAGGCCCGTCCCGGCGGCCGCCGCGGCGGATTTCACGGCCGACCGGCCTCGCGCCCCCGCGGGGCCAAGACGCGCCATCGCCCGGCCAGCCGGCCGCGACCCGGCGCGCGTCCGGGCCGGCCCGGCACTCGTCCTGGCACGCGGCCCGGTACCCGCCCTGGCACACGGCCCGGAACACGGCCCGGAACACGGCCCGGAACACGGCCTGGAACACGGCCCGGCCGTCCTGGCGACCGCCCGGTCGCGGGGCGCCCCGATCGCCCCAACCGCCCCGGCACGCGTCCTCCCGGCGGCCGCCCCCCGGGTGCGCGGCCGCCCGGTGCCCGTCCTCCCGGTGCCCGTCCTCCCGGTGCCCGTCCTCCCGGTGCCCGTCCTCCCGG
>CAYORO010000034.1:12988-20625 GCA_964406355.1 uncultured Limibaculum sp.
GTCCTCCCGGTGCCCGTCCTCCCGGTGCCCGTCCTCCCGGTGCCCGTCCTCCCGGAGGTCGGCCCGGCCGCCCGGGGCGTCCGGGCGTGCGTCCGCCGGTCCGCCCGAGGCCGCCGATCGCTGGGCGTCCGCCGGGCTGGCGCCCGCCCTATTGGCGCCCGCCCGCATGGCGCCCGCCCGCGTTCCGCCCGCCCTACTACCGGCCGCCGCACTGGCGCTGGGGAAGCTACTACTGGTACCCGCGCTGGGGCTGGTACTTCACCGCCGCGGTTGCGGGCGCGACGCTCGTCTATGTCGCCACCCTGCCGGACGACAATGAGTGCGAGCGCATCGTGTCGGATGGCGAGACGCTCTTCCTCTGCGACGGGGTCCTCTATCGCGCCACGATCTACGAAGACGAGCAGGTCTACGAGATCGTCTCGGAGCCCGACGAGGTGCTCGACGAGACGGCGCCGCCGCCCGCCGCGGGGCCGCGCACGCTCCGCCTGACCTCGCCCCAGCTCCGAGGCGAGGATGTGCGCGCGCTCCAGCAGGCGCTTGCCGATCTCGGCTATCCGGTCGGCACGCCCGACGGCATCTTCGGCCCCGGCACCGACCGCGGGTTGCGAAGCTTCCAGGAGGATGCGGGGCTCACGCCGGACGGTGTGGCGGGGCCGGCGACGCTCGAGGCGCTCGGCCTCTGACGACGCGTGCGAGAGAAACCACTGGCCTTTTCGGCCGGGACATGGATGGTTGACCCGAGTGCGGGACCGCTTTTCCCGCATCCGACCGACGACGAGGCCCGCCGTGAGATACCGCCGCTTCTCCCTTGCCCGTGCATTCGCCGGGCTTTTGGCCGCCCTGATCGCCTTTGCCGCGGGTCCGGGCCTGGCGCAGCAGGGGGGCGCGGCCCCGGCCGTCACGGTCGCTCCGGTCGAGATGTCGGATCTGCGCCCGCGGGCAGGCTTCACCGGCCGCCTCGTCGCCGTCCAGAAGATCGAGATCCGCGCCCGGGTGTCCGGATTTCTTGAGGAGATCGGCTTCACGGAGGGCGCGATCCTTGCGGAGGGCGATCTCCTCTACCGGATCGAGGACGACCCCTACGTGGCCACCGTCGAGCAGATCCAGGGCTCGATCGCCTCGGCCAAGGCCGAGCTGCGGCTCGCCGAGATCGAGCGGGACCGCAAGGCGCAGCTCGTCGAGCGCGAGACGGTGGCCCAGTCCGAGCTCGATGTCGCGCTCGCCAATCTCGGCAAGGTCGAGGGTGAGATCAAACGGCTCGAGGGGCAGCTCGCCCGGGCCGAGCTCGACGTCGCCTATACCGAGATCGCGGCGCCCTTCGACGGGGTGGTGGGTCTGACCCAGTTCGATATCGGCGCCTTTCTCGGGCCGGAGAGCGGCGCGCTCACCACGCTGACTCGGCTCGACCCGATGTCGGTCGAGTTCCCGGTCGCCACCGCGCTCCTGCTCGACTATCGCCAGCGGACCGAGGGGACCGACGCCGATGTCGCCACGGCCGTCTCGCTGATCCTGCCCAACGGCACGGTCTATGACCAACCCGGCCAGATCGACTTCATCGACGCCGAGGTGGCGCGCGGGACCGACACGGTGATCGTCCGGGCGGTCTTCGACAATCCTGATGCGCTCCTGCTCGATGGCAGCCTGGTGCGTGTCGAGCTCGAGGCGGATGCCGAGAACCGGGTGCTCAACGTGCCGCAGCAGGCGGTGGGGCGCGATCAGGTGGGCGCCTTCGTGATGGTGGTCGGAGCCGACTCGACCGTCGAGATGCGGCGCGTCGAGATCGGCGATGTCTCGCGCGGGCGCAGCGTGATCCGCTCCGGCCTCGAGGAGGGCGAGCAGGTGATCACCGAGGGGCTCAACAAGGTGCGCCCCGGCGTGACGGTGGACGCAGCGATGGCCCCGAGTGCGGGCTCGGGCGCGGCCTCGGGCGGCTGAGCCGGTGTTCTCCAGCACCTTCATCGACCGGCCGCGGCTGGCGCTCGTCATCTCGATCGTGATCACGATCGCGGGGCTCGTGGCGCTCGGCCGCCTGCCGGTCGCGCAGTTCCCGGAGATCGTGCCGCCCACGGTGAACGTGACCGCCTTCTATCCGGGCGCCGGCGCCGAAGTGGTGGAGCAGACCGTCGCCCAGCCGATCGAGCAGCAGGTCGTCGGCGTCGAGGACATGATCTACATGAAGTCGACGAGCGGCGCCGACGGGAGCTATTCGCTCACCGTCACCTTCGCCGTCGGCACCGACCCCGACATCGCCACGGTCAACGTGCAGAACCGCGTGAGCGCGGCCACCGCGCAGCTGCCGTCCGAGGTGAACGCCACCGGCGTCACCGTGCGCAAGTCCTCCGCGGCGCTGCTCCAGCTGATCGCGATCTACGACGAGGAGGACGCGTTCGACGCGCTCTTCCTGTCGAACTATGCCAGCATCAACCTCGTCGACTCGCTGAAGCGCGTGCCCGGCATCGGCGATGTGAGCGTGATCGGCGCGCGCGACTACTCGATGCGCGTCACGCTCGACATCGACCGGCTGACCAATCTCAGCCTCACCCCGAGCGACGTCGTCGCCGCGCTGCAGGCGCAGAACGTCCAGGCGGCGATCGGGCGCGTCGGCGCCCAGCCGCTGACCGACGATCCGGTCTTACAGCTCAACCTCGTGACCCAGGGGCGCTTGACCGATCCGGAGGAGTTTGGCGCGGTCGTCATCCGGGCCGAGCCGGACGGCTCCTTCGTGCGGGTGCGCGACGTGGCCGAGGTCGAGCTCGGCGCGAAGAACTACGACGCGATCGCCGATTTCAATGGGCAGCCCACGGTCCTGATCGGCATCTACCAGTCGCCCGGTGGCAATGCGCTGGCGATCGCCGAGGGGGTGGAGGCGACGCTCAGCCGGCTGACGGCCAATGCGCCCGGCGGGGTCACCTACGATGTGGCCTACGACCTGACGAGCTTTGTGGAGGCGAGCGTCGAGGAGCTCCAGGTCACGCTCGTGCAGGCCTTCGCGCTCGTTATCCTCGTCGTGTTCCTGTTCCTCGGCAGCGCGCGGGCGACGCTCGTGCCGGTCGCCGCCGTGCCGGTCTCGCTGATCGGCACCTTCGCGGTGCTGCTGGCGATGGGCTTCACGCTCAACACGATCTCGCTGCTCGCCCTCGTGCTCGCGATCGGCACCGTGGTCGACGACGCGATCGTCGTGGTCGAGAACTGCGACCGCGTGCTCAACGAGAACCCCCATCTCACCCCGCCCGAGGCGGCGCGCCAGGCGATGCAGGAGATCACCGGCCCGGTGATCGCGACCACGCTGGTGCTGCTCTCGGTGTTCGTTCCGGTCGCCTTCATTCCCGGCATCAGCGGACAGCTCTTCCAACAATTCGCGGTGGCGGTCTCGGTCTCGGTGGTGATCTCGTCGATCAACGCGCTCACGCTCAGCCCCGCGCTCTGCGGCCTCCTGCTGCGCCGGCGCGAGGCCGGGGGCCACGGCATCCTCGCCCGCATCTCGCAGGGCATCGACTGGACGCGGGATCGCTACACGGTCGTCGCGGCAGCACTCGCCCGGCGCGCGGTGATCGGTCTCGCGCTGCTCGGCGGCGCGCTCGGGGCCACCGGCGTGCTGTTCGCGACGGTGCCGACCGGCTTCCTGCCGGCCGAGGACCAGGGCCTCTTCATGGTCGAGCTCCGCCTGCCCGAGGGCGCGTCGGTCAACCGCTCGGATGCGGTCCGCCAGGCCTTCGTCGACGAGATCGCCCAGGTCGACGGCGTCTCCGACGTGCTGAGCGCCAGCGGCTACAGCATCCTCGACGGTCTCGTCACGCCCAACAGCGCCTTCCTCGCGGTGGTGCTGGCGCCCTTCGAGGCGCGCGGCTCCGGCGAGACCGCCTTCGCGGTCATCGAGGCGGCGCAGCGGCTCGGCGTGCAGGTGCGCGAGGCGCAGGTCTTCGCCTTCAACCTGCCGCCGATCATCGGGCTCGGGACCGGATCGGGCTTCGAGTTCCAGCTCCTCGATCTCGAGGGCCGCTCGCCGGCCGATCTCGCACAGGTGGCGACCGGGCTCACCATCGCGGCGAATGGCGACGAGCGCCTCGGGCCCACCTTCTCGACCTATTCGGCCGACACGCCCCAGCTCTATCTCGAGCTCGACCGCGACCGGCTGCAGACCCTCGGCGTCTCGGTGAGCGACCTGTTCACCGCTCTCCAGGGCACCTTCGGCTCGCTCTATGTGAACGACTTCAACCTCTTCGGTCGCTCCTGGCAGGTGAACATGCAGGCGGCCGAGGCCGACCGCGACGCCGTCCCCGATCTCGACCGGCTGCATGTGAGGAACCGCGACGGCGGGATGGTCCCGCTGCCGGCGGTCGCGACGGTCGACTACGTGCTCGGCCCGCAATCGGTGATCCGCTACAACAACTACCGCTCGGTGACGATCAATGGCGGGCCGGCGCCGGGCGTCGCCTCGGGCACCGCGCTCGCGGCGATGGAGGAGATCTCGGGCGACGGACTCCCCCAAGGATATGGCTATGAGTGGACGGGCACCGCGCTCCAGGAGATCGAGGCGGCGGGGCAGACCACGGCGATCCTCGTCTTCTCGCTGCTCTTCGCCTACCTCTTCCTCGTCGGACTCTATGAGAGCTGGACGATCCCGATCCCGGTGCTGCTGTCGGTGTCGTTCGGGGTCGCGGGCGCGCTGGCGGCGATCCTCCTCTCGGGTCTCTCCTTCGATCTCTACGGCCAGATCGGCCTCGTCATCCTGATCGCGCTGGTCGCCAAAAACGCGATCCTGATAGTCGAGTTCGCCAAGCAGCGCCGCGAAGAGGGGCTCGAGATCATCGATGCGGCGATCGAGGGCGCGCGCACCCGCTTCCGTGCGGTGATGATGACCGGGCTCTCCTTCGTTGCCGGCATCATCCCGCTGGTGATCGCCTCCGGTGCGGCCGAGATCACGCGGCGCACGGTCGGCACCTCGGTTGCGGGCGGCATGATCCTCGCGACGCTCCTCGGGGTCTTCGTGGTGCCCGCGCTCTATGTGGTGTTCCAGTCGGCGCGCGAGCGGGTGAAGCGGCTGCTCGGCGCCGATCCCGGGGTCCCGCCTGCGCCCAAGCCGGCCGACACGCCCGAGGGCTGAGGACGCCTCAAGGGATGAGGGCGCCTCACTGGGGCCGCGGCCGCCTCGGAGGCCGGGCGCGCAATCCGCCAGCATCCCGCACCGTCGCGCAGCGTCTCGCAGCGCCCCGACGAGCCGTTGGCACTCGCAGGCGCGATGTCCCCCCGTGCCCCTCCGTAGCTCAGCGGATCTCGAAGGCGCCGAGATCCGGCCCGCCGCCCTTGGGTCGCGGGGTTCCGTCGATATCACGCTCGGTGGCGAAGCGGGGGTCGCCGGCATCGATGCTGCCGGCCGTCGGCTTCAGGCGGAAATCGCCCCGGAACGGGTCCTGGAACACGCGGCTCGGTCGGCGCAGCGGCAGGTTCTTGGATCCGACAATCGTCGGGTTGCGCTTGGTCTCGAGCACGACCTGTGCTGCGATGTTGTTCGCGACGATGCCGCCGCGCGAGGGCGAGCCGTCCTTGTGCCCCGTGATCTTGATCCACGGCTTCTTTTGCCGTGCGCCGTCCGCGTGCACCACGGTGTTGTGGAGGACCCGTGGATTGTCCGCTCCGCCCATCGTGATGCCGTGAAAGGCGCGCACGGCGATGAGGTTGTTCTGAATGACCCAGTCGGCATAGCGCCCATCGAAGAGCCCGATCCCCTGCATCACGCAGCGCAGCGGATGGTCGCGCGGGCCCACCCATTCGAGGAACCGGTTGGCGTCAATCACCACGCCGGTCACGACGCCCGTGCCCACACTGCGATTGGGCCCGAGCGACCAGGACTGGAACCCGTCATCGTGGTTGCCGTCGACCTTCACGCAGTTCTGCACGGTGTTGCCCCGATAGACCCCGTGGTCGCCGATGCCGAGGAGCCCGTCGCCGCTGAACCCTTCGATCAGGTTTCCGGTGACCTCGGCATGGGGGCCCGTCACAGCCACCCCGTGGCGCAGCCCGAGGAGCCGGCTGTCGCGGAGCGCGATCCGGGTCCCGTCGAGCCGCACGCCGTCGCGATAGCGCCCGCGCCAGGTCTCCGCGCTCCAGTCGAGATAGGCCTCCGCATCGGGGCCGGAGCGGATGTCGAGCGCCTCGAGCGTGATGTCCTCCGCGCTCGGCTCGACAATCACCAGGGCGCGCCAGTCGATGGCGGGGGTGTCGGGCCAGACGCCGAGGCCGCGGAGGCGGATGCCGGCGCTGTCGGCGACCCGGATGGCCGGGGTGCGGGCGGTGGCACCCTCGGCCGGCTCGATGGTCACGACCTCGGCGAAGCGATGGCCGAGGATGCGGACCGGCCCGTGGGTCCCGTCGGCCAGCAGCAGCCGGTCGCCGGCCGCGAGCGCGGGGAGCGCGGCCTCCACCGAGGGGAAGGGGCTCGCCACGCTGCCGTCCGGCTCGGCATCCGCGACCGTGCCGCGGGCCGCCACATGGAGGTCCCGCGCCATGGCCGGCCCCGTGGCCAGGCCTGCGGCCAGGATGGCGAGGAGCGCCAGCACCACCGGTCCGCTTGGGCGCGCCCTGCCGCGCGTGGCGCGGGCCCCCCGGGATCGTCCGTCCATTGCTGCCTCCCCCTCAGAACTCTGGCTCCGGCCCCGCTTCTGCCATCCCGGGCGCGGTCCGTTAAGCGGCGATTGGCTGGCCTGTCACGGGCTCGGGCTTGTGCGGCGCACAAGGGCCTTGCGCGGTTGCCGTTGAAATGTCAGGAACGCAGCGAGGCTCTTTTTGAAGGAATCTTGCGCCCTGTTGCGCTGACCGGGAGGCGATGATGGACGGAGCGACCGAGGCACCGCTCAAGGATCTCTACGAGGTGGGCGAAATCCCGCCCCTCGGCCATGTGCCCGCGCAGATGCATGCCTGGGTGCTGCGGCGCGAGCGCCACGGCAAGCCTGCCGCCGCGCTGCAGCAGGAGGTGATCGACACGCCGGAGATCGACAGCCACGAGGTGCTGGTCTTCGTGATGGCGGCGGGCGTCAACTACAATGGCGTCTGGGCCTGCCTCGGCGAGCCGGTCTCGGTCTTCGACGGGCACAAGGCACCCTACGCCGTGATCGGCTCGGATGCGGCGGGCATCGTCTGGAAGGTCGGCGAGAAGGTCACCCGCTGGAAGGTCGGCGACGAGGTGGTGATCCACTGCAACCAGGACGACGGCGACGACGAGGAGTGCAACGGCGGCGACCCGATGCTCTCGCCGACCCAGCGGATCTGGGGCTACGAGACGCCGGACGGCTCCTTCGCCCAGTTCACCCGCGTGCAGGCGCAGCAGCTCATGCGCCGGCCGGCGCATCTCACCTGGGAGGAATCGGCCTGCTACACGCTGACGCTCGCCACCGCCTACCGGATGCTCTTCGGTCACCGCCCGCACATCCTGAAGCCCGGCGACAATGTGCTGGTCTGGGGCGCCTCGGGCGGGCTCGGCTCCTTTGCGATCCAGCTCTGCAACACCGCGGGCGCCAATGCGATCGGCGTGATCTCCGACGAGGGCAAGCGCGACTTCGTCCTCGGGATGGGCGCCAAGGGCGTGATCAACCGCAAGGAATTCAGCTGCTGGGGTCAGCTCCCGATCGTCGGCAGCGAGG
>CAYORO010000035.1:0-20615 GCA_964406355.1 uncultured Limibaculum sp.
TGATGCCGGAGCGGAAGGGGTGCTTGACGAGCTCCATCTCGGTGACGAGGTCGGCCGCCTCGATGAGCGCCTCCTTCGCGTTGCGCCCGGTCAGGACGACATGGGTCATCTCGGGTTTCTCGGACTGTAAAAAGGCCACGACCTCCTCGACATCGAGATAGTCGTAGCGGAGCGCGATGTTGATCTCGTCGAGCAGCACCATGCGGATCGCGGGATCGCGGATCAGCCCCTTGGCCGTCTCCCACGCCGCCTCGGCCATCCGCACGTCGCGCGCGCGGTCCTGCGTCTCCCAGGTGAAGCCCTCGCCCATGGTGTGGAACCGGCAGAGGTCGGCGAACCGCTCCTCGATCAGCGTGCGCTCGCCGGTCGCCATGCCGCCCTTGATGAACTGCACGACCGCGCAGGGCATCCGATGCGCGATGCAGCGGAAGATCATGCCGAACGCGGCGGTCGACTTGCCCTTGCCCTTGCCGGTGTGGACGACGATCAGGCCGCGCTCCGCGGTCTTCGTCGCCATGATCTTGTCGCGCGAGGCCTTCTTCTTGGCCATCTTCTCGGCATGGCGGGCGAGGTCGGGATCGTCGGTCATGGCGCCTCCTCGAGCGCCGCGTCGAGGGCGGCGTCGCAGTGGATGAGGGTGGTGTCGAAGACGGGGAGCGGGCTGTTGGCCGCGGAGAGGAGCATGCCGACCTCGGTGCAGCCGAGGATCAGGCAGTCGGCCCCGCGGGCGGCGAGGCGGGCGGCGATCCCCTCATAGGCGGTGCGGCTCTCCGGGCGGATCTCTTCGCGGCAGAGCTCGTCATAGATGATGCGGTGGGTTTCGGCGCGGTCCTCCGGCTCGGGGACGAGAGGCGCGAGGCCATGCGCGGCGAGCCGGCCCGTGTAGAACGTCTGCTCCATCGTGTAGGCGGTGGCCATCACCCCGGGGCGGCCGTGGCCGGCCCCGCGGATCGCCGCGGCGGTCGCGTCGGCGATGTGGAGGAACGGCACCGTGAGGGCCGCTTCGATCGGGGCCGCGACCTTGTGCATCGTGTTGGTGGCGAGGATCACGAGCCCGGCGCCGGCGCGCTCGAGCGCCGCTGCCTCGGCGGCGAGGCGCTGTCCGGCCTCGTCCCAGCGCCCCTCGGCCTGGAGCGCGGCGATCGGGGCGAAGTCGAGCGAGCGGAGCAGGATCTCGGGGCTGTGCAGCCCGCCGAGGCGCGCGCGGGTCCGCTCCACAAGGCGCGCATAGTAGAGTGCGGTCGAGGCCGCCGACATGCCGCCGAGGATGCCGATCACGCGCATTCAGCCCTCCGTCTTCGGCAGATCGTCGGCGATGTGGAGCCAAGGGAGGCGCTCGTCCCAATGCACATGGCCCCTCGGCTCGAAGGCGCGGCTGTCCTCCAGCAGGCAGGCGTAGAAGTGGATCTCGTCCGGGAAGCGGTCGGCCTCGAACGACACCGGCGTGCCGCAGCGCGGGCAGAAGCGGCGCACGACACCGGGCGAAGAGGCGTAGGCCGCGGGCTCGATGCCGGTCCAGCGCCAGCGGCCGTTGGGCACGCCCATGAAGGTCGTCATCGGCGAGGCGGTCTGGCGCCGGCAGGACTCGCAGTGGCAATGGGCCCGCCAGTTCTCCCGGCCGTCATACTCGAAGCGGACGGCGCCGCAGAGGCAATGCCCGCACTTGATGTCGCTCATCGGACGGTCTCCACGGTCAGGGCGCGCCGGAAGGTGACGCTGGTCGGTCGATCATAGCCGGGATGCGCGGTGGTGCCGATGGGCACGAAGCCGAGGGCGGCGAAGGCGGCATGGGTCTCGGTGAGCTCGACCCGGCTCTGGAGGACGAGTGCTGCAAGACCGCGGGCGCGGGCCTCGGCCTCGGCGGCGTGGATCAGGGCCCGGGCGAGGCCCTTGCCCCGCCACGCGTCGGCAACGGCGATCTTGGAGAGCGAGAGCGCATCGCCCTCTGGCTCGGCGAAGAGGCAGGCGACGGGCCGGCCGCCCGCCTCGGCCACGAGCGCACCGCCGCGCTCGGCCATCTCGGCGAGGTCCGCAGCGGTCATGCGTGTCAGCGAGGATGGCGGGTCGATCCGCCGTTCCATGAACGCGAAGCTCTGGCGCAGCAGCGCTATCACCGCCTCCCAGCGCGTCGCGGGACCGGCCCGGCGAACCTCCGGCACGGCCGCCCGGGTCACGGCGCGCCCCCGAGGCGTTTGCGCAGCATGATCCGCGTGGTCGCCGGATCGGGCGTCTCGAGCCGGGCGAAGACCTCGTAGCCGAGCCGCAGATAGAGCCCCTCGGCCTGGAATCCGTAGGTGTCGACGAATGCCTGCGTCGCGCCCTCGGCCTGCGCGGCGGCCTCGAGCCGCAGCATCAGCGCCCGGCCAAGCCCCCGGCCGCGATACTCGGGCGCCACCACGAGGTACTTCACCAGCAGCCAGCCGAACTCGACCGTACCAGACGCGCCGCCGAGAAACCGCTCCCCGTCGCGGATCTCGAACCGGAGATCGCGGTCGTCGAAGGGATGGCCCTCGGCGATCGCGTGGGCTTCGAGGAGGTCGGACAGGGCGGATCTGAACGCGTTCGTGTCGGCCGTCGCGGAGAGCGCGCGGATCTCAGGCAGCGGGCCGGGCATCAGCGAGGCTCTCCAGAAGGGCGGGGGCTGCGTTGGACCGGGGCTGCCAGAGGCCGCGCTCGACGGCCTCGCGCAGCCGCTCGGCGATCTCTCGGAGCGCAGGCGGGTTTGCCTCGGCGATGAAGGCGCGGGTGTCCTCGTCGGCGAGGATCGCGGCATGCACCAGGTCGAAATGGTGGCTCTTCACCGCATGTGTGGTCGCGGCGAAGGCGAAGAGATAGTCGACCGTCGCCGCGATCTCGGCAGCCCCCTTGTAACCGTGGCGCTTCACCCCGTCGATCCAGCGCGGGTTGACCACGCGGGCGCGCACGACCCGGCCGATCTCCTCTTCAAGCGTGTGGATGACCGGGCGCTCCGGGCGCGAATGGTCGTTGTGGTAGACCCGCGGGGCGGTGCCGCTGAGGTGCTCGACGGTGGCCGAGAGCCCACCCTCGAACTGGTAGTAGTCGTCGCTGTCGAGGAGATCGTGCTCGCGGTTGTCCTGGTTCTGGACGACGGCATCGACCCGCGCGAGCCGGGTCTCGAGGGCGGCGCGGTCGGGCCGGCCCTCCTCGCCCGCGCCATAGGCGTACTGGCCCCAGTGCAGGAAGCTCTCGGCGAGATCGGCTCGGCGGTCCCACAGCCGCTCGTCGATCAGCGCCTGGAGACCGGCGCCGTAAGCCCCGGGCTTGGCGCCGAACACCCGCGCCTGCGCGCGGGCCTCGCCCAGGTCCCCGCGCTCGGCGCGAAACCGGGCGGCGGCGGGATTGACCTCTTCGGGCTCGTCGAGCGCCATCACCGCGCGGGCCGCCGAGGCGACGAGATCGACCTGCGCGGGGAAGGCGTCGCGGAAGAAGCCCGAGATCCGGAGCGTCACATCCACCCGCGGGCGGCCGAGCGTGTCGGCGGGCAGGATCTCGAACCCCGTGACGCGGCGCGAGGCATCGTCCCAGCGCGGCCGCACGCCCATCAGCGCGAGCGCCTGTGCGATGTCGTCACCGCCGGTGCGCATGTTGGCCGTCCCCCAGGCGGTGAGCGCGATCGCCCGCGGCCAGTCGCCCTCCTCCTGGCAGTGCCGCTCGATCAGCAGCGAGGCCGAGCGCCAGCCGAGCGCCCAGGCCGCGCGGGTCGGCACAGCACGGGTGTCGACCGAGTAGAAGTTGCGCCCCGTCGGCAGCACATCCGGGCGCCCGCGGGTCGGCGCGCCCGACGGCCCCGGCGGGACGAAGCGACCGTCGAGCCCGGCGAGCAGCCCCGCGATCTCGTGCGCGCCGGAGCTCCGGAGCGCCGGGATCAGCGCGCCGTGAAGCCCCTCGATCACCGCGCGGGTCTTCGGCATCCGGTCGTCGATCTCGCGCGGCCACCGGAGGAGCTGCTCGCCAAGCCATTCGATCCGCTCCACCGTGTCGCCCACCGTGCGCCAGGGGTCGAGCCCCTTGGCGCGCAAGAGCTTGTGGCGTGGCCCAGCCCAGGGCGCGCCCATATCGCAGTCGAGCGGGTCGAGGTCGAGCCCGAGATCCTCGGCGATCGCGCGCGGCAGCGAGGCGTCGCCCGGCCCGGTCCCGCGCGGCAGGCGCGCGAGGGCGAGCGCAAGGCCGCGCTCCTGCTCCCCCTCCGGCGCGCGGCCGAAGATGTGCAGCCCGTCGCGGATCTGGCTCTCCTTGATCTCGCAGAGCCAGGCGTCGAGGCGCTGGACGCGGCCGTCCTCGTCCGCCGCGGCGTCGATGCCGGCATCCTCGCCGATCCCGGAGCTCTCCAGCCGCTCGAGGATCTCCCCGCGCAGATGGGCGGCGCGGCGGGGGTCGAGGCCGAGCGCCTCGGCATACTCGTCGACCAGCCCTTCGAGCTCGGCGAGCGGGCCATAGGTGCCGGCGCGTGCCATCGGCGGGGTGAGGTGGTCGATCACCACCGCGGCGGCGCGGCGCTTGGCCTGTGTGCCCTCGCCGGGATCGTTGACGATGAAGGGGTAGAGATGCGGCACCGGGCCGAAGACGGCGTCGGGTGCGCAGGTCTCGGAGAGCGCGACGCCCTTGCCCGGCAGCCATTCCAGTGTGCCGTGTTTTCCCATATGGACAATAGCTTGGGCGCCAAAGCTCTCTCGGAGCCAGAGATAGAAGGCGATGTAGTTGTGCGGCGGCGCGAGGTCCGGCGCGTGGTAGGTCTCCTCCGGGTCGATGTTGTAGCCCCGGGCGGGCTGGATCCCGACGACCACATGGCCGAACCGGTGGACCGAGAGTGCGAAGCCTTGCCCGTCGCAAAACGGATCGGCCTCGGGCGCCCCCCAGCGCGCCTCGACCGCCTGGCGGAAGGCGAGCGGGAGGTCGGCATAGGCCGCCCGGTAGGTCTCGAGCGGCAGCCGCTCGCCGCCCTCGCGCGTCGCACGGTCGGTGAGCCAGTTGGTCGGGCCGGCCATGAGCCCTGCCATGAGCCCTGCGCTGTCCTCGGGCGCGCCCTCGACGCGGTAGCCGGCCCCGGCCAGGGCCTCGAGGACCGTCACGGTCGAGGCGGGCGTGTCGAGCCCGACGCCGTTTGCCAGCCGGCCGTCGCGGTTGGGATAGTTGGCGAGCACGAGGGCGACGCGCCGTTCGGCCGCCGGGGTCGCGCCGAGGCGCACCCAGGCGGCAGCCAGCTGCGCGGCATGCCTGATCCGCTCGCCATGGGCACGGTGGGCGGCGATCCGGCACTCGGTCGCAGGGTCGTGCCAGGCCTCGGCCTTGAAGGCGCCGACACCCGCCAGCACACGCCCGTCGACCTCCGGCAGCGCCACATTCATCGCGATGTCGCGGGCCGAGAGGCCGCGCATACCGTCCGCCCAGGCCTCCTCGGTGCCGCCCGAGAGGACGATCTGGACCACCGGCCGCCCCGGCGCATCGAGCGGTGTCGGACGGTGCTCGGCGCCGCCCGAGCCGACGGCGAAGCTCGTGGTTGTGAGCACCACGGCCGGCGGGTCGGCCGCAAAGGCCTGCGCGAGGGTCGCCGCCGAGAGCGGGTCCTTGAGCGAGGCGACGAAGAGCGGCAGCGGGTTGAGCCCCTCGGCCGCGAGCGCTTTCACCAGCCGGTTGATGGGGTGGAGCCCCGCCCCCTGCAGGAGCGCCCGGTAGAAGACCACGGCCGCGACCGGCCGCTCCGGCACCCAGGCCGCTCGCACCGTCTCGCGGTCTGCCGATGCGGCCCCCGGCCAATGATACCCCGCGCGGAGCAGCGGGCGCGCGGCCGGCGGCCGCTCGGCACGGCCGAGGAGATGCCCGGCATAGCGCAACAGGTTGGCCGCGTTCTGCGCGCCCCCCTCGACGCAATAGGCCCAGAGCGCCTCCCTGTGCTCGGGCGCGAGCGTCGAAAGCGCCGCGAGCCGCGCATCGGGCTTGTCGTCACCGGGCAGCGCGGCAAACGGGACCCCCGCCTCGCGGAGCCGCGCGGAGAACTGCTCGACACCGTAGGGCCAGTAGGCCGCGCCCCCGAGGATCCGCGCCACCACCAGCCGGGAGCGCGTCGCCGTCCGCTCGAGATAGAGATCGACCGAATAGGGATGCGCGAGCCAGGCGAGATTGGCGAGCCGGAGCGAGGGCGCGGCCGCGCCCAGCGTCTCGCGCGCCTCGGCGAGGGCCGCGATCTCGCTGTCTGCCGCGGTGATGACGATCAGATCGGCGGGCGACTGCGCGGGATCGACGGGCTCGGTGCCGTCCTCGATCGCACCTGGGGTCGCCGCGAGGAGATGCATCAGAGCGCCTTTTCCATGAAGACGCTCGAGCCGTTCTCGCGATAGCTGCCGAAGGGGCCGCGCCGGGCATAGCCGAGCCGTTCGTAGAGGGCGAGCGCATCGGGGCTGGCGAGCCCGGTCTCGAGCCGCATGAGCTGCAGGCCGGCGGCGCGGGCGCGTTGCTCGAGCGCTGCGACGATTGCCCGGCCGACGCCGCTGCCCCGGGCCGCGCGGGTGGTGAAGACACGCTTCAGTTCGCCATACCCCTCGAGCGGGGCGCAGCCGCCGCAGCCGACCGCGCGCCCGCCCCGCCGCGCCAGGAGGAGCGTCACCCGTGCCGCGACGAGCTCCTCGGGCGAGAAGGCGTGGCGGTGCTCGGGGCGGTAGAGGCCGGAGAGCTCCGCCTCGCTCTCGGCGATGAGGGCGAGGGCCTCGGGGTCGGTGACCGCGACCTCGGCGATCGCGAGCCGGTCGCTCATCCGGCGGCGGCCGCGTCGACCGGCGCCAGCGCGGCGGCGACGGCGTCACGGTCGAGCCCCGCATGGCCGATCGCCACGAGCCGGGTGGCGCGCGCCTCTCCCGGCGCGAAGGGGCGGTCGTAATGCGCATCCACCCGCGGGCCGACCGCCTGGATCACGAGGCGCATCGGCTTGCCCCGCACGGCCGCGAAGCCTTTGAGCCGGAGGAGACCGTGCTCCACCACCGTGCGCGAGACAGCGGCCAGCAGCGCCTCGCGGTCCGGCGCTTCGGCCAGGTCGATCACGCAGCTTTCGAAGGCATCATGCCCGTGGTCGTGGTGATGGTGGTGGTCGTCGTGATGGTGATGGTGATCTTCATGGTCGTGGTCGTGGTCGTGGTGATGGTGGTGATCGTGGTCGTGGTGATCATGATCGTGGCGATGATGGATTTCGCCCCGCGCCGCGAGGTCCTCGGCGACATCGAGCCCCAACCCGAGCAGCACGCCCGGATCGACCGCGCCTTGCTCGGCCGACACCACCTGCACACCGGCGCGCAGACGCGCCCCGAGGCGGCCCGCCAGCGTCTCGGCCGCCGACCCGCCCATCAGGTCGCGCTTGGAGACGATCACCATATCGGCACTCGCCAGCTGGTCCTCGAAGAGCTCCTCGAGCGGGGTCGCATGCTCCAGCGTCGCGTCGGCTGCGCGCTGCGCCTCGACGGCTGCCTCGTCGGCGGCAAAGCGCCCCTCTGCGGCGGCCGGGCCGTCGACCACCGCGACGACCCCGTCGAGCGTTACGGATGTGCGGATCTCGGGCCAAGCGAAGGCGCGCAAGAGCGGCTGCGGCAGCGCGAGCCCCGAGGTCTCGATCACGATGTGCTCGGGCGGCGCCTCGCGTTCGATCAGCCGCGTCATGCTGGGCACGAAGTCCTCGGCCACGGTGCAGCAGAGGCAGCCGTTCGAGAGCTCGACGATGTCGTCCTCGCCGCACTCCGCGATGCCGCAGCCCTTCAGGATCTCGCCATCGACGCCGATATCGCCGAACTCGTTGACGATGAGGGCGATCCGCCGCCCCCCGGCATTGGCGAGGATGTGACGGATCAGGGTGGTCTTGCCGGCGCCCAGAAAGCCGGTGACGACGGTGGCAGGGATCTTCTGCATGGCTCTCTCGTGCTCGGCGTCCTTGGCAGGGACGGGCACGGGGCGCGACGCGGGCACGGGCGCCCGGAGCCGGCCACGCGCCACGGTGCACCCCGCCCGTGTTGCGGTTCTGCGCCGGACCAGTCCGACGCGGGCGAGGCAGGTCTCCTGGCTCACGGGTCGCCGCGCGTGCCCGCCTTCCCGGGGGGGTCCCCAGTGGCGTTCCGGGCGCGCGCTCGCCGCTGACAGTCGCGGGGGCGGCTGCGGGTCGAGACCCCCGAGATGGGTCGGTCCCTCCGCGCATTCCCTTTTCATCCCAGGCCGGATGCCACCGACCCCGGGAACCTCACCGGCAACTTGGCGCCTATGCCGCGGCGACTGTCAAGGGGGCGCGACACCTGTCGCGGCCATGCGTCGGATATGCGCCGCCGCGGCCTCGGGGGTGGCGACAGTTGCGGCGACGGTCGGGCGGGGCGGGCGCGCGACCATGAGAACCGGCAGGCCGAGGGCACGGGCCGCGTGAAGCTTGGCCGCGGCCGGCCCACCGGCGTTTTTCGCGACGAGATGCGTGGCGACGATGCGGCGGAGCAGCAATGTCTCTGCCTCGGGGTCTTCCGGGGGAAGCCCGGTCACCACCCTGAGCGCGGGGTGGTCGGGCGGCGGCTCCGGCGGCGTTATGGCGCGGAGCGTGAGCGCCAGGTCCCGACGTGCGAGGAACGGCGCCAGCCCGCCGGGGCCGGTCGCGAGGAAGGCATGCGCGCCGGGCGGCAGCGCGGCTGCGGCGGAGGGAAGATCGGGCACCGGCTGCCAACGGTCGCCCGGGCCAGGGTGCCATTCCGGACGGTCAAGCCGCAGGAGGGCGATGCCGGCCTCTGCTGCCGCCTCCGCCGCCTGAGCCCCCATCCGGCCAGCGAAGGGATGCGTGGCGTCGACCAGGAGATCCACACGCTCGGCCGCCAGATGCGCCCCGAGCCCCGCAGTTCCGCCAAACCCGCCGCGCCGCACGGGCACGGGATAGGGGGCCGGGTCCTCGGTCCGCCCCGCGAGCGCGGCGGTCACCGAGAAACCGGGCTCGGCGGCCAGGAGCCCCGCGAGCGCCCGCGCCTCGGCCGTGCCGGCGAGGATCAGCACCCGCATCAGGCGGCCCGCGCGCCATCGGCATCGGCGACCGCTACCGCCCGTCCGGCCCGGTCCACCACGAGGACATCCACCTCCACCGGCGCGCCCACCAGCACGCCGAGCGCCGTTGCCCGCGCCTGCCCGGCCACTTTGGGCGCGAGGGCCGGCGCGAGCCCCAGCGCCTCCATCACCGTGTTGGCCCCGGCCACGCGCGGATCACCGGCAAGCGCCGCGAGCGCTGCGAAATCCACCTGGGACCGCGCGGAATGCAGATCGAGCGCCCCCTGCCCGAGCTTGGCGAGCTTGGCGAAGCCGCCGGCGATGGTGAGCCGCGGGATCGGGTGGCGGCGCAGATACTTCAGCAACCCGCCGGCGAAGTCTCCCATATCGAGCATCGCGTGATCCGGGAGCGCGAAATGCGCCTGCGCCGTCGCCTCGGAGGTCGAGCCCGTCGAGCCGACCGCATGGGTCACGCCGCCGGCCCGCGCCACGTCGATCCCGCGATGGATCGAGGCGATCCAGGCCGCGCAGGAATAGGGTTTCACGATCCCCGTGGTGCCGAGGATCGAGAGCCCGCCCTCGATCCCGAGCCGCGGGTTCCAGGTCTGCGCCGCGAGCGCGGCCCCGCCGGGCACCGCGATCTCTACCTCGAGATCGGCCGCCCGTCCGGCCTCCGCCGCCGCTTCGGCCAGCACCTCCGCGATCATCCGCCGCGGCACCGGATTGATCGCGGGCTCTCCCGGCGGGATCGGCAACCCCGGCCGGGTGACGGTGCCGACCCCCTCACCCGCGCGAAACACCACTCCGGCCCCGGGCGCCGCGGCGCGCAGGGTCGCCCGGATCGTCGCGCCATGGGTGACGTCCGGGTCGTCGCCCGCATCCTTGGTGACTGCGGCACAGGCCCATCCCGGCCCCGCCTCCGCCTCGGCCTCCGCCTCGGCGAGCGCGAACACCGCTTCTTGGCCCCCGGGCAGGCGGATCGCGACCGGGTTGGCCCAGCCGAGCCCCAACAGCGCACGCGCCGCCGCCTTGGCCGCCGCTGCCGCGCAGGCGCCCGTGGTGTAGCCGGTGCGGAGATCGCCGTCGGGCTTCCGTTGCATCGGGACCAAATCCTACATAGGGAGCGTCGCCGGCGCCATCGCCGCCCCGAAACTCCCGAGCGCTCGCCGATGACCGACCACGATCCCCCTGCCCCGCTCGATCGCGCGCCGATGCCGGCGGTGCCAGCCCTGCCCGGCGGGCTCGTCTGGCCGGAGTTCCCGCCGGGGCTCGTCTGGCTCGCGGGTGCCGGGCCGGGCGATCCGGGGCTGCTGACGCTCCACGCGCTCCACGCGCTCCAGCAGGCCGATGTGATCGTCTATGACGCGCTGGTCGACCCCGCGGTGCTCGACTGGCGTCGCCCGGGCGCCGAGACCGAGTTCGCCGGCAAGCGCGGCGGGCGCCCCTCGCACACCCAGGCCGGGATCTCGGCCCGCCTGATCGCGCTCTCGCGGGAGGGGCGGCGTGTGTTGCGACTGAAGGGCGGGGACCCCTTCGTCTTCGGCCGCGGCGGCGAGGAGGCGCAGACGCTGGTCGCGGCCGGCGTGCCGATCCGCGTGACGCCGGGGATCACGGCCGGGATCGGCGGGCTCGCCTATGCCGGGATCCCGGTCACCCATCGCGATGTGACGCAGGTGGTGAGCTTCGTCACCGGCCACGACCAGTCGGGCCGCCCGCCGGCGGTCGATTGGGCAGCGCTCGCCAAGAGCTCGCCGGTGATCGTGCTGTACATGGCGATGAAGCATCTCTCGACGATCGCCGATGCCCTCATCGCCGGGGGCCGCGCGCCCGACGAACCTGTCGCGGTGGTGGCCGACGCGACCCGGCCGGACCAGCGGGTGCTCGAGACGACGCTCGCGCGTGTCGCGGCAGATGTGGCCGACACCGGCCTCGCGCCCCCCTCGATCGTCTGCGTCGGCCGGGTGGCGCTGCTCCGCCAGGCGCTCGACTGGCTCGGCCAGGGCCGCGGCGAGCCGGTGCGCGACACCGATCCCCTCGCGCCGTTGCTCGCCGCCAGGGGCTGACCTGCCATGCGCGGCCTCCTGATCGCCGCAGCGAGCTCGGGCGCGGGCAAGACGGTGGTCACGCTCGGCCTTCTCGCAGCGCTGGCGCGGCGGGGGATCGAGGTGAGGGCCGCGAAGTCGGGCCCGGACTATATCGATCCGCAGTTCCATGCCGTCGTGCTCGGGCGCCCGTCGGTGACGCTCGATGCCTGGGCGATGGGTGCGGAGGATCTCGCGGCGCGGGCCTCGGCGGATCCCGGCGAGCTGCTGGTGGTCGAGGGTGCGATGGGCGTGCTCGACGGCGCCCGGCCCGACGGGCGCGGATCGGCGGCCGATCTCGCCGAGGCCCTCGGGCTCCCGGTGGTGCTGATGCTCGACATCGCGGCGAGCGCGCAGTCGGCGGTTCTCGCTCCCCTTGGCCTTGCCGCCGCGCGCCCGGGGCTCGTGCCCGCCGGAGTGATCCTCAACCGGGCGGGCTCCGAGGCCCATGCCGAGATGGCCCGGCTGGCCATGGACCGCATCGGGGTCCGGGTACTCGGCACGCTCGCCCGCGACGCGGCCCTCGCCGTCCCGTCCCGGCATCTCGGCCTCGTCCAGGCGGCAGAGCTCCCCGGCCTCCCGGCGCTGATCGACCGGGCCGCCCGAGCGGTCGAGGCGGGGGTCGATCTCGACCGGCTGCTCGCCGCCGCCGCTCCGCTGCCGCCGGCAGGCCGGGCCCGGCCGATCCCCCCGCCGGGACAGCGCATCGCCGTGGCGCGCGACATCGCCTTCGCCTTCGCCTATCCGCATATGCTCGCCGACTGGCGCCGGGCCGGCGCCGAGATCCAGCCCTTCTCCCCGCTCGCCGATGAGCCGCCTGATCCGCTGGCCGACACGGTCGTCCTGCCCGGCGGCTACCCAGAACTCCATGCCGGGCGGCTGGCCGCTGCCTCGCGCTACCTCGGCGGGCTGCGCGAGGCCGCCGCCCGCGGCGCAACGGTCTATGGCGAATGCGGGGGGTACATGGTGCTGGGCCGCGGTCTCGTCGATGCCGAGGGGCGCCGCCATGCCATGGCCGGCCTCTTGCCGCTCGAGACCTCCTTCGCCGACCAGCGCCGGGCGCTCGGCTATCGCCGCCTCTGCGCCCGTCCGGGTGCGCCGTTCGCGGGCCGCTTCGCCGCGCATGAGCATCACCGCGCGACGATCCTCTCGGAGGGCGAGGCGCCGCGGCTTTTCGAGGCGACGGACGCCGCCGGCACCCAGCTGCCCCCGATGGGCCTCCGATTGGGCCGCGTCTCCGGCTCCTTCGCCCATCTGATCGCACCGCTCGCCGACTGAGCGCGCTCCGGGCATCCGGGCGCCGGGTGGGCGGGTGGGGGCGCCCGGATGCCCGGAGCCCTCAGCCCCGCCGCGGCGCCGACCGTTCCGGGCGCAGGATATGCGCATGGCCCCCGTCATAAAGCGCGCTGTCCTCGAAGGCCGGCTCCCCGAGCGCACCCTCCCCCAAGGCGCGGCCCACGAAGATCAGCGCGGTCCGCGTGATCTTGGCCGCCCGCACCTGCTCGCGGATCCCCTCGAGCGTGCCACGCAGGATCGCCTGGTCCGGCCACCCGATCCGATAGGCCACGACCACCGGACAGTCCGCCCCGTAGAGCGGGCTCAGCACCCGCTCTATCTCCCGCAGGTTCCGGATCGAGAGATGGATCGCGAGCGTCGCGCCCGTCGCGCCGAGCCGCTCGAGCTCCTCGCCCTCGGGCATCGGCGAGGCCTTTCCGGCCGTGCGCGTCAGGATCAGCGTCTGGGCGACGCCGGGCAGCGTCAGTTCGCGCCCCATCGACGCGGCCGCCGCGGCATAGGCCGGCACGCCCGGCACGATCTCGTAGCCGATCCCGAGCGCCGTGAGCCGGCGGATCTGCTCGGCGATCGCCCCGTAGAGTGACGGATCGCCCGAATGCACGCGCGCGACGTCCTCGCCGCGGGCCTCCGCCTCGGCGATCTCCGCGACGATTTCGTCGAGCGTCATGGGGGCCGTGTCGCGCACCCGCGCACCTTCGGGCGCGCCGGCGATCACCGCCTCGGGCACCAGCGAGCCTGCATAGAGGCAGACCGGGCAGCGCGCGATCAGCCGCGCCGCCTTGAGCGTCAGGAGCTCCGGGTCGCCCGGCCCCGCCCCGATGAAATAGACGGTCATCCGGCCTCCCGCTCCGCTGTCTTGGCCGCATAGCCGCGCGGGGTGTAGAGCCACTGCCCGCCGGCGCCGGCGCACATGTCTCCAATGGTGACCGCACGCGAGGCGGCGGCGCCCACCAGCACAACCGTCAGCATGTCGATCTCGCCTGCGTCGAGGGTGGCGAGTGTCCGTGCCGTCAGCCGCTCGCCCGGCCGTCCGAGATCACGCGCCAGCAGCACAGGCGTCCGGGCCGGACGATGCGCCAGCAGGATCTCGCGCGCCTCGCCGAGGAGCGTGGTCCGCCGCATCGAGACGGGGTTGTAGAGCGCGATCACGAAATCCCCCTCGGCCGCCGCGCAGAGGCGCCTCAGGATCGTCTCGCGGGGCGTCAGCAGATCCGAGAGCGACACCGCACAGAAATCATGGCCGAGCAGCGCGCCCGCCCGTGCCGCCGCCGCCTGAAGCGCCGAGATGCCGGGCGCGACCACGATCTCGGCCCGCCGCGCAGCGTCTGAGACCGCACCCCGGTCGATCAGCTCCATCACCAGCGCGGCCATGGCATAGATCCCCGGATCGCCCGAGCAAACGAGCGCCACGCGCGCGCCCTCGCCCGCCCGTTCGAGCGCATGGGTGCAGCGCTCGGTCTCGGCCCCGAGCGGGAAGCGCGAGAGCCGAGCACCCGCCGCGAGCGGCCCGAGGAGGTCGAGATAGAGGCCGTAGCCCACGATCTCCTCGACCTCGGCGACGAGGCGCGTCGCCTCGGGGGTGCGCCAGTCGGGCTTGCCCGGGCCGAGGCCCACGACACCAAGCCGCCCGCGCGGACGGCCCGGCGCGCCGCCCTCCCCGATCTCGGCCGCGGCGACGGTTGCGTTGGCGCTCTTGCGCTTCGCGATGGCGAGGGGCGCCGTGGGGCCGGCGGCGGCGAGCGCCGCGCCCTCAGCGACGCCGTGGCAGCCGACCTCGGCGAAGACCGTCTCGGAGGGGGTGGCGAGGCGGGGCGTCTCCCGCTCAAGCCGCTCGGCAGGGTAAAAGCGCGCCTCCACGCCCAGCGCCTCGGCGAGGGCATGCACCGCTGCCTCGTCGGCCTTGACGTCGATAGAGACGACGCGCGCGACCTCGGCCTCGGCAAACCCCGCCTCGGCCAGCGCGCGGCGCGCCAGCCCGAGGAGCTCCTCCGGCGGACAGTGGCGCGCGCAGCCCACACCGAGCGCAAGGCGCGGGCGCCGCCAGACCAGCGGCTCCGCGCCCTCGACCGCCAGGACCACGGGCTCGACTGGCTCGGGCACCACCGTGACACCGGGCCGCGCCGCGAGCGGGGCGAGCCAGTGCGCCTCGCCCGAGAGCCGCGCCCGGCGCCCGGCAAGAAGCCCCGCCATCGCCGCCTTGGCGTCCTCGGGCCGCTCGAGGCGCCATCCGGGCGGGGGCACGTCGATCGCGACGCCGAGCGCCAGATCCCCGGCGGTGGTGACGGCCGCATGGCCGCCGAGCGCCTCTGCCAGCCGGCGCGCGAGCGCGTTGGCGCCGCGATGCCCGCCGAGGAGCGGCACGGCCGAGGACCCGTCCTCGGCGAGCGCAACCACCGGCGGCTCTTCGCTCTTGCGCCCCAGCACCGGGGCGAGTGCGCGGATCAGGATCCCCGCCGCCATCACCCCCACCACCGGCCGGCCTGCGAGGAACACCGCGCGCAGATGCTCGGCGACGGCGCCTGCGCCATCGGGGATCACGGTGTCTGCGCCCGCGTTCCGGCCATGGAGCTCGCCCCCCACCGCATCGGCCGCCCGCCGCGCGGCGTTTTCGGCGGAGGGGGTGAGCCAGAGGATTGCCGGGCGTTCAGACATGGGGGTCCTCCCCTGGCACGAGGATCATCGAGAAATAGGGGGCATCGACCGGCGCCTCGGCGAGCGGCAGCACGCGCTCGTTCGGCAGGCTCGCATGGGAGACATAGACGGCGCGCGCCGCCCGCCCCGCCGCCTCGAGCGCTGCGCGGAGCCGCGCGAGGTGGCGCCCGACCTTGACGATCGCGACCGCGCCGGGCTCGGCGAGCCGGGCCGCCAGCGCCGCGTCCTCCATCGGGCCGGGCAGCACGGCCACGGGCTCGGCGCGCGCGCAGAGCGGCCGCGCAGCCGCCGCCGAACAGGCCGCGAGGGCGCTGACCCCCGGCACCACGACCACCGGATGGCGGGGGGCGATGCGCGCCTGGAGATACATGAAGGAGCCGTAGAACAACGGATCGCCCTCACAGAGCGCCACGACATCGGTGCCCGCCGAGAGATGTGCTCCGATGCGCTCGGCGGCCGCGTCATAAACCGCCTGCGCGGGCCAGCGCTCGGGCACCATGGGCACGCGGATCGCGATCTCCTCGGCCTCGGGCGGGATCACGCGTGCCGCGATCGATCGGGCGAAGCTCTCGCCGGTCTCCGGCGCCGGCCAGGCCACCACACGGGCCGCGCTGATCAGGCGATGCGCCTTCAGCGTCATCAGCTCCGGATCACCCGGGCCGAGGCCGATGCCATAGAGCGTTCCGCTCATCGGAGGACCAGGCTCCACTGGGTGACGGGCATCGCCGGGCGCCAGCCGGTCACGCGCCCGAGCGGCTCGGCCCGGGAGATCGCGATCCGCACGAGCTCGCCGCCATGGGCGGCGTGGAGGCTGGCCAGTCGCGCCTCGGCCTCGAGCGTCACGGCATTGGCCACCAGCCGCCCGGGGCGCCGCAGCGCTGCAATCGCCTTGGCGGCCGCGTCGTCCGAGAGCCCGCCGCCGAGGAACACCGCGTCGGGCGGCGGGAGCCCTGCCAGCGCCCCGGGCGCCTCGCCCGCCAGGATCTCGAGCCCCGGCGTGCCGAGGCGTCGGGCGTTCTCGGCGATCCGTGCCCGCCGGTCGGGGCGCGGCTCGATGGCGACCGCGCGGGCTCCGGGTGCCGCGCGCATCCACTCGATCCCGACCGAGCCGGCGCCGGCTCCGACATCCCAGAGGAGCGCGCCCGGCATCGGCATCAGCCGGGCGAGCGTCACGGCCCGCACCTCGCGCTTGGTCATCGTGCCGTCATGCTCGAAGAGCGCGTCGTCGAGCCCGGGCGTTGCGGGCGCCAGTGGCGCCTCGGGGCCGGCCGCCACCTCGACGGCAAGGGTGTGGAACGCGGGCGCCGGGCGGCCCTCGGCCCAGTCGCTGGCCCGGCCCTCGAGCCGCCCCTCCTCGGGCGCGCCCATGGCGGCGAGCGCAGTGACCCGGCTCTCGCCCATGCCCCGCTCGACGAGGAGACGGCCGAGGCGCGCGGGCGTCTCGGCACCGTCAGCCAGCAGGAGGAGCCGCGCGCCGGGCTGGAGATGGGGCATGACCGCCTCGATCGGGCGACCATGGACCGAGAGGCAGGAAAGCCCGGCCATCGGCCAACCCATCCGGCAGGCCGCGTGCTGGAAGGCGGAGACGGCCGGATAGAGCCGCCGTTCGTCCTCTGGGAAGGCCGCAGCGATCTGCTCGCCCACCGAGAACCACAGCGGGTCGCCGGTCGCGAGCACCGCCACCGGCCGTCCGCGGAGCGCGGCAAGCCGGTCGATCAGCGCATCGAAGGGCGAGGGCCAGGCGATCCGCTCGGCCGCGAGCCCGTCGGTCAGCGCATGGTGGCGCGCGCCCCCGACGATCACCTCGGCCGCCTCGAGTGCAGCCCGGGCGGCCGGCCCAAGCCCCGCCATCCCCTCGGCGCCAAGGCCGACCACATGGAGCCACGGCCCGCTCACGCGAGGCCCCCGGCGAGCGCGTTCACCGCCGCGGCAGCCATGGCCGAGCCCCCGCGCCTCCCCCGGAGCGTGAGGAACGGGACCCCGCGCGGGCCGGCCGCGAGCGCAGCCTTGCTCTCCGCCGCGCCAACGAACCCCACCGGGAAGGCAAGGATCGCCGCGGGCTTCGGCCAGCCGGCATCGAGCAGCTCGAGGAGGTGGAAGAGCGCGGTCGGCGCATTGCCGATCGCGACGACGCTGCCGGCGATCCGGTCCTCCCAGAGCTCCACGGCCGCCGCCGAGCGCGTGTTGCCGATGGCGCGGGCACGCTCCGGCACCGAGACATGGTTGAGCGTGCAGGCGACGCGGCAGCCCCCGGGCAGGCGCGCGCGGGTCACGCCCGAGGCGACCATTTCGCAGTCGCAGAGGATGGTTGTGCCGCCGGCCAGCGCGGCCCGCCCCGAGGCGACGACGTCGTCCGACCACGCAAGACGCGCCGGGATGTCGACCATCCCGCAGGCATGGACCAGCCGGATCGCCACGTCGCGAAGATCCTCGGGCAGATGGACGAGCGGCGCCTCGGCACGGACGGTCGCAAAGCTCTCGGCATAGATCCGCGCCGGGTCGCGCTCGTAGCGCAGCGGCGCGATCGGCCGGCGGGTCGCGCCGGTCGCGAGCCCGGGCGCCCCGGCGCCGAGGATCCAGGCCTCATCGGTCTCGACCGTTCCGCGGTCGGCCTCCGGCAGCTCCCGAGCGGCGAAGAGCGGGGCGAGCGCGCCGGCCGTGTCGAGGCAGGCGAAACGCTCGGCGAGGCCGCGGACCTGCGCTGCGTCCTTCACCTCGCCGTCCTGGGGCGCGAGCGGCACAAGCGATGGGTAGACCTCGGCGATGCAAATGGGCCGCGACGGCGCCGCAAGGCCGGTCTCGAAGGGCCAGACCTCGGCGGCGGACTCCAGCGCATGGCGGAGCCGCTCGAGCGCCGCGATCCCGGTGAGCGCCTGGCCTCCGACCGAGCCGGCGCCGGCGAGCTGCCACACGGATTTCGGCTTGGCGCCCGGCAGCTCGCGCTGGCGGGCCTCGACGAGGCGCCATTCGGGCGGCAGCGTCTCGCCATAGCCCGCGGGTTTGGTGCGCGGGAGCCCTGGATGCTCGGCCTTGGCGCCATTGCCCCAGAACGGCCCCTCGCCCTCCCAGGCCGCGTTGAGCCGCCCTGCAAGCGCAAAGCGGTCGTTGGCATTGTCGGGCGTCTCGGGCAGGGCCTCGGCCAGCATCGCCCAGAGCGCCGCCCATCCGGGCCGTCCCGCAAGCCGTCCCGCAAGCCGCCCCGCAAGCCGCCCCGCAAGCCGCTCGGCCACGCCCGACGGGTAGCCGAAGGGGAAGTCGAACCCCGCGAGCACCCGCCGCCCTGCCTCCGCTTCGGCCCGGAGAAGCGCGGTGATCTCGGCCATCGCAGCCGCGCGGGTGGCGGGATTGGCCCCGAGCCGACGCCCGTCGCGGCCGATCAGGGTCCACCAGATGCTGTCCGGCCCGGTGGTGGGCTGGGCGGCGGCGGACCAGTCGACGACGAGATAGGCGTCGAAGAGGGGCTGGCTCACCCGCCCTCCTTCATGTGGCGGCGCACGCTCTCGGGCCCGTGCGGGTGATCGGCATGGGGATAGGGCGGGTGGTGGTGCCCATGGTCGTGCCCGTGCCCGTGCCCGTGGTCGTGGTCGTGCCCGTGGTCGTGCCCGTGGTCGTGACCGTCGTCATGCCTGTGGTGATTGTGGTCGTCATGCCCGTTCGCCTGCGCATCCTGTGCCGCCAGCCGGCAGGCGCCGGTGCAGAAGCTGTCGCAGAGCGTGCAGTCGGCCACGTTGGAGCCCGGCGCCTGGGCCCCTTGCCCCTCCACATGGTGGTGGTGGCTTTCCTGCGGCAGACCCACCTCGCTCTCGAAGCCCAGCACCTGGGTGCGGTACTTGCAGAGAGCGCAGTTCATCGCCGCCTGGCCCTCGAGGATCTCGGTGACGCGCTCGGCGAAGGTGTCGACGACCCGAGGGTGGCAGCCGAGATAGCCGGCCTTGGCCCACTGGATCTCGGGAAAGCGGGCCGCGACCATGTCGGTGAAGCCGTAGATCCGGTCGATCAGCACACCGGTGAAGAGGAAATAGGGGAACACCACGACGCGCCGATAGCCGAGGCGCGCGACATGCTCGAGACAAGGCTCCACCAGCGGGAAGGTCACGCCCGAGAACCCGGTCTCGCACCAGCCAAAACCCATCCCCTCCCAGAGCATCCGGGCGATCTTGGCGACGTTGGAGTTGGCGTCCGGATCCGACGCGCCGCGCCCGATCACCACGAGGCAGGTCTCGTGCGGCGAGACGGGGCCGTGGGCGGCATCGGCCTCGGCCATCGCGGCGGCCACGCGCTCGGAGGCCGCGCGCATCATCTTCGGATCGACCCCGAGCTCCCTACCGTAATCCACGCGCAGGCCGTGCTCGGCGCCATACGCGCGCAGCACCGAGGGGATGTCGTTCTTGGCATGCATCGCGGCGAACAGCATGCCCGGCACCGCGAGGATCCGGTCGCAGCCGCGCGCGCGCAGTCGGTCGAGGCCGGTGCGGATCACCGGGTTCGCGAACTCGAGATAGCCGTGTTCGACCGGCCAGCCCGGCAGGCGCTCCGGCAGATGCGTGACCAGCTCTGCGAACTCCGAGACCGCAGCCCCGGAGCGCGAGCCGTGCCCGCAGATCAGAACGCCGATCCGGCTCACCCGCGGCGACCGCCCCGCCGGAGCCGCCGGGCGCCGAGGACGATGGCCGTGAGCACGCCGGCGAGCGCCACCGAGGCGAGCGCGAAGGTCGCCAGGTGATCATGGCCGGCCAGCGGCGCGATATGGCCGGGATGGGCCGCGGCCGGCGTCGCGAGGACCACGGCAGCGAGTGCGAGGCGAAGGCAGGTCATGGGCGTCTCCCTCGGGCCGGACAGAAGTCCGGGAATTGCGACATGGACGCACCCGAGATCGACCGCGGGCGGGCCGGCCGGCTGGCCGCCACCGCTCCGGACGATGCGCGGATCCACCCCCGGTTGGGGTCGGCGGAGCCACGCTCCCGGTCAGCCTTTAGGCATCGTCCACGCGAAGCGCTAGCAGAGGCCCCCCGCCGCGGCAAGCGGCCAGAGATGCCGCACGAGGGCGGCCGACCGATATTGCGTCGCACAAATTTCACTATCGCATTGGCAGGTGTCGCGGTAGGTTTACGCTTGGGGCTCGACAGACGGAGGTTTCATGTTCGCGTTGACCGGGCAGAAGGCGCTGGTGATCGGCGTCGCCAATGATCAGTCCATCGCCTGGGGGTGTGCGCGGGCCTTCCGCGAACAGGGCGCCGACCTTGCGATCACCTACCTCAACGAGAAGGCCGAGCGCTATGTCCGCCCCCTCGCCGAGGAGCTGGGCGCGGAGATCATCATGCCGCTCGACGTGAAGAACGACGGCGACGCGGATGCGGTCTTCGCCGCCATCAAGGAGCGTTGGGGCAGGCTCGACACGCTGCTCCACTCGATCGCCTTCTGTCCGAAGGACGACCTTCACGCCCGGGTGCTCGACGTCTCGTCCGAGGGCTTCGGCGTCGCGATGGACATCTCGGCGCACTCATTCTTGCGCATGGTGCGCCGGGCCGAGCCGCTGATGCCGAACGGCGGCACCTGCATGACCGTGAGCTTCTACGGCTC
>CAYORO010000036.1:0-20172 GCA_964406355.1 uncultured Limibaculum sp.
GGTTCCTCATCTCGGTGCAGGTGACGGCGATGATCGTCGGCGCCATCCTGCTGCCGATCGGCATCGTGGGGCTGCTGGGCTATGCGGTCTGGGCCGTCATGCCCGGGCTTGGCGCGTGGTATCTGTGGCTGTTCGAGGCGTGGGCCAGCGCGCTCGACCCGACCGTGCCCGAGCGGGCCGCGCCCGCGGTCTTCGCGGTCGACATCTGAGTGAGCCTGCGCCCTGAAGGCGGACCGGGCGGTACCGCAGGCCCAGGACGGAGGATCCCGGACGCCAGAGCAGGCCTGGATCGACATGACCCACGCCAAAGCCGCATCGTCAAGAAGCACCCAGTCCGGTCCCACACGGAAAGGTCAGCAACCTCGTCACCCGCCGATCTTGACCGGTCGCTCCACCTCGAACTCGATCGCCGCCTGTTGATCTCCGGCGATGGCCCGCTCGAACGCCGCCAGCCGCTTGTAGATCGACATGAGCTCCACGATCGTCGTCCACGACATCACCAGGAACTGGAACGAGTTCTCCACGCGCTGGAACGCTCGAAGGATTTGTTGCAACACGCCGAGCGTCAAGCCAGCGCCCACGATGGTGGGCGCCAGCGCAACATAAGGGACGATCACGCCGGCCTGCAGATACCCATACCGGGCCACATTGAAGTAGAGATAGTTGAGGTAGAGGCGGAAGTAGTTCCGCCGGACATTGGAGAACAGCTCGGAGAGCGCCGGCGGCCGCGCCCGATCGACATTGTCCTCACCAAGCACGAGCTCTTTCCGATAGGCGGCCTCGACACGCTGGTTCCGGAACTCGAGCCCCGGGAGCCGCCAGCCGGCCAGCGCGAGAAGCGTGGTGCCGAAGATCGACCAGAGGATTGCGATGAAGACCAGGGCCTGCGGCACCTCGCCCACGAGCGGCAGCTCCTTCACATGGGACGAGAGCGCCCAAAGGATCGGCAGGAAGGCGATCAGCGTCATCACCGCGTCGATCAGCCGGGAGCCGAGCGACTCCATGATCCGGGCGAACAGCATCGTGTCTTCCTGGATCCGCTGGGACGCCCCCTCGATATGTCGGACCTGCGGCCAGAGCGCCACATAGCGGTCGTTCATCGCGGTGCGCCATCGGAACACATAGTGCGACGTGAAGAACGCGACGATCACCGAGGTGAAAATATAGACCATCGCAATCTGTAGAAAAGTCCCGAGCTGGAGGTAGAATTCGGACACAGAAACGGCGCCCGGTGCGGCTAGTGCTTGTTGGATTATGTCATAGAAGGTGCCGAACCACTCGTTGATCATCACGTCCAACTGCACCTGGAACCAGGTTGCAAAGACGATCAGAGCTGAGCCGCCAACCGACCAGCGCGCCCATGGATGCGGGACAGACCAGAGCCAGAAGGCGGCAAAGGCGAGGTAGCAGATCGCATTGAATTCGTAGAGCCAGACCCGATTGGCATCCCAACCGAACAGCCCGGCAATGCCAGTCACGCTTTCGACGTCGTGAACGCCGAAGTTCCAAAGCAGAATGCATGTCAGTCCCCACAACGTGCCCGAAAGGACGAAGAGCCGGGGGTTCGGGAAGAATGAGACGAACAACGAGCTTACTCCGCCTGCGAGGGATCGGTGGGGGCGCCGGACCGCGCCCGCTTGGCGAGATCGACCAAGCGAGGACGGAGTTCTGCTGCCCCCGTGAGGGGTGGGTCGAACCAAACCCGGCCAATGGCGTCGCCCGAGACGAGGTCCATGCCCTCGAGATCGAGACAGGCGAGCTGCCAAGACGCCGCCGGCAGACCCGCGATGGCGGTCGCATAGAGCGCGATGGCGTCTGCATGGTCTTCGTTCATATGCGCGACGGCGCCTGCCTCTGCCTCCTCTAGGTCCGGATCGGTCGGCGCAATCAGGTCGGCGCGGGTCATCCCGTAGGCGCGCCCAAAGCCGCCATTGAATGACGCGCCCTCGATCTCGAGCCGCCAAAAGGCGAAATCGCCGAAATCGGCATAGAGAGCGGCTTTCGGCTGGCGCGCGAGGAAGCGGCCGCGGATCGCATGGCGCCGATCGGGGGAGACGATTTCGGCCCGCCCGAAGACCGTGATGCGCGGATGCGCCAGCGGGTCGCCCCGTCCCGGCTCGCCGATCAGGATCGAGGCCCGCGGATCCGCCTCCAGCGCCCCGAAATGGCCGGAGAGTTGCGAGATCAGAAAGACCGGAGACCCATCGGACGCCGTGGCGAGGGAGACCCGGCTCGCCATCGGGGTGCCAGTTGTCGGATCGATGGTTGCAAGCGCACCGTGGCGCGCGGTTCTCAGATGGGTCTTGGCGGATTGCCGGGCCGCATCGTCGACTGGCTGAAGCACATCTTTCTTGGGCATCCGCATCCCCGTTGGTTTCAGATCGATGTTCATGCCAGCCGGCGCCGACATGCAAGCTCGAGGTCAACGAGGGCTTCTTGGGGAGTGAGTTGGCGCCGAAGACGCGAATAGGCTCCGCTTGCGGCCCGGCGTGGAGTTTGGCCGCCGCCGCAGCAGCAGTGTCAGGCGCCGGCGATCAACTTGAGCCAGCGGACCAGCAGAGCGATGTCGGGGTTGCTGAGCGCATCCTGGGGCAGCGCCAGGTGATAGCCATAGGTGTCGAGCTCGACCGTGGAGATCCGGTGCAGCGTGCCTGCAGCCAGCTCCTGGGCCACGAGCGGGTCCTTGATGGCGATGCCCTGGCCGTCGATCACGGCCTGCACCCGCACATTGGGGTCCGGGATCGTCAGCGAGCCACGACGCATGCGCTGCGGCAGCCCCGCGAGATCGAGCCATTCAGACCAGGCCGTGCTGCCGACACGGTCGTCGAGAAGGGTGGCGGCCGACATCACGGCCTCCAGCCCCTCACGATCGATGCGTGCCGTCACGCCCGGCGCCGCCACCGGGAAGGCCGGACAGGTGAAGAGCGGCTCGATCGCCATGTCGTTCCAGTCGCCCTTGCCCCAGCGGATCGCCACATCGACGCCGTCGCGCTCGAGATCGAAAAGGTCGACCATCGGCTGCAGGCGGAGCCGGATCGAGGGATGGGCGTCGATGAACTCCATCAGCCGGGGCGAGAGCCAGCGCGACGCGAGGTAGGTGGAGAGCCCGAGCGTGACCGAGCGGCGCGCCTCGTCGCGGAGCGACATGATCTGGCGGTCAAGCGCGTCGAAGGCCATGCGCGCGGTGTGGAGCAGATGCTGGCCCTTTTGGGTGGGGCGGACACCGCGTGGCATGCGGTGAAAGAGATCGAACCCCAGCTCGGCCTCCAGCACCTTGATCTGGTGGCTGATGGCGCCCTTCGTAAGGTTAAGCTCCTCGGCTGCCGATGAGATTCGGCCGTGCCGCGCCACGACGGCGAAGGTGCGCAGCCCTTCATAGTGCTTGAATCGCATGATTTGAGTTTAGTCATCTTGAACGCAGCGAACAGTGATTTTCGGTATTCGCCGCCTGCCGCAGCTGCAATCCTCGTGCCCAGACCTCAAGGGATCGTCGCGCATGCAGCCTGCCGGAGCATCTCAAGCCGAGCCGTCCGCTCCCGCCCGCGGCGCCGGTCGGCGGCGTGGGGGACGGCGCGCGGAGCGGTCAAACGGCTCGCCCGTCATGGGCCCGCAGGTGGCCATGATCCCGGCCTATGAGATGCTCGACGACGAGGCGCTGCTGGCGCTGGAGACCCAGGCAGACTGGATCCTCGACGTGATCGGCATCGAGTTTTGGGGCGATGAGGAGGCGCTCGCGCTCTTTCGTGCGGCCGGCGCCCGGGTTGACGGGGCCCGAGTGCGCTTCGAGCCGGGGCTTGCGCGCGCCCTCTGCGCCACAGCGCCCCGCACCTTCACGCTGCACGGTCGCGACCCGATGCACAGCGTCGTCCTCGGCGGGCGCCATGTGGTGCTGATGCCGGGCTACGGCTCGCCCTTCGTCACCGACCTGGACCGGGGCCGCCGCTACGCCTCGATCGTCGATTTCCGCAACTTCGTGCGCCTCGCCTATGCCTCGCCATGGCTGCACCACTCCGGCGGCATTGTCTGTGAGCCTGTCGACCTGCCGGTCAACAAGCGCCACCTCGACATGCTGCAGGCGCAGCTGACGCTCTCCACCAAGCCCTTCATGGGCGGCGTCACATCGCTCGAGCGGGCAGAGGACAGCATCGCGATGGCACGTCTGGTGTTCGGCGAGGCGTTCATGGAGGCGAACGCCGTCATCCAGGCCAACGTGAACGTCAACTCGCCGCTGGTCTATGACGACGAGATGTCGGGCGCGCTGCGCCTCTACGCCGCCGCCAACCAGTGCGTGGCGGTCTCGCCCGCGGTGTTCGGCGGCGCCATGGGGCCCTTGAGCCCCGCCGCCATGGCCGCGCAGACGCTGGCGGAGGGGATGGTGGGCATCGCGCTTGCCCAGCTCGTGCGCCCGGGCTGTCCTTGCGTCCTCGGCAGCTTCCACTCGACGATGGATCTCAAATCCGGCTCGCTCAGCTTCGGCTCCCCCGAGGCCAGCCTCGTCACCTTCGCACTTGCGCAACTCGCCCGCCGCCTCGGTGTGCCGGTGCGCGCGGGCGGGGGGGCGGTGACCGCGTCCAACGCAGCCGACGGGCAGGCGATGCAGGAGAGCGCCGCCGCCATGTGGTCGACCTTGATGTCGGGCTCCAACCAGGTCTGGCACGCGGCTGGCTGGCTCGAAGGCGGGCTGACCATGTCCTACGAGAAGTTCGTGATGGATCTCGACCAGTGCGGCGCCATGCTGCGGGTCCTGCAGGGGTTCGAGACGGGCCCCGAGGAGATGGGCCGTGATGCCTACGCCCAGGCGGGGCCCGGAAAGAACTTCCTCTCGACCGATCACACCATGCGCCATTACCGCGATGCCAATTTCCGCCCGGACCTGCCCGAGGCGGGCAGCTATGAGCGCTGGGCCGAGGCCGGGCGGCTCACGCTGGACCAGCGGGCCAACGCGCGGTGGAAGGCGACGCTCGACGCCTATGTGCCGCCGCCCATGGACGCGGGAACAGCCGAGGCCCTCGACGACTTCGTCGCCCGGCGGAAGGCCGAGATGACCGATGAGTGGTACTGATGGAAGAGAGTGTGCCCCCGATGACCGAGGCGATCACCGACGAGCTCAGCCGAACCTCCGCCCTTGCCGATCGCCACCGCGCCCTCGGCTCGGGGCTGGAAGACTGGAACGGGATGGGGACGGCCTGGACCTACGACACCGACCCTGAGGCCGAGCACGACGCCGTGCGCGAGTCGGCCGGCATGTTCGACATGTCGCCCCTGAAGAAGGTGTTCGTGCGGGGCGCGGACGCAGCGGCGGTGCTGGACCACCTGACGACCCGAGACATGGCCCGCATCGCGCCCGGCCAGGCCGCCTGTCTCTCGGTGCTGACCGATCAGGGCACCATGGCCGACGACGCCATCGTCTCCAACAACGGCGGGGACGAATGGATGATCGTCCACGGCTCCGGCGACACCATGGCGCTGCTCGAAGCGTCGGCCGCCGGACGCGATGTGACAATAGAGTTCACCGACGATCTGCACGACCTCTCGGTGCAGGGGCCGAAGGCGCTGGGGATCCTCGATGCGAACTGTTCGATCGAGCTTGGCGCGCTCGGGTACTTCCGCCATGCCCCTGCGGAGCTCTTCGGCCACCCCTGCCGCATCTCGCGCACCGGCTATTCCGGCGAGCGCGGCTACGAGATCTTTGTGGATGCGGCCCATGTCGTGGCGCTCTGGGACCGACTGGTCGAGGCCGGCGTGATGCCCTGCTCCTTCACCGCGCTCGACAAGGTCCGCATCGAGGCGGGGCTGCTCTTCTACGGCTACGACATGTCGGCCGAGCACACGCCATGGGAGGTCGGGCTCGGCTTCACCGTCAGCCGCACCAAGGGCGACTTTCGCGGGAAAGCCGCGCTGATGGCGGCAGAACATGCCCCAAAGCTGCGCAATGTGGGCCTCGATATCGCACATACCGAGATGGTGGCGGGCGGCGAGACCCTGATGTTGGGCGAAGAGCGCGTGGGCGTGATCAACAGCCCCGCCTGGTCGCATCGGCTCGGCAAGTCGCTGGCGCTGGCCCATGTGCGGCCGGACATCGCCGTCGGCACCGCGCTGAGACTGCAGAGTGACGAGCTGACGACCACGGCCACCGTGATCGCGATGCCGATCTACGATCCGAAGAAGGTCCGCACCCACGCCGCCTGAGGCATGTCCGGATCCGACCCGCCATGTTCGCTTTGACGCCGCGCGGTAAGGCCGACCCGTCAAGCCGCGGGCGCTGACCCTATAGGATCAACAGGCCCTTTGCGGCCTTCAAGAGATCCAGGAGCGGCAACTGGCTCGCGCCCGCGATCAGAAGCGGGGCCAGGGCCGCCAGCGTGATTGGCACCAGAGCCGCACGTCTGAACGGCACGGTGGACAGCTCGCGTGCCGCCTTGCGAAAGCGGTCGGGGGCGGGGGCGTCGGCAGCCGCGTCGTCCACCGGGTCCTCTGCGGCCGCGATATTGCTGCCGAACACCGTGCGCTCCGATCGCCGCTCGCGCAGTGTCGCGAGCCGGTCGGCCTGCGCAATGGTGGTCTGCTTGAGCGCACCGAGCGGCAGCGCAAAGGCCAGCATCGGCAGCGAGAAGAGGCCGATCATCACGGCGAGCCAGATGGCCATCGCCTTGCCATAGGTCGCGATGTCGAGATCCTGGCTTGCAAGCTGGCCGTAGATCGACGCCGCCACGACCGAACTGAGGGCAAACACGAAGGGCGCGAAGCAGTTCGGATAGATGCCGGCGAAGCCTATGCCACCCGACTTGTCGGGATGCGTTGCGACGAGCCGCATCTCGAGAAAGGCGGTCTGGGCGAGCAGCCAGCCTGCGACCCCGGCTCGCCAAAACCATCGAACGAGCAGGAACCAGAAGACGAGGCCGGAGACGGTGATCACCCACCAGCCAGCGGCGGTGGGCACATGTCGATCCTCGACTGTGCGTGCCAGCCAGATCGGGGGGTCCGCGTCGCGGCCGACCTGGAGGTCATAACTGATCACGCAGATGGTGACCGCCAAGCCGAGACACAGGAACTCCGCGAGACCGCTGTCGCGCAGGATCAGCGCCCGCGCCGTCAGCGCTGCGCCATCGCGCCGACCGCGCTCGGTCAGGATCCCGCTCTCGTCAAACCGCTCGAGGATGCCGTGCACCCGCTTTTCGAGTGACGCCTCCATCAAAAAGCAAATGCCGATGAAGAGCACGAAGCGCGACAGGAAGATGGGCCCGAAGAGCATGGCGGACGCGGCCGCACCGCCCTGCTCCACGAGGCCGAGTCCGATCGGAACGCCTGCAGTCAGGCAGAGAAACACCGCCACCCGGCGGCGCGAGGTCTGCGCCTTATCCGAGAGCAGGCCCAGCCTCTCTTGCAACTCATAGAACGGCGCACCGCGCGCGATCATGAAGGCATCGCCATCCTGAGCCATCACGCTGATCCTCCTGGTGGTGCGCCCGTTGCCCGTTGCCCGGTGCCGGAGGTGCCGGGCCGGCTCGTTGTCGTGGTCTCGATCTAACGGCCACTGGGCCTGCGGAAGAGCTGCGCCAGCACCATCAGCCCCGTCGTGATCACGATCATCACGGTCGAGATCGCGGCGATCGTGGGGTCGATCTGGTCCCGCAGCGCGTTGAACATGTTCCGCGTCAGCGTCGCGTTGTCGCCGCCGGAGATGAACATTGCCACCACGACCTCGTCGAAGGAGGTCAGAAAGGCCAGGAGCGCGCCGGTGATCACCGAGAAGCGGATCTGCGGCAGCGTCACGGTGAGGAACGCCCGGGTCCGCGAGGCGCCGAGGCTGCGGGCCGCCAGCTCCTGGTTCATGTCGTAGCTCTTGAGGCCAGAGGCGGTGACGATCAGCACGAGCGGCAGCGCGAGCATGCTGTGCGCGAGCACGAGGCCGAGCATCGTGTAGAGGATCTGCAGCTTCACGTAGACGTAGAAGGCCCCGATCGCGATCAGGATCAGCGGCACCATCATCGGTGTGATCAGCAGCACGAAGACAAAGCGCCCCGCCGGCATCTCGGAGGCGTGCAGCCCGTAGGCCGCCAGCACCCCGAGCGGCGTCGCCAGCGCCATGGTGAGAAACGCCGCCGTCAGCGAGGTGGCGGTGGCCGCCATCCATTCGGGCGAGCCGAAATAGTGGTCGTACCAGCGGGTCGACCAGGTCTCGGGCGGGAACTGCAGATACTGGCTGTCGGAGAAGCTCATCGGCACGACGATCAGCGTCGGCGCGACGAGCAGCACCATCATGATGCCGGCGAAGATGTAGAGCCAGAGACGCTGGCCATGGGTGATCTGCGTTTCCGAGGCGGGGCTGTCGAGCCAGGCGCGCATCAGTGCCCCCCGCCGGCCAGCTGGTCGAGCTTCACGAAGCGCGCCGCGACCCAGAGGATCAGCATCGTCAGCAGCAGCAGCACGACACCGAGCGCACTCGCCGCGCCCCAGTTGACGAAGAGCTCGACATTGGAGGCGATCTTCATCGACACCATGATCACCTTGCCCCCTCCGAGCACGGCCGGCGTGACGAAGAAGCCGAGGCAGAGCACGAAGACGATCAGCGAGCCCGCGAAGAGGCCGGGCAGCGAGAGCGGGAAGAACACCGTCCAGAAGGCGCGCACGGGGCCTGCCCCGCAATTGGCGGCGGCCTTCAGATAGTCGGTGTTGATCGCCTTCATCGAGCTGTAGACTGGCAGGATGAGGAAGGGCAGCATGATGTGGACCATGCCGATCAGCGTGCCGGTCATGTTGTGCACGAATTTCAGCGGCTCGTCCCAAAGGCCGAGGCCGATCGCCCAGTCGTTCACGAGCCCCTGGCGCTGCAGCAGCACGAGCCACGCATAGGTGCGCACCAGCAGCGAGGTCCAGAACGGCAGGAGCACCGCGATCAGGCAGAGATTGGCGGCCCGGTCCGGCAGCTGCGAGAGGAAATAGGCGAAGGGATAGCCGAGCGCGATGCAGATCGCCGTCGTCAGGAGGCTGACCTCGAAGGTGGTCCAGAAGATCCGGGCATAGGATTTGCGCTCCCACATCCGCTCGTAGTTCTCGAGGCTGAAGGAGCCGTCGGCGCCGATGAAGGACACGTAGAAGAGCCAGCCCACCGGGACCACGAGGATGACGAGCACGAGCAGCAGCGCGGGCGAGCAGAGCCCGAAGAGCGCCATCTGCTCGCGCACGGCATCCCGGCGCAGACCCGCCGCGTTGTCGGTTTCGGCTTCTGCCGGGTAGGTGCCGGAGATCGCGCTCTCGACCATGCTCAGCCCTCGCTGTCCGGAATGATGACGGTGTCGCGCGCATGGAGGCCGAGCGTGACCGCAGCGCCGGCCGCCGGGAGGCCGGCCAGCGTGTCGCGCCGCACGACGTCGCGGAGCGAGACGAGCGTGCCGTCCTCGAGCCGCGCCTGCATCAGGAAGCTGTCGCCCTGATAGACCACGTCCTCGACGGTGGCGGGGAAGCGGTTGGTCTCGGGGCCGGCCTCGCCATTGACGAGCCTCAGCCGCTCGGGCCGCAGCATCAGGATGAGCCGCGCCCCCTCGGCGGCCGGCCCCTCATGCGCGAGCGGGCGGCCATGGCAGAGCACGGCGTCGCCCTGGCGCTCGGCGGGCAGGAAGGTGCTCTCGCCGATGAAGTCCGCCACGAAGCGGTTGGCCGGCTGGTCGTAGAGCTCGCGCGGCCCGGCGAGCTGCATCAGCCGGCCATGGTTGATCACCGCGATCCGGTCCGACATCGTCAGCGCCTCGCGCTGGTCATGCGTGACATAGACCGTGGTCATGCCGAGCTTCTCGTGGAGGTGGCGGAGCTCGATCTGCATCCGGTCGCGCAGCTTCTTGTCGAGCGCCGAGAGCGGCTCGTCCATCAGGAGGATCCGCGGCTCGAACACGATGGCGCGGGCGAGCGCGACGCGCTGCTTCTGCCCGCCCGAGAGCTGGGTGATGCGCCGCTCGCCATACCCGCCGAGCTGTACGGTCTCGAGCGCGCGCTCGACGCGCGGGCCGATCTCGGCCGCCGGCACTTTCCGGACGCGCAGCGGATAGCCGACATTCCCCGCCACGGTCATATGCGGAAAAAGCGCGTAGTTCTGGAAGACCATGCCGAGGTCGCGCTCATGCGGCGGCTTGCGGATGACCTCCTCGGCGCCGAATTTGAGGCTGCCGCTGTCGGGCCGGGTGAAGCCCGCAAGCACCATCAGCAGGGTGGTCTTGCCGGAGCCCGAGGGCCCGAGGAGCGTCAGGAACTCGCCGCTCCTCACATCGAGGCTCACCCGGTCGAGCGCATGCACGATCCCGTAGGTCTTGGTCACGTCACGGATGGTAATGGGCAGCGCCTCGCCCGTGCCTGTGCCCATGCGCACCTCCCTCGACCGCAGCCTCTCTGCGGGGTTTCGTGACGGACCGGGGGCGGCGGATGCAGCCCCCGGCACTCTTTCGCGTCACTCGGTGAGCATCTCCTGGTACATCTCGGCCGCGACCGTCTCCCACTCGGCGTACCAGTCGAGGTTGACCGGCAGCTGGAGCGCGGCGTTGTCCGGGTAGGACGGCAGAGCCTTCAGGATGTCCTCACCCGCGGTCGAGACCGCATAGGCGGCCGTGTTGGTCGGGCCATAGGTGATGTGGAGCGGCAGGTTGGCCTGATACTTGGCCTTGGAGATCTCGGCGAGGAACGCCATCGCCGTGTCCTTGTTGGGCGCGCCCTTGGGGATCGCGAAGCAGTCATAGTCGAGCAGCGCGCCGTTGAAGCTGTAGGCCACCTTGGCGCCGTCCTTCAGAGCATTGTCGAAGCGGCCGTTCCAGCCGGTGGTCATGTCCACCTCGCCATCCTTCATCAGCTGCGCATGCTGGGCGCCCGAGGTCCAGAACACCGCGATATGGGGCTTGAGCTCGCGGATCTTGTCGAGCGCGCGCTCGATGCCTTCCTCCGAGCTCAGCACCTCGTAGACCTCGTCGGCCGGCACGCCATCGGCCATCAGCGCGGGCTCGAGCGCACCGGCCACCTTGCCGCGATAGGCCCGCGTGCCGGGGAACTTCTCCACGTCCCAGAAATCGGCCCAGCTCTGCGGCCCGTCCTCGCCGAAGGTCTCGGTGTTCCAGGCGAAGACGGTCGAGAACACATCCGTGCCCACGCAATGCGGGGTGTAGAGGTTCGGCGGGAAGTCCGAGACATCGATCACGCCGTAGTCGAGCTCCTCGAGGAGCCCCTCCGCCGCAGCCCGCGCGGCCGAGCCCGAGCCCGAGGCGACGATGTCGAGCGTCACCGCCCCGGTCTGCACCTGCAGGCGCACATCCGACATGCCGCCATAGGTCTCCTGCTTGACGACGATGCCGGTATCGGCGGCGGCGGGTTCGAACAGCGCCTTCGACTGCGCGTCCTGATAGGAGCCGCCCCAGGAGGCGATCGTCACGGTCTTGTCCGCAGCGAGGGCGGTCGAGGCCAGAAGCGCGCTGGCCGCGGCGGCGGCGATGGTGCGGTGGAACATGGTCTTCTCCTCCTTGTTGGCTCACGCGCCCGTGCGGGCGGGTCGCGCAGGGTCGCCCGATCTTGTCGTGCCGGGGCAGGCGGGCGCCCTTCTGCTCCGGCGTTTCTCGCAGACGGCGGCCGGTGGGCGCCGCACTGCCGTGTCAGTCGTCAGTCGTGGCCGCGCGGCGATGGGCGAGGCGAACGGCCCGTTCGTCGCGCCAGCGATACCATGCGACCGCCGCAGGCAGGAACCAGGGCCGCCCCGCATAGAGGGGCCTGCTGGGGAAGGGCAGCCCCTCGAAGGCCGTGCGCCCCTCCGCCCGGCCGAGCACGCGGAGCCCGGTCTTCATGCCGAGATAGCTCGCCATTGAAACGCCCGAGCCGCAATACCCCATGGCGTAGTGCACGCCGTCATGCACCCCGCAATGGGCCAGCTCGTCGAAGGTGTAGGCGACGGTGCCGAGCCATGAGTGGCTGATGCGGGCCTGGCCGAGCTCGGGGAAGATCCGGCGCATCGCGGCGTGGAGGCGCGGCGCGCTCACCCGCGGGTCGGTCTCGCCCGAGGAGACGCGGCCGCCGAAGACGAGGCGCCGGCGATCGGGCGAGGGCCCGTAGTAATAGACGACCTTGCGGGTGTCGGTCGCCATCCGGCCCGTGGGGAAAAGTCGGGCCGGGAGGTCGGGCCCGAGATCCTCCGTCGCGATCACATAGCTGCCGATCGGGATCACCCGCCGCCGCAGCCACGGCGTGAGGGGCCCGGTGTGGCCATTCGTGGCGACCACGACATCGCGCGCGCGGATCGTGCCCTGGGACGTCGCGACCGCAAACTGGGTGGCCCCCTGCCCGTCCCGCGCGATCCCGAGGGCGGGGCAGTGCGGCACCACCTGCACGCCGGCAGCCACTGCGCGGGCGAGCAGCCCACGGTGATACTTGGCGGGCTGGAGGCTCGCGAAACGGGGAAAGACCACGCCGCCGAAATAGAACTCCGAGCCGAGCTCGCCGGCCTGCTCGGCCGCGGGCACCGCATGGAACTCGATCCCCTCGGTGCGCTGGACGTCCGCGGCGCTTCGGGCGAGCAGGTCATAATGCGCGGGCGTATGAGCGCCGTGGAAGCGCCCGCAGCGGCGGAAGTCGCAGTCGATCCCCTCCGCGCCAAGGAACGCGCCGATCCAGTCGAGCGCGGCCCGCCCCTCCGCGCGGATCGCCTCGCCGCGGGCGCGCCCGTGACGACGCCCGAGCGCCGCGGCCGACGGCTTCACGCTGGTGCTGACATGCCCGCCATTGCGTGTGCTGCACCCCTCGCCCGGCTCACCCGCCTCGAGGACCACGGTGCTGCGTCCGCCTCGGGCTGTCTGGAGGGCGGCGTTGAGGCCGGTATAGCCAGATCCGATCACCACGACATCGGCGGTGTCCGGCAGCGGCGTCGCCCGAACGGTGTGAGGAGGGGCATCCTCCAGCCAATAGGGCGTGGTCTTGAAGTCCGGCGTGAAGAGGCCGTCGGGCGCATGCGGTGCGCGGCCCTCTGGCAGCCGCTGCCGACCCGATTGCCCACCCGTCGCCTCGATCGTGCTGGTGCTCACGCGCGTCTTGCCTCCGGGCCGCGCGGCTGTGGCGACCCTTCGAGCCCGAGTTTCTGTTCCGAAACCGACCAGGTCAATCACAGAGCGATGGTGCGAGGCCGAAGTGGGGCGCAGCCTCTGGCGCACAGGCCTTGGCGACCGGGTTCGCTGGCTGCCGGCCCTCAGTCGTAATCGCTGAGTTCCCGATGGTCGACGATGCGCGTATCGCTGCGCTGAGACAGGCGGCGGGCCAGAATGGCCGCTCGTCCCCGTATCGGCACCGCGCGCCGGGGCTCCGCGGAGGCGAGGCGGGTCTCGGCCATGGCCTCGGGATCCGAGACGGGTGAGCGGCGGGTCACGGTGTGGCGGCGATCGCCCTGCGACAGCTCGATCTCGCCATCGTCGATCCGTGCGACGCGCCACCCCTCGATCGTCTCACCCAACAAGAAATTGCGGCTCTGCCCGCCGGAGAGCTGGACCGTCGCGATCGCCTGGTCACCGATCCGGGAGAGGCCGGTCAGATCGAACGCCGGCGGGGGCGACAGGGATGCGGGCCTCGACGCTACCGGACGGCGTGTCTCGGCGAAGAGCGGGCGCGCGGAGATCGTTGCGATATCGGCCCGCGCCGGCATCTCGACGGCAAGCTGTCGGGGCTCTGCAGGGACCGTCCGCGCAGATGAGATGGGCTCAAAGGCATCCGGCCCGCTCAGCGCAGCGACCTGATGCGCCAGCCCGGCTCCCGCGCCGAGACAGAGAAGGACCAGGAGGAGGTTGAGCTTCGACATCGGACCCATATCCGCTCAGTTCGGCGCGACGAAGGCTGGTTTGCCCAGACCCCGGATTTATGCACCTGTCCTCACCGGGTGTCATCCGCCTGTCCGCGGGCGTGCCCGTGTTGACAGGTCGGCTGGAGGGCACGCTTCGCTGTGACTGCGCCGTCCAGAGCCTGGCAACGGCCGGGGCCACCCCGACCTAAAAAGGTGCCGACGATCTCGCCAGCCTGTCCGCGAAGGACGAAGAGCCGCCGGTCACCCGGCGGCTCTCGTTTATCAACGGGATCGGCTCAGGAACCGATGATCCCGCCGTCACGCTTCGTGATCACCACGGTGCAGTCGCGCGGAATGGTGGTGCCGTCGAAGGTGAACGCCCCGGCCTCGTCGGTCAGCGGGAAGTTCGTGTCCTCCGGATCGCCGTTGCCCGGGTGCTGGATGTTGATGAACATCGTGCGCCGGTCCGGGGTGACGGTGATGCCGGTGATCTCATCGCCCGAGACACCGCCGAAGATGCGCTTCAGCAGGCCCGACTCGATGTCCGCCACCAGCATCTGGTCCTGCAGGTCGCGATCCTGCCCACCGTCCGTCTGGATGAAGAGACGGCCATCCGGGTCGCACCACATCCCGTCCGGATCGGAGAAGCTGTCGGTGTCCTGCCGCGCGTTCGACTCGATGTACTCGCCTTCCTCGTCGCGGTACTTCGCCTGGACGTCGGCGCAGACCACGAAGATGTCCCACTCGAAGGTGGTGCCGACATGGTCGTCGCTGTCGATCCACTTGAGGATGTGGCCATCCGCGCTCGCGCGGAACGGGTTCGAGGCAGTCTCGCCCGGGGTGTAGGCGCCCTCGGCCGTCGGGTCGTAGAGTTCCTCTTCCCGCTGGCTGTTGTTGGTGCAGGCGCAGTAGACCTCGCCGTTCGGCGCAACCGTGATCCACTCGGGACGGTTCATCGGCGTGGCGCCGGCCGCATCTGCCGCAAGGCGGGTGTTGACCAGGACCTCACCAATATCGGCGAAACCGGCAGCGGCAACGTCCGGGTTGTCGAGCGAGATCTCGAGCCACTCACCGGTGCCGTCCTCGTTGAAGCGGGCGGCGAAGAGCGTGCCGTGATCCAGCGGGTGCCGGCCCTCGGCAAACATCTGCTCCCAGTCGGCTTCCGACACGAACTTGTAGATGAAGTCGAAGCGCTGGTCGTCGCCCATGTAGCACACCGCGCGGTTCGAGGCGCCCTCGATCACCGCGACGCCTTCGTGCTTCACGCGGCCCATGGCGGTGCGCTTCACCGGCACCTGCGTGCCGTCGTTGGGGTCGATCTCGACCACCCAGCCGAACCGGTTGTGCTCGTTGACGTAATCCGGGTTCGACAGGTCGAAGCGCGGGTCGAAGAGGTGCCAGCCATAGCCGAAGCCGCTGTCGCTGAAGCCGTACCGCTCCTGGGACTCGGTCAGGACGTATTCCGGCTCGTTGAAGCCGAAATAGCCGTTGAAGTTCTCTTCGCAGGTCAGGTAGGTGCCCCAGGGCGTGTAGCCGTTGGCGCAGTTGTTGACCGTGCCGGCCGGCGGGTTGTTCGCCGGGTTCTCGAGCAGCGGGCTGTCGGCGGCGGGGCCGCTGAAGGTCACCGGCGTGTTGACGTGGATGCGGCGGGCATTGTCGTTCGCCACCTGCGTCCAGACACCGTCGACCTCGGCGATCGCCACGACCGAGACGCCATGCGCATGCTGCGAGAGGCGCACATCGTCGAGGCTCTCCGGCGCGTCTTTGCCGATCACGGTCGGGTTGATGCCGAACTCGTGGTTGATCGCCAGCATGCCTTCCGTGTTGGACGTGCCGTCCATCGGGAAGAACCACATGCCGTCATGGCCAATGCCGATCAGGTTGGTCTGGTCGTCGGCGGTCGGACGGGTGCTCGGATCACCATCGTATTCCGGGGTGTCGAGCGCCGGGTTCACCGACGAGCCCCACGGGATGAGGGCGGTATACTGGTACTCGGGCGAGATCGCCGGGATGCGGGCCGAGACGCCGTCGACCATGCTGCCCTGGAGATAGGCAGGCACGGTGAGCGCCGTGAACCCAAGCAGCCGCTCGGCGTTGGAAACGTTGAACTTCGCCTTGCGGGCCTGCGCGTCGCCCACATAGCCGAAGAACGACCCGGCCGCGAGGCTGAGGCCACCGGCGAGAACGGCGCGACGCGACGCGCGCGCGTTGAGGATCTCGGTGAAGGGGCGGTTGGGGGTCGGGTTTTGGACTTCGTCGTTGCTGGCCGTAATCATATCGTTGACTTGTTCGCCCGAACGTTGCGTCAGGCGCGCCGGTGCCATCTCGGGCATATCTTCGGTCTCGCTAGCGCTCACGTCGTTGTAGCTGGCTCGTTCGTCCATCATCGATCTCCAAAAAGCTGTCTGAGCAGGAGGTTTGAACGCGAGAGTCGTTGGTCACGTCCGACTCCTCGCCGCGAACTTGGTGGGCGCTTACGACAAGAATGTAACAGTATTTCTGCAGAAGCTTGAAGTTTGGATGGATTTTGGTTTTCTCTGAGGACTATTGGTCGCATGGAGGACTTTTGGTCGCATCAGTTTTAAGTTGCGCATGGTCCGCAGAGCCTTGAACGCCGAGACGGCTTCCTATGCGTAAACTTGGCGGCCCGGCATTTGACCGGCAATTGGTAGTCTGACGGGATCGTTGGTGCATAGCGGCCCGCAGGCCGATCGGCGGGAAGGTCTCTTCCCCTTGTTGCGAGGAAATAATTGCTTGAAGAACCTCGCCAGCCCTGCAATTCTCTGGCAATAGATCCGGTCAAATTTCAATCACTCTCAAAATCTTGAAGGTCACCGCGGACTGATAAACATTGCAGCTTTACGCTACCCCATCGCGAGTTTTATCGGTGGATAATCCTGATGGCCGTCGTTCCGCCAGGAGCGCGCCCAAACCTGCCCGCAGGACGCCTGCTCCAGACTGCGGCGCTCTGATCCGCGACGCCACGCGCACGGCGATCAGTCCGGCCAGGAGACCCGCCGCTCGAGCCATTTGAGGACGCGTTGGCACATCCAGGCCAACACCAGATAGACCGCTGCAGCGGCCAAGAAGACCTCGTATGGGGCAAAGGTCTGCGCCGCGATCGTCTCCGCGATGCCGGTGATCTCCGCCAGTGTCACCGTGCTCGCCAGCGCGGTGGTCTTGAGCATCCCGACGACCTCGTTGGAATAGGGCGGCAAGGCAAGACGCAGCGCCTGCGGCCACACCACCAGCCGAAAGGTCTGCGCCGCGCTGAGCCCGAGCGCCGCCGCCTGCTCGCGTTGGGCACCGGCCACGCCTCCGATCGCACCGCGCAGGATCTCGGCCGTGTAGGCACCGGAATTGAGCGAGAAGGCCAGTACGCAGCACCAGAAGGGCTCGCGAAGCAGGGTCCAGGCAGCGGTCTCGCGCAACCAGGAAAACTGGGCGAGGCCGTAGTAGATGACGAAGAGCTGCACGAGCGCCGGCGTGCCGCGAAACATCCACACATAGACCTGCGCCGGAGCGCGGATCGCCCGCTCGCGGCGGAGGAGCGCCCAGATCGTGGGCCCCGCGAGCACGGCACCCCCGGCGAGCGAGACGACCAAAAGCACGAGCGTGAGCCAAAGCCCCTCGAGAAGCTGCGGCACGACCTCCAAGATCAGCGCGAGATCGAAGCTCATCGCGCAAGGTGCCGGTTGGCCCGCGCCTCGAGCGCGCGCAAGGCGGCGGTCAGGAGCGTGGTGAAGGCGAGATAGATCACCGCAACGACGGCGAACATCGTGAAGGGCGCCTGGGTGACCGAGGTCGCCATCTTGGCCGTGAACATGATCTCGTTGAGACCGATCACCGACACCAGCGCGGTGTCCTTCATCAGGCTGACGAGGTGGTTGCCAAAGCTCGGGAGCGCGATGCGCCAGGCTTGCGGCAGGCGGACGAAGGCCAGCACCGCCCAAGGCCGGAGGCCGAGCGCGCGCGCCGCGTCGAGCTGGCCCCGATCGACACCGAGGAAGGCGCCGCGAAAGCTCTCGGTGGCATAGGCGCCGGCGATCAGCGCAAGCGCGAGCGATCCGGCCCAAAAGGGCGGGATGTCGACGAAGCCCGCGCCTGGGTCGAACCAGCGCGCGATGGCGGTCAGTGTCACCGCGCTGCCGAAATAGAAGAGCAGGAGGACGAGCAGCTCGGGCGTCCCGCGGAAGAAGGTCACATAGGCGCCGGCGATGCGCTCAGGAACGCCGCCGGCCAGCCGGGCCGCCGCGCCGATCACGCCGAACACCAGCGTCAGCACCGCGGCGACGCAGAAGACGCGCAGGATCACCCACGCGCCCCAGGCATACTCATCCAGCCAGCCTATGACGTCGGACATGAGACGGCGCGCCCGGAGCGGCCCCGGGCGCTGTCAGGTCTCAGTTGGTGCCCTGCCACTCCTGCGGGTGGATCGTGAACGGGAAGTAGCGCAGGCCGAACTCGGCGAGCGTGCCGTCCTCGGTCATGCCCTTGAGCGCGTCATTGATGCGCCCCTTGAGCTCGTCCTGACCCTGGCGCAGGCCAACGCCGACACCGATCCCGAAATAGGCCTCCTCGGCGATCTGCGGGCCGATCACGACGAAGGCGTCATTGCCCTCCTGGGAGAGAAAACGCAGATAGGCCTTCATCGGATTGGTCATGATCGCGTCGACGCGGCCGGCGGCGAGATCGAGGTACATGGCTTCGTTGTTGTCATAGTAGACCACATCCGCCGCAGGCACGGTGGCCTTGATCCACTCATCATAGGTCGTGGCGCGCTCGAGACCGATCTTGACGCCCTCGAAGCCGGCCGGGTTCACCTCGTCGCCCTCGAAGAGCGCGAGCTCCGGCTTGCCGACGAACTGGCCGATCGAGACGCGGTAGGGCGCCGAGAAGTCGATCTGCTCGAGGCGCTTTTCGGTGATCGACATCGAGGCGACGATCAGGTCGAACTTGCCGGCGAGGAGCGCAGGGATCATGCCCTTCCACTCCTGGCAGACATACTCGATCTCGGCGCCGATGCGCGTGCCGATCTCGTTGGCGACATCGACATCATATCCGGTGAGCGTGCCGTCGTCGGTGCGGTAGTTGAACGGGTGATAGGTGCACTCGGTGCCAACCTTCAGCGCTTCGGCGGAAGCTGCCGAGGCCGCCAGGACCGCGACCATGGCGATGACCAGACTCTTGCGCATGTGTTTCTTCCCTCTGTGCAGGCGTGAGCGCCTTGGCGACCGCTAACCTTGGGGAAAGAGATGTCGATGACGTCGCCGTGAAATCTCGATGACGGGACCGTCTCAGGCGATCAGCGCCAGCACCCGCTCGTGCAGCGCCGGACTGGCCGTCGCGACGATCGCCCCCTGCGATGTGGCGTCCAGCTTGCCGCCGGCCCAGTCGCTGATCACGCCGCCTGCCCCCTCGATGATCGGGATGAGCGCCGCAATGTCGAAGGGCTCGAGATTGGGCCCGTTGAGCGCGATGCCGAGCCGGCCCGCGGCCAAGGCAGCATAGCCGAGGCAGCCGCCGTCATAGACGTTCCAGAGGCTGGCAGCCCGAACCGCGTCGAAGCCCGGCCGGGTTGTGTCGTCAAACGCGTCGGGGTCGGACAGGCATGCGATCGCATCGCCGGGCAGGGTCAGCTCAGCGGTCCGAACCCGAACGCCGTCGATCATGGTCGGCCGCCCCGCAACGCCAAGACAGAGCATTCCGTTCCAGGGATGCGCGATCACGCCGATCACTGGTCGCTGGTGATGGCATAGAGCGATCAGCGTGCCGAAATTGGGCAGTCCAGCGGCGAACTGGCGCGTTCCGTCGATGGGATCGAGGATCCAGACCCAGTCCCGGTCCGCGTGCTCAGGCCCCTCTTCCTCTCCAATGATGCCGTGGTCGGGTGCCGCGGTGGCGATCTCGGCCCGCAGAGCGGCTTCGACCCGACGGTCGAGAGCCGTCACCGGGCTGCCATCCGACTTGAACTCGAAGCCCCGGTCGCGATCTGTTGTCAGCATCTCGCGCGACCGTGCCGCAAGGCGCTCGGCCAGATCAACGTACTTGGAAGGGACAGGACCGGGCATCTGGGTTTCATCTCGACTGAGGCATGATGGACGCCCAAAGCTACGCTCAGGACCGGGTTACACGACAGCGCAATTCGTTTCGGCCGCAATTGGTCGGGGGTGTGTCAGAGCATCGTTGCCTCGGCCCTCGAAAATCATGCTCCAGGCCGGCCCGTTTAAACCTTGATACTCTGAGTGTGAAACGTCAGGCAGTCTGCCCCCAAGCTCTCCAGTATGACCGCGTCGAGATCGTTGCCGTCCTCCGCATACGGCCCGGATCTTAGAATAGCCTCGCGGACGGTCATCTCGCCGGGCACACGGCGCCAGATCACC
>CAYORO010000037.1:0-19948 GCA_964406355.1 uncultured Limibaculum sp.
AAGCGCCACCGTCTCGAGCGCCGCGGTCGCCCCCGGCGCCCCGACCTCGGGCCCGAAATTGGGCGCGAGCACGCCGGCGAACACGTCGGTGTCGGTATCGGGCAGCCCGTCGCCATCGGTGTCGGCCCGGACCAGCGCCACCTCTGCGAAGACCTCCTCCGGCGCGGCATTCTCGACCGCCGGGGAAACGGAGGCGTCGAAGGCATCGCCATCCGCCCCGACAAGGTTGAGCCCCGTGAAGTTGATCTCGCCCGTAGTCGTAAAGATCTCCGGATCGATCGCTGCATCACTCGCGGCTGCATTGCCGAGCACGATCGAATTCGCGACGTTGATTTCGCCGCCTGCGGCGTACACGCCCGCGCCATCGAAAGCCCGGTCAGAGGTCACGTTGCCCGTGACGGTCGCGTTGACGAGGGTAACGTCGGCCGCGTAGCTGAAGATGCCGCCGCCATACAACCCGTCCGGCGCCGTACTACTGTTGCCTGCAATCGTCGAATTGATGACGCGCAGATCGCCGTCACCGTCACTGTTCTCGAAATTGCCATACACCGCGCTGCCAGCCGTGTCGCCCGCGCTGGCCGTGTTGCTGTCGACCACTGAGCCAATGATCGTGAGCGAGCCGCCACTAGAGGTGAACCAGACGCCGGCACCATAGACACTTGAGATCGAGCTGCGGCCCGCGTTGCCGCTGATCACACTGTCGACAATCGTGAGCGTATCGGCCGCGACACTGACGCCGCCGCCCGTGACCTCGGTTTCGATCCCTTCACCGGCTGCGACCGTGTTGTCGGCCACGACACTGCGCAGGATCGTGACGGCGCTGTCCCCCGAACCATCCACGGTGATGCCACCGCCCCGCGGAAGCCCGGATCCGATGGTGATGTTGCCCGCCACGGTGCTGTCACGGACGGAAAGCCCGGCCAGATCAACGAGGATGCCCCCGCCGTCTGGCGAAACATAATCGCCCTCGGCTATTGCGGCATTGCCGATCAGCTTCACACGGTCGAGCGCGATATCGGTGTACTCGGAGCGGATGCCGCCGCCGTCACTCGCATAGCCGTCTACCGGCGACCGATTGCGGCTGCCGGTAATGGTGAGATCGCGGAAGGTGACGAGGCCGATATCATCAAGGCCCGAGCCGCCCGCGACGAGGAAGGCGCGGACATTGTCGGCGAGCAGGCCGGCGTCGAAGCTCGCGAGCGCATCGGTGAACCCGCTTTCGTCGATGATGTCGTTCCCGGCGGTGTCGCCGTTGACCGTGACGTCCGTGGCCCCGTCGCCGTCGATCGTGAGGCCGGAGGTGATCACGATCTGGCCGAGATCCTCCTCGAGCCTGATGACGCTCGCATCCCCGCCCGTGAAGACATCGGGGTCGAAGCCGATCGTCGACGCGGTCTCCCCATCGGCGTTGGCGAGCGCCACGGCCTCCCGAAGCGAGATGTCGTCCGGCCCACCGAGCAACTCCACGGTCACGTCCGGGCCGTCGAAATCGAGCTCGTCATCGGCAGTCGTGACCAGGATGTCGGCCAGGCTCGGCTCGTCGACGGTGCCGCGCTCGACCGCGCCGATATCCGGTGTCGCACCGATGTCCGGCAGTTCGATATCGCGACTGTTGCCGCGCTGGTCGATCGGCAGCGGCTCCGTCGTGTCGCCGTCGCCGTCGAGATCGAAGCTGTCTGCTGGCAGGAGCGCAACCGAGCCCACATCGAGCAGCGGGCTGTCCTCGGTCGGCAGATGCGTCTCGGTCGGCCCGCCATTGTCGGCCAGCTCGCCAAGCCCCGGATCGCCGCCGTTGGTCTGGTTGCCGCCGAGACTGCGGCTCAACGACACCGGGCCGCCGAAGAAGCTGTTGCCCGCCCTGTCGACGATGCCGGCAACGTCCGAAACTTCCGCGTCCAGACCCGTCCCGTCCGTGTTGCGGGCGACAACGGTGTTGTAGAGGCGCAGATCGACCGCGTCATCGTTGTAGATGGCGATGCCGCCGCCGACATACGGGCCGTTATTGTTGTCATCGGCAATGTTGTAGACGATCGTGCTGTTGATCGCGGTGATCTGGACGGTCTCGAAGTTCGGGCCGGAGCCGTCGATCCCCGTGTTGAACGCGGAGATGCCGCCCCCGTTCTCGGCGGCGCGGTTGCCGCTGATCGTGCTGTTGATGAGCGTGAGATCGGGTGCGGACTGCAGGTCGATGCCGCCCCCGTCGTCGCCGCTTTCATTGTTGGCGATCGTGCTGCCGACGATGACGAGAGACCCCTCGTCCATATAGATGGCGCCGCCGTCGTCGCCCGCCGTGTTTCGATAAAACGATGAGAACAGGATGGTCAGATCGTTGATCGGTCGTTCAGCGCTGTTGAACCCCTCTGCATACACCGCACCGCCGTCTTCCCCAGCGTAATTGCCGATAAAGCTCGTGTTCTCAATCGTAAGAATGCCACCATCGAAGAAAATGGCGCCACCGTCATCTGCAGATATATTATACATAAAGGACGAATTCGTAATAACAATGATATTATCTTCTTCGGCTTCGATGGCGCCGCCATCTGCCTCATCTTCCTCCAAGTTCCTGTTTGAACGAAATACGGTATTGTCTATTGTAAGCGTCGCCCCTTCCTCAATTGAGATCGCACCGCCGTCATACTGGGAGACATTTTGAGAGAAATTGCTGTTGCGAATGGTCAGCTGCGATCCGTCTTCGACGAGGATCGAGCCACCCTCATAGCTCGAGACCGCGTCGCTGTAGCTTCCGTACCCGCCAAAGAGCAAGAGACCGTCGAGCTCGACTGAGATCGGAGCTTCGGTCGGGAAGCTCTCGGCGACGAAGAAGTGACGGTTCGACCCTCCGCCATCGAGCCGCACATCGGGCGCGCCGTCGTCGTCGAGATCGGCATCAATCGACAGGCTGTCGGTGATCACGATCACCTCGTCGAGTAGCATCATGTCTTCTGACACGCTGATGGACAGCGACGGGTCGAACGTGACGCTATCGAACTCTCCGAAGCTGTTGGTGAGGTAGACCGCCTCGCGAAGCGACAGATCACCAGGGGAGAAATCGCCGTCGAGCTCATCCTCGGTGATGTCGACCACCAGCGCTCCGTCGGAATTCGTCACCGGATCCGTGTCGCCGGGCACGAGTTCGACCGCGCCGATATCGGCCTCGTTGCCCGAGACCCGCGGCAGACCGCGCTGATCGGTCTCGAGGGAGAAGTTCAAGGCGTCGCCGCCGCTGCCCGCATCGATCAGAGGGCTGCCGGCAAGCGGCAAATGGGTGGCCGTCGGCCCGCCGTTGAGCTGCAGCGGGCCGAGCATCGGGTCGCCCCCGACGAAGCTGTTCAGCAGAACCGGAACAGAGTTTCCTAAGATGCCGATATCGGGCTGGGCCGCAGGGTTGACCGCAGAGTTGTTGGCGATGACTGTGTTGTACAGTCGAGCCGTTTCGGTCACTGTCAGACCGCCGGCTATCGCCTCCACAATGTCCGGCTCGACATCCGCACCCACCGGCAGGGTAGACATGTTCTCCGTCACCGTGCTGTTGACGAGAGTTAACTCGCTGGCCAGCAGTATGCCGCCAACATATCCGGAATTTCCCGATATCGTGGTGTTAGTAAGCGTCGATGCACCCTCAACACTCACCAAGCCGCCGACGCCATAAATCCCACCCGTGTTTCCTGAAATCGTCGTTCCGTCAATCGTCAGGCTCGATCCAAGAGACGCAATCCCGCCGGAGGCAACGTTCGACTGATTGTCAGCAATCGTCGAGTTCTCGATTTCCAAACTTCCACCGTCCGTTTCAACGAACAGCCCGGCCGCTACACCATATCCACGGACGTCGTCGTTGTTCGCATAAAACAATGCATAGTTTTGGGATATGTGACTGGCATCGATATAGATAATGCTTGAGTCGCCGAAATCGAGTGAGAGACCGGCCGCGCCGTAGATCTCCGCGAAGTCCGCGGCTCCCAGCCTAAAGTAGGAGGTGTTGCCCTCCACTCGGCTGTTGTAAATATCGACTTGGCCATACTCTCCGGTCACGTAGACACCGGCGCCAATGTCGGCCGCCGAGTTGTTGCTGATCTGCGTGCTCAAGATCTCGAGATTGCCGAAGTCACGGCTGCCTTCGCCCCTCAGCCCCAACATTGCAACCGCGCCACCAACACCGCCTTGGGCTTCGTTGCCGTCAAGCACGCTGCGTTCCAGGCTAAGGGAAGAAAAGTTCGCGGATTGTAAGTATAGGCCGCCACCGGCCGCGCCGGCGGTGTTCTCGATGAAGTCCGTAGACTCGGTAGAGACAATCAAGGCGCCATCGCCGAACACAGCGCCGCCATTATTGCTCGCCGTGTTACCGAAGAAGCTGCTGAATTCGGCGTCGAGCCCGGCGTCCGGACCGAGGGAGATGGCCCCCCCGTTGGTCGCGACGCTGTTTCGGATCTCTCCTCCATGGAAGTCGAGGAAGGAACTTGCTCCCACGGCGATCGCGCCGCCATCGCCGGCCGAATACCCGTTCTCGAGCCTAAGCCCGAACATTGTGACATCCGAAGACTGGCCGGTCTCTAAGATGCGGAACCGACCGCGTGCGTCGATCGTGACGTTGGGTTCGCCGTCGCCGTCGAAATCGCCAAAGATCTCGATTGCTGCGCTAAAACCATCAACCGTGAGCGCGCCCTGGATCAGGCTTATGGTGGCGCCGTCGGTGAAAACTGTCTCGTCGAAGAATATGCTTGTTTGATCATCGAGGGCATTGGCGAGACCGATCGCTTCACGAAGTGACAGGCCCAGGCCGTCTGCGGCCTCGGCATCGAGAGATCCGCCGTTGAAAGGCTCGTCGTTGGTCGTCGTCACGATGTATTCGGCCACTGCTCTCGTCCCCTTCTTCGGGGAGGCTCTATCGGCCCCCCTCACGGTCCCGGCGTCAGCGCCAGACGTTGGCGCCCATAGGCGTGCAATTTCGCATCGACCAGGTTCACTCGACCTGCCCGGTTAGAGTGTTACTGCATGGCCGGCGGCGCGTAGACAGGAAGTATGGCGTGGGCGGCGCGGGCCGCGCAGCGATCTCAGCTGTGGAGACTGACGGTCAGCGCCTCGTAGCCGGCCGACTGGTTGGACAGAAGGCGACGCGGCTCGCCGATCACCTCGATCCGCTGGAAGCGCGCCAGGATCTCCTCCCAAAGCACACGCAGCTGCATCTCGGCCACCCGCTTTCCGGGGCAGCGATGGATGCCGAAGCCGAAGCCGAGCTGGCGCACCGCGTTCGCGCGATCGAGGATCAGCCGATGCGGCTCAGGAAACTGCGCCTCGTCGCGATTGCCGGAACAGTGCCACATCACCACCCGCTCGCCGCGGCGGATCCGCTTGCCGTGCAGCTCGACATCGACGGTGGCGGTGCGACGGAAATGGGCGACCGGGGTCTGCCAGCGCACCATCTCGGCGACGGCGTTCGGAGGAAGGCCCGGCGCAGCCCGCAGGCGCCCATGCGCGCCGGGTTCGCGGTCGACGGCGAGGACGCTGCCCGTCATGGTGCTGCGCACGGTCTCGATGCCGCCCGACATGAGGAGGATCATCGTCCCCGCGAGCCAAAGGGGGTGGCGCGCCAGTGCCGCCGTGTCGGGATCGTGCGCGAGATCCGAGATCACGTCGTCCTGCGGGTTGCGGGCGCGGTCCTGCCAGATATCCCGCACCACGCCGAGACATTCCCGGAAGAGCGCGCGCTTGTCGACCAGCGGGCCACCGCTCCGGGGCGTGACGTTGAAGAGCCGCGCCCAGCGCAGCAGCCTCGCATGCTCGGCGGTCGGGATGCCGAGGAGCGCGGCGAAGGCAGAGACCGACAGCTCATCGGCAACCCGCGCCACCCAGTCCACCGGCTTGCCCACCGGCAGCGCGTCGAGCACCGCCGCCGTCCGCGCACGAAAAGGCCCCTCGAGCCGGGCAAGGCGCTCGGGCGACAGCGCACGCATCAGCGTGCACCGCTCGGGCGCGTGCGCCGGCGGATCGGTGGCGATCAGGCTCGGCATGGCGGTCCCGGGCAGGACGTCGCCGATTAGGATGTCGTCCTGCGAGGAGAACCGCCGATGATCGCGGCTGACCGCGAGGATGTCGTCATAGCGGGTGATCGACCAATAGGGCCCATGCGCGCTCTCGGCGCAGAAATGCACCGGGTCCTCGCGGCGAAGCCGGGCAAAGACCGCGTGGTGGGTGCCATCGCGAAACCGCTCGGCCCGGCTGACATCGAGCCGGTCGAGCGGGGTCTCCTCGACCTCGGCCCTGCGGGCGAGCTGCATCACACATCCTGGATACGCCGACCACGGCAACCAATCGGGCGGCGCCCATCCGGCACCGCACGCGCGAGTTACACGGGAATCGTCCACCCCGCCAAGGCCTGATCTGACGCGGGGCAGCTCGGCGACGTCAAGCTCTGGCACCGGGGCGCAGGATTGTGCAGGGTCGCGCCATGTCGCGCTTCGACTATCGCTCCGACGCCTATGACCGCCCCGCAGGCGACCGCGAGCCGCTGCGCCGGATCCTCGTGGTCTGGACGACGCCGCGCAGCGCCTCGACCTCTTTCACCGACGCGATGCGCCAGATCGGCTGGGGCGTGCCGATCGAATATCTCACCGGCTGGTATCGCGGCCATTTCTGCGAGCACTGGCTCGGGTGGGACGACGAGCGCGAGGGCCCGACCGCCGACCGCGCTTATGCGGAGGCACTGATCGATCGGCGGCGGCGCGGCGGCACCTTTGGCATCAAGATCTTTCCCGAGCATCTCGCGGCCTTCCAGGCGGGCTTCTCCGCGCGGCCGGAGCCCCTGCGCCACGTGGTGTTCTGCCGGCGCGACAAGGTCTCCCAGACGATCAGCCTCGTCGCGCTCTATCTCACTGGCAAGCCCTTCGAGGACGAGAGCCGGCTCGACTGGGCGCCCCAGCTCGAGCAGGTTGACGAGCGCGCGGTGGTGTCGGTGTTCCGCTGGCTCTGCGGCGCGGAGCGGAAATGGCTTCGGCGGATCGCCACCGAGCCGCGCGCGATCACGGTGGTCTCGGAGGACTATCTGGCCGACCCCGCCGGGCGGCTCCGCGAGATTGCAGAGCGCCTGGCGCTGCCGGAGCCCGCCGAGGCCGATCTCGCAGCGGCCGTGGCTGCGCAGACGGGGCGCTACCGCACCGACGCCGCGCTCAAATGCGAGCTGCGCACCCGCTTCGCCGGTCTGCTGCAGCCGCTGCAACGGGAGTATGAGGAGGGCCAATGGTTGCTGCCGACCTCAAGCAGATAGGCCATGTCTTCGACCGCCGGTTCCTGCACAGGATGGCGGCCGTCAATGTCGAGAATGACATGGCGCTGCGCTCACGTGTCGACCACGCACATTACCTCTTGTCCTTGGGTCAGGCGGAGGCGGCACGGCGGGCGATCGACCGGATCGAGGAGGTCACCGCCGGGCGCTCGCAGACGGTCGCGATCGTGGCGAAGTTCCGCGCCCAGCACCGGGCCCTCGTCGAGCTCGAGATCGAGCCGCGGATCACCCGCCTCGGGCGCCTCGGAGACGCGCTCCTCGACCCCGCACAGCCGGTCTTCGTGCCGACCCCGAAGGCGCGCGGCCTGCTGGTCGTGTTCGCGACGCTCTTCAACAACATCGAGCTGTCGCTGCCCGTCCTGCATCTCTTCCTCGCCGGGCGCGGCGTCGCGATCCTTTATCTGCGCGACCCGACCAGGCGGCTGTTTCTCCGCGGCATTCACAAGGAAATGCCGAGCTTCGAGGCGATGCTCCGCGAGATCCACGGGCTGAGCGGCCAGGCGGCGCCGGGGCAACTCGCGGTCCTCGGGGACTCCTCGAGCGGCTACGGCTCGCTGCTGGCCGCGCACCGGCTCAAGGCGCGCCGCTATCTCGGCTTCTCGATCCGGGCGGACCTGTCGCGGGGCTCGCCGCTCGAGGCCGGGCCCCTCCTCACCGAAGCGCTCCGCGACGCGATCGGCGAGGAGCGGCTCGTCGATCTCAAGCCGCTCGTCGAGACCGGCGCGCCCGGCGCGGTCCGCCTCGTCTATGGCGCGCGGAGCCCGGTCGACCGGCTGCACGCCCTCCATCTGGCCGATCTGCCGACCGTCACGGCCGACGCGGTGGCCGACTGCCACCACAGCGTGGTGATGGACCTCCTCGGCCGCGGCCGCCTCGCCCCACTCCTAGCCGGCCTTCTCCGCGACGAGTGAGCTGACCCGCGCCACGAGATCCGAGAACCGCGGCAGGCTTTCGAGCTCCTCGGTCTCGAACTCGATGTCGAAGCGGTTCTCGATCTCCATCGCGAGCACGATGACCTCGAGGCTGCTGAGCGACACCGAGGCGAGCTCAAAATCCTCGGGCGGGGCCTCGAGCATCTTAAGCGTCTCCTCGCCGAGCGGCTGGTCGCGAAGGATCTCGATGATCGCTTGGCCGACATCCGTCTCCGGGGTCGCCTCCATGTCAGGATCCTCCTGTCTCGCCGCGTCCGTCACGAGCGCCGGTGTCGCTCCGGCGCGGCGGTGCGTCAAGGCGCGAGCGTTGCCACGGCCCCACCGCCGGTGATAGCGCCAGTCGGATCAATCCGCCGCGCCATCGAGGGAGCCGATCCGCGATGCAGGACCGCGTCACCGAGGCCTGGACGCTTTTTCGCGCCGGCCGGCTCGCCGAGGCGCAGAAGCTCTGCCAGGCGCTGATCTCGCGCGACGCGCGGCTGATGGGCCGCCTGCCGCTCGCGGAGATCTGGAGCGCCAACGCCTTTCTCGCCGCCCGCCAGGGACAACACGCGCACGCGCTGAAGATGCTGCGGCTTCTGCTCGGGCGCTTTCCCGACGACCGCTACGCGCAGGAGCTGCTGCTGCTCGTCGAGGACGCGATCGCGCGCGAGAGCGGCCCGGGCCAGCCCGAGGTCGAGGCCGATGGCACCCTCGTGATCGGCATCGGCACCGGGCGCTGCGGGTCGACGAGCCTGGCGACGCTGCTCGATTCGCAAGAAGGGGCCGCGGTCACCCATGAGCACGCACCGGTCTTGGCCTGGGGCCGCGGGACCGGGGCCGACGGGTTCCACATCCGCCGGTTTCGCAACCATGCCGGGCGCCACGGCCTCTTCGGCGATGTAGCGCATTGGTGGCTGCCGCGGCTGCCTGACCTGATCGCTGCCTTTCCAGACATCAGGGTGATCGTGCTGCGGCGTGAGCGGGAGGCGACCGTCCGGTCCTTCGTCAAGCTGCGCGCGGGGGCGGGCGGCGCGGGCTTCGCCTGGGGCGGCAATCGCGAAGGCATCGGCCCGCACAATATCTGGCGCAGCACCTATCCGCCGAGCGAGCCGATGGAGTTTGCCGAGGCGATCGGCCGCTACTGGGACCGCTACTACGCCGAGGCCGCCGAGACGCTCGCGGAGACCGACGCGGCGCATCTGCTCGTCGAGACCGAGAGGCTCGGCGAACCTGACACGCAGCGGCGGATCCTCGAGCATCTCGGCATCGCCCGGGAGCGCCAGGTGATCCTTCCGGACCTGCACCAGAACGCAGGCACGATTGCGGATGGCCGCGGCCATCACTGATCGGACCGCCACCGAATGCTGGCGACCGTGCCGACCATCCCCTAGGCTCTCGGGCCGTGGGCCGGCTCTCTGCGGGCCCCGGATTGAGACAAGGGATTTGGGCCATGGCGACACCGCTCGATCAGAAGATCAAAGAGATCGAGAAACGGATGAAGGCGCTCGAGGCGACGAATGCCGAGCAGAAGAAGCGCCTCTCCGAGATGACCAAGGAGACCCAGAAGGTCAATTGGTTGATCGATCGGCTGAAGGGGTTCGAGGACTTTGTCAAGAAACTCGAAGCGAAGCTCGCGGACACCGACAAGGCACCGAGCCCCGCGAAACAGCTCGAGCAGATGAAATCCGAGATCGACAAATACTTCGACAAGGCCGCCGCCGATCGGGAGGCGTGGCTCAAGAAAATGGCCGATCAGGAGTCGCGCCGGATCCTCGACAAGTTCGACGAGCGGGCGAAAAACATCATCCAGTCGATAGGCCGGTAGGTCAGCGGGGCTCGGGGCCACCGGCGGCTTCGGGGGTCTCGGCCGCCTCCTGCGCCGCGGCACCGACGGCGCGCTTCTGCTCCTCGGTGAGCTGCCCGGGCTCGATCCGGCCGCCATCGCCGCCCTCGATCTTCACGCGGACCTCCTTGCGGGCGAACTGGAGGCCGGCCTCATCGAAGGCCTGCTGCACGCGCGCATAGATCTCCTTGCGCAGCGTCCATTGCCGGCCCGGTTTGGCCATGAACTTGCCGCGCACCACCATGCCGACATCGTTGACCTCGAGCACGCCCTGGCTCTTGAAGGGCTGCAGGAAATCCGGGGCGAAGGTCGGGTCGGCCGCCATGTCCTTGCCGATCTGCTTGAAGATCCGCTTCACCTTCATCAGGTCGGTATCGAAGGGGACGGTGAAGCGCAGCTTCATGATCACCCAGTCGCGCGAGTAGTTGGTGAGCTTGGGGATCTGGCCGAAGGGGATCGTGTGCACCGGGCCTTCGTGGTGGCGCAGCTGGAGGGAGCGGATCGAGATCGCCTCGACCGTGCCGAAGGTGCCCTCGACCTCGACATACTCGCCGGTGCGGAAGGCATCGTCGATCAGGAAGAAGATCCCCGAGACGATGTCGCCCACGAGCGTCTGCGCGCCGAAGCCGATGGCGAGGCCGACGATGCCGGCGCCGGCGAGGAGCGGGGTGGTGTCGATCCCGAGCGAGCCGAGGGCGGTCAGCACGGTGACCGTCAGGATCGCCCCCTGCAGCGCGAGGCTGACGAGCGGCAGGACCGTCGCGAGCCGGGAGCCGCCGACGCCGCCGCCCTCGCCGCCGCCCGGCTCCTCGGCGTCGACCGCGGGGGCCTTCTCGCGCGCGAGCATGCCGTTGATGCGGATGCGCACGATCTCGGTCAGGATGTAGCCGATGCCGAGGATGAGGCCCGCCTCGATCAGCCGCCCGGCGAGCTGCGCGCCGATCCCCATGCCGGCCATGTCGACGATGCGGAAATTCCAGATGCGGGTGAGCACGAAGATCACCGCGAAGGCGATGATCACCCGGCCGACGCGCACATAGCTGCGCCGGGTCTCGCGGAAGGCCCGCTCGGCGATCTCCCCCTCGCCCTCCTCGGGCGGCGCCACGCGGTAGACGAGGGCGCGGACCACCCGGTCGGCCGCCGGCGCGAACATCAGGATCAGGAGCGTGAGCGGCATCCGCCCGTCGAGCAGGTTGAAGAGCCCGAGGCCCGTGAAGATCACCGTGAGTGCCCAGAACAGCACGATCAGCGCCATCGCGAGCCAGGGATACGCCTCGGCGACGGCGCGCTCGCCCGGCGTCGGCTCTCCGACCTCGCCGATCAGCGACTGCGTGAGCCCGCGGCGCGACTGGGCGATCACGTAGAGCAGCCAGCCATAGAGCACCAAGTTGACCCAGAAGCCGAAATGGAGCGCGGCCAGATCCACCCCGTGACCGCCGAGGAAGCTGAGGAGATAGGTCCGGAACCCGGCGATCGCGGCAAAGACGACGAGGCTGTAGCTGAGGAACCGCGCCTGCTGGTCGTCCATATGAATCAGGCGCAGCCGCGCATCGTTGGGCGCGAGCAGGAAATTCGTGAGCGCGAGGAAGAAGACGATGCCGACAAGCGGGCCCCGCCAAAAGAACCAGAGCACGAGATAGTCGCTCGGCCGCGGCACGGGCGGGCTCGGCAGCAGGGCGACGTTGATCACGATGTAGAAGACACCGAGATACGCACCCACCCCGGCCGCATCGATCACGGCCCGGGTGAGGAGCGCGATGGCGTCTTGCGCCAGCGTGGCATCCCCGGGCAGGAGCGTGCGCGCACGCGCCGGTGCGAGCAAACTGCGCACCAGCCGCTGGGCGCCCCATGACATGCCGAGCCCAAGGGCAAGCACGCCGAGCACCCAGGCGGTGCCGCCGAGTTCGCGCTGTCCGTGAAAGCTGCCGAGCGCGTCGCCCCAACCGCCGGCGAGATTGGGCGCGCGGTCGACCGCGATCCCCACGGCCTCGGCGAAGCCCATGCCCGCATCCTCGATGATGTCGGTGATGGCCTCGATATCGGTGCTCGCCGGGTCCGGCACCGCCTCGGCATCGAGGCGCTGCAGCAGGAGCGCGCGGACCTCTTCGTCGGAGAGCCGCGCAACCATCTCGCGCACCGCCGCGGGCGAGGTGAGCGCCGCCGCAGGCGGCTCCTCGGCGGCCGTGGCGGTGGCGGCGCTGGGCCCGACCGGCGTCTGCGCCCGCAACTCGGCCGGTGGCGCGCTGGCGAGGATCACTGCCAGGAGCAGCAGCATCAGCGGCGCAATCCGTGCCAGCATGTCGGCCGTCTCCCTCGTCGATGTCGGGCTCGTCGATGTCGGGCGAGCATAGCCTAGGCGACGCCGCGAGCAAAAGCAGCCCCGCGCTCAGCCCCGGCTGACGCAGGCGTGAAGCGCCGATAGCGGACGTGAGTTGCACGACGTCGCGTCAGCGATATCACATGGCGCGCAGCGACGGGGCGTCCTGTGCGCACCCGAACCGCCACCGACAGGAAGGATGCATCCGATGATCAGGAAGTTCATGCTCGCCGCCGTCATGAGCGTCGGTCTTGCCGGCACCGCACTCGCCGGCCCGCAATATGTCGACGAGACGGGCTTCGCCGTCAGCGGCTACGACGTTGTCGCCTACTTCTCGCTCGAGCAGGCGCCAGTGGGCCAGCCGCAGCCCAAGGCGGTGCCGGGCCGGGCCGACATCACCACCGAGTGGAACGGCGCGACCTGGGCCTTCGCCACCGAGGAGAACCGCGACCTGTTCCTCGCGAGCCCCGAGAAATACGCACCCGCCTATGACGGCCACTGCGCCTATGGCATCGCCCAGGGCGGCAAGGTTCCGGCCAACCCGAATCTCTGGCGCATCGTGGACGACACGCTGTATCTCAACATAACGCCCAACGTCGTCGGCTTCTGGGAGGAGGACATCCCCGGCCAGATCACGAGCGCCGAGACCAACTGGCAGGACCTCGAGACCGCCGAGGCCTCGACGCGCAAATGGACCGCCATCAAGGCCAATGACGGCACCTATACCAGCATCGCCCCGATCACCAACTGAGCCCACCCCAGTCAAAGGGAGACCCCCCATGAGCAAGACCACCGTCACCAGCGCCGTCCTCGCCTCGGCGATCGCCGCCGCCCTCTCGACCACCGCGACCGCGCCGGCCAACGCCCAGGCCAAAGAGAAGTGCTTTGGCATCTCGCTCGCCGGCCAGAACGACTGCGCCGCCGGCCCCGGCACCACCTGCGCCGGCACCTCGACGGTTGATTACCAGGGTAATGCCTGGACCCTCGTGCCGCAGGGCGACTGCGTGAAGTATGGCAACGCGGCCGAGTTCGGCGACGCCTTCGCCCTGCCGGGTGAGCGCCAGGGCTCGCTCAGCGAGCTGACCCGCGACATCCCTGAGGCGTGAGCCGACGCCTGACGCCCGGCCGGGAGGACCCGATGGCCCATCCTGTCGAGATCCCCGCCCGTGCCGGCGTCGGGCTGAAGGCCGAGCACTACCATGCGATCCTTGCCGAAGACGGCGGGGATCGCCCCGATATCGGCTGGTTCGAGATCCATGCCGAGAACTACATGGGCGAGGGCGGCCCGCCGCACCACTATCTCGCCCGGATCCGCGAGAGCTATCCGATTTCGCTCCACGGGGTCGGGCTCTCGATCGGCGCCGAGGGACCGCTCGACCGCGCGCACCTCGCGCGGATGCGGCGCGTCGCCGAGCGCTACGAGCCCGGGCTCTTCTCCGAGCATCTCGCCTGGTCGACCCATGAGGGTGCCTATCTCGCGGATCTCCTGCCGCTGCCCTACACCGAGGCGACGCTCGCGCGCGTCGCGGAGCATATCGACCAGGTGCAGGAGGCGATGGGCCGGCGCATGCTGCTGGAGAACCCGTCGCGCTATCTCGAGTTCTCCACCGCCACGATGGGCGAACTCGAGTTCCTCGGCGAGGTCGTGCGCCGCACCGGCTGCGGGCTGCTGCTCGACGTCAACAACGTGTTCGTCTCGGCGGCCAATACGGGCTTCTCGCCCGAGGGGTATCTCGACGCCTTCCCGCTCCAGCATGTCGGCGAGATCCACCTCGCGGGCCACGCGACCGACGCGGATGCCGATGGCACGCCGCTCCTGATCGACGCCCATGACCGCCCGGTGGCCGATCCGGTCTGGGCGCTCTACGCGCGGGTGCTGGCGCGGACCGGCCCGGTGCCGACGCTCATCGAGTGGGACAGCGACCTGCCCTCCTGGGACCGGCTCTTCGCCGAGGCCCGGGCGGCCGACCGGCTTCTGGCGGAGACGCAGGCCCCGGCCCATGTCTGAGCCCGGTGCCCAGGCCGCCTTTGCGGCGGCGCTTGCCGATCCTGCCGCGCCCCCCCCGCCAGCGATCGGCGAGGCCCAGCGCCGCCGGTTCGACATCCACCGCAACAATGTGGTGCACGGGATGGTGGAGGCGCTGCGCGCGACCTTCCCCGCCTGCGACCGGCTGGTGGGGCCCGAGTTCTTCGCCGCCCTCGCGCGCGCCTATCTGGCGGCCGAGCCGCCGCGCTCGCCGCTCCTCTTCCGCTATGGCGGCGGGTTCGCGGATTTTGTCGAGACCTTCCCGCCGGCCGCCTCGGTGCCCTATCTCGGCGATGTCGCGCGGCTCGAATGGGCAAGGCTCCAAGCCTATCACGCGTCCGATGCCGCGCCGCTCGGGCTCGAGGCGCTCGCCGCCCTGCCCGAGGCCGCCCTGCCCGAGACGCGGCTCGCGCTCCACCCCTCGCTCGCGCTCCTCGCCTCGCGCTGGCCGGTCTTCGCGCTCTGGGCCGCGAGCACCGACCAGGGACCGGCGGACGCGGTGGATCTCGCGCGGCCGGAGGCGGTCGCGATCCTGCGCCCCGCGCTCGAGGTGGAGACCCGCCTCCTGCCCCCGGGCGCGCATGCGTTCCTTGCCGCACTGGCGGCCGGACAGCCCCTCGGAACGGCTGCGACTGAGGCCGCAACGCAGCATAATACCTTCGATCTCGCAGAACACCTGAGCGGAGTGTTTTCGATCGGCGCGGTTACGGGTATCAGACCTCCAGCGTCGCGGGCGCACCCATAAGGACAGAGGGGGACGACGGATGATCACGCTCCACAACGCCGTGTTCGGCTGGCTGCAGCGGATAACCGAAAACTGGTTGCTTGGCCTCGTCGCGCGCGCCGTGTTCGCGGGCACGCTTTTCGTCTATTTCTACAACTCGTTTCTCACCAAGGTCGACAGCCGCAATGGTGACTACTTCACCGTCACCGACGGCGCCTTCATCCAGATCTATGGCGACCAGGTGTTCGAGGCGGTTGGATACAATTTCAGCTCGCTGGAGTTCTGGCCCTGGGGGGCGCTGGTCTATCTCGGCACCTACGCCGAGGTGATCCTGCCGGTGCTGATCGTGCTCGGCTTCATGACGCGCATCGCCTCCTGGGGCATGCTGATCTTCATCGGCGTGATGACCTACAAGGACATCACCGGTGAGGTCCTGCCGCCGAGCGTGATCGTGCCGGGCTACGAGGCGCCGGCTCCGCCTCCGCCGCCCGCACCGGCCGAGCCCGCCGCCGACGGCACCGCCGGGACCGCAGAGGCCGTCGAGACCCCGGCCCCGCCGCCTCCGCCGCCCGCGGGCGTCGACGACGCCACGATCGGCGCCTGGTTCGACGGCAAGCCCGACAGCCTGATCGTCGATCAGCGCGCCTTCTGGGCCTTTCTGCTGCTCTATCTTGGCATCCGCGGCGCCGGCGCGATCTCGCTCGACCGCCTGCTCGGCGGCCGTCGGGAGGAGGACGACTACGAAGACGACTACTGAGCCCGCGGGGTCGACGGCCGTGGCGGCTGGGCAGAAGCGCGCCGGACCCCTGCGTGTCGACTACCCGGCCGGCGCGACGACGGTGGAGGCCGATCTGTGGTCGGGCGGCCGTCACGGGCTCGTGCTGGCGGTTCCGACGCGCGCAGAGCATGCGAGCTGGGCAGCTGTGGCGCCCAGTCTCGCCGGTCACGGGCTGGCGGTTCTGATGCCGTATCTGCCGGGGCCGCTGCTCCACCCACTGCCCGAGGCGGCGGCGCCACTGATCGCGGGCGGCTGCGAGCTGCTGCGGGATCGCGATGCCAGTGCCGTCTCCGTCCTCGGCAGTGGGGCGGCAGCCACCGCAGCGGGCGAGGCGGTGATCGCCGGTGCCACCGGGCCGCTGCATACGCTGATCCTGCTCGCGCCCGACCAGCTCTCCGCCGCGGTGGGCGAGCACCAGGGGAATGTGCAGATCATCACCGCCGACGAGGACGCCGAGACGACCATGAACGCCTTTCGCCAGCAGCAGGAGGGGTTCGGCAGCGTCGAGGTCACGGTCTATGCCGGCGACTGGCCGTCCGCCGCGCTGCTCGACAGCCCCCATGCGAGCTCGCTCCTGGCGCGGATCCGCGCGGCACTGCCGCCCGATGCCACCGCGTGAGCGGCCCACGGGAAATTGCCCGCGCCGGGCTTGAGACGCGCGCGCCGCGCGATAGGGTTGGGGTCAACCGGGAGACACCGGAGGGGAGGATGACCGAGACCACCGCCGAGACACGCACCGACACGGTCTCGGACACACTCACCGTGCGGATCTGGCGCGGGGGCGCGGAGGGCGCGCTCGTGCCCTATGTCGTGCCGGCGCGCGAGAACCAGACGGTGCTCGACGCAGTGACAGAGGTGCAGCGCGCCCATGCGCCCGACCTTGCCTATCGCTTCGCCTGCCGGGTCGGGGTCTGCGGCTCCTGCGCGATGACGGTGAACGGCCGCCCGCGCTGGACCTGCCGCACCCATATCCGCCGGGTGATCGAGGACGGCGAGATCACCGTCGAGCCGTTGCGCAACCTTCCAAGGATCCGCGACCTCGTCTGCGACATGGAGCCCTTCATCGAGAAGTGGAACCGCGTCGGCACCTTCGAGGGCAGCGCGACCCGCGACGACGCCCCGGCCGCGATCGACCCCGCGAGCCGTGAGCGCCGGGCGGTCGACGCCGCTGTCCAGTGCATCAACTGCGCGGTCTGCTACGCCTCCTGCGACGTGGTGGGCTGGAACCCGGACTATCTCGGCCCCGCGGCGCTGAACCGCGCCTGGACGCTCACCAACGACCCGCGCGCCGCCAATCGCCGCGAGGTGCGCATGACGGCGCTCGGCGCCGGTGGCTGCGGCTCCTGCCACTCCCACGGCGCCTGCATGGCGGCCTGCCCAGTTGGTCTCTCGCCCACCCGCTCGATCGCGGGGCTGAAGCGCACCGGGCTCTGGGCGCTTCTCGGGGGCGAGGGATGAGCGCGCGCTGGGAGGCCCGGCTCTTCGCGCTCCAGCGGCTGACGGCGCTGGCCCTCGCGCCGCTGGTGCTGGCGCATCTCGGCGTCATCCTCTACGCGATCCGCGGCGGGTTGACGGCCGCAGAGATCCTGGGGCGCACCCAAGGCTCCGTGGGCTGGGCGCTCTTCTACGGGGTCTTCGTGCTGGCGGCGGCGGTGCATGGGGCGATCGGGCTGCGCACCATCCTCCTCGAATGGACCCGCATCCCTGAGCACATCGCGACGCCGGTGATGGCCGCCCTCTCGGTGATCCTCGTGGTGCTGGGCCTTCGTGCCGTCTGGGCGGTGGTCGCATGAGCGCCCGACCCACGGCCGCGCCGGACCGGAGCCGGATCTCCGTCTGGGCCGCGCTCGCGCACCGGCTCTCGGGGCTCGCGCTCGCGCTCTTCCTGCCGGCGCATTTCCTGGCGCTCGGGCTCGCGATCGAGGGCGCCGAGGCGCTCGATGTCATGCTGGCGATCGCCGAGCTGCCGATCGTCAAGCTCGCCGAATGGGGCCTGGTGACGCTCCTCACGCTGCATCTCGCACTAGGGCTGCGGCTGCTCGCGCTCGAACTCCTGCCCTGGCCCGAGGCGGAGGCCGGGGCCGACGCGCAGGGCGGCCTGCGCACCCCCCTCATCTATGCCGGCCTCGGCGCCTCGGCGCTGGCCGGCGTCGTCTTCCTCGCCGGAGCCTTTGCATGACGCCTGAGATCGCGCGCCACGAGACCGATATCCTCATCCTCGGCGCCGGCGGCGCGGGGCTGATGGCGGCGCTGCACGCCAAGCAGGCGAATCCCGAGCTCGATGTCGTGGTGGCGGTCAAGGGCCTCCTCGGCAAATCCGGCTGCACGCGCATGGTCCAGGGCGGCTACAATGTCGCGCTCTCGGCCGGTGACAGTGTCGAACGGCACTTCATGGATACGATCGAGGGCGGCAAATGGCTGCCGCGGCAGGATCTCGCCTGGGCCCTCGTCACGGGTGCTGTCACGCGGATCCGCGAGCTCGAGAACGAATACGGCTGCTTCTTCGACCGCAACCCCGACGGCACGCTGCACCAGAAGGCCTTTGCCGGGCAGAGCTTCGACCGCACCGCGCACAAGGCCGATCTGACCGGCATCGAGATCATGAACCGACTGATGGAGCAGGCCCGTGCCCATGCGGTGCGCCCGCTCGAGGAAAACCGCGCGCTCGAGCTCGTGCCGGCGGCCGACGGCTCCGGGATCGCCGGTGCGCTGCTGCTCGACATCCGCCGCGGCACCTATCGCTATGTGGCCGCGCGGGCGGTGCTGCTCGCGACAGGCGCGGGCCCGACGATGTATCGCTACCACACGCCCTCGGGCGACAAGGCCTGCGACGGGCTCGCGATGGCGCTCCGCGCCGGGCTCGCGCTCCGCGATATGGAGATGGTGCAGTTCCACCCCACCGGCCTCCTCGGCGGGCCCGACACGCGGATGACCGGCACCGTCCTCGAAGAGGGGCTGCGGGGCGCCGGCGGGCATCTCCTGAACGGCGCGCGGGACCGCTTCATGGAGCGCTATGACCCCCGCGCCGAGCGGGCGACCCGCGACGTGGTCTCCCGGGGCATCTATGCCGAGATGCGCGCAGGCCGGACCACCCCGATGGGCGGGGTCTATATCTCCATGGGCCATCTCGGCGCACCCGAGGTCGCCAAGAAGTTCCCCGGTATGGTCAAGCGCTGCGCCGATTGCGGCTTCGACCTCGCAGGAGGGCTCGTCGAGGTGGTGCCGACCGCGCATTACATGATGGGCGGGATCGAGATGGAGGCGGATGCCTCGACCGCGCTTCCGGGGCTCTATGTGGCCGGCGAGGATGCGGGCGGGGTGCACGGCGCCAACCGTCTGGGGGGCAACGGGGTCGCCAACTCGACCGTCTTCGGCGGCATCGCGGGCGCAGCCATGGCCCGGCGTATCGGCAGCGGCGGGGCCGTGGCCGACCCCGACGAAGCCGCGATCGAGGCCGGCATCGCGAGCGCCGAGGCGCCATTTGCGCGCCCGGCCGCCGACCTCCACGGGCTCCGCGACGCGCTCGCCGAGGTGATGTGGGACGATGTGGGCGTCATGCGCACGGCCGAGGGGCTCGCACGCGGGCTCGCGCGGCTCCGCGAGATCGGAGCGGAGGTCGCCGCCGCCGGTCTCGCCGACGGCCACCGCGCCTTCAACCTCACTTGGTCGGACCGGCTCAATCTCGAGAGCCTCGTCGCCGTCTCCGAGGCGATCACCGTCGCGGCGCTGGCGCGCGAGGACAGCCGCGGCGCCCATTTCCGCGAGGACTTCCCCGAGACCGGCAGCCTCAAGGACACCCGCTACACCCGGATCTCGGCGGGCACCGAGGGCCTCTCGGTGGAAACCGTGCCGGTCGACTTCGCCATCGTTCGCCCGGGGACCTCGCTCCTCGACGGCACCGCCAAGCCCCCCATCGCCGCGGAGTAAGCCAATGATCGCCGAGGAGACCATAGAGACCGCCGCCTTCGAGATCATGTCCAAGGCCGCGATCGACATCCCCGAGGACTATCTCGGAGGCATCAAGGGGATGATCGACCTCGAGCGGGGCGATCTCTCGGCCTTCGTGCTGA
>CAYORO010000038.1:0-19948 GCA_964406355.1 uncultured Limibaculum sp.
GAAGGCGGCGCGCAGCGCCACTTCGGTCTTGCCGAAGCCGACGTCGCCGCAGATCAGGCGGTCCATCGGCCGGCCGGAGCCGAGATCGGCGAGCACGTCCTCGATGGAGCCGAGCTGGTCGTCGGTCTCCTGATAGGGGAAGCGCGCGCAGAACTCGGCATAACCGCCGCCCGCGGGCTCCAGCGGCTCGGCAGAGCGGAGCGCGCGCTCGGCGGCCACCCGGATCAGCGCATCGGCCATCTCGCGGATGCGCTCCTTCATCTTGGCCTTCTTGGCCTGCCAGGCGCCGCCGCCGAGACGGTCGAGGTCGCCGGTCTCCTGACCGTAGCGGGTCAGCAGCTCGATATTCTCGACCGGCAGGTAGAGCTTTGATCCGCCGGCATATTCGAGCGCGAGGCATTCATGCGGCGCGCCCATTGCGGTGACGGTCTCGAGCCCGAGATAGCGGCCGATCCCGTGCTCGAGATGGACCACCAGATCGCCGGCCGTCAGCGACTGCGTCTCGGTGAGGAAGTTGTCCGCGCGCCGGGATTTGCGGGCGCGGCGGATCAGGCGGTCGCCGAGGACGTCCTGCTCGGAGATCACCGTGAGCCCGGGCGCCTCGAACCCCTGTTCGAGCGCCCAGACGACGAGGTTGACGCCCGGCTCCACCTCGTCCCAGCGGGCGATGCGGCGCGCCCCGGAGACGCCATGATCGGCGAGCAGCCCCTCGAGCCGCTCGCGCGCGCCCTCCGAATAGGAGGCGATCACCACTGGGCCGGTGAGCAGGCGCTCGCGGATATGGGCGGCGAGCGCGTCGAAGAGAGTGGTCCCCTCGCCCTGCCCCGCTTGCTGGCGCTCGGGCGCGAAGCTCCGCCCCTGCCGGCCGCCGGCATCGATCACGCCCGGGCCGAGCGGAAGCTTGTGCGGCGTCAGCGCCCGCACGGCGCGCGGATGGAGGACAGCGCGCCAGCCCGCCTCGTCGAGATAGAGCCGGTCGGGCGGCACCGCGAGCGCCTCGCCTCCCTCGCTGCGCGCGCGAAAATGCTCGGCGATCTGCTCGGAGCGGGCGGCGAGCGCCTCGGCGGTGCGCGCATCGAGGCTGACCGGCGCGCCGGGGAGGAAGTCGAACACCGTCGCGAGCCGCTCATGGAAGAGCGCGAGGAAGTGCTCCATCCCCTGGTGCTTGCGCCCCTCCGAGACCGCCGCATAGAGCGGGTCGGTGCGCTTGGGCTGCCCGAAGGCCTCGCGGTAGCGGGTGCGGAAGCGCGCGATCGAGGCCTCGTCGAGGATCACCTCCGACGCGGGGGCGAGCTCGACGCGCGGGATCTTCTCGACGGTGCGCTGGGTCTCGGGGTCGAAGCGGCGCGCGCTCTCGAGCGTGTCGCCGAAGAAGTCGAGCCGCACAGGCAGGCTCGCGCCGGGGGCGAAGATGTCGACGATGCCGCCGCGGACCGCGAAGTCGCCGGCCTCGACAACGGTCGAGCTGCGCGCAAACCCCATCCGCGCGAGCCAGGCGACGAGGCGCTCCACCGGGGCCGGGCGGCCGACCTCGGCGACATAGCTCGCCTCGGCGATAGTGGCGGGGTCGGGCGTGCGCTGCATCGCGGCGTTGAGGGTGGTGATCACGACCGAGGGCCGGTCCCACCCCTGGGCGAGCGCGGCGAGGCTCGCCATGCGCCGCGCGGCGATCCCGGGATGGGGCGAGACCCGGTCATAGGGCAGACAGTCCCAGGCCGGCAGCGAGAGCACGGGCAGGCCCGGCGCGAGGATGGCGAGCGCCTCGGTCAGCGCCGCCGCGCGGGCATCGTCGCGCGCGACATGGAGCACCGGCCCGCCGGCCCGATCCACCAGATCGGCGACGAGCCGCGCATCCCACCCCTCGGGTGCACCACAAACGGTGACGCCACCCGGGGCGATTTCTCCCCGCGTGCTCATGGCCTGCCAAGTAGCCAGCCGCCCGGCTGGAGGCAAGGCCGCGCGGCGCCGTGGGCCCGCCTCAGTCTGCCGCCCGCCGGATCGGGTGGAAGGCATCGTGCCAGTCCCGGGCGTCGCGCGGGCCGACGACCTCGATCCGCTCGATCGTCGTCCAGAAGCGCGCACCGGCAAGCGGGATCTCGCCGACAACCCGGAAGCGGGCCGGGAACCGCGGGGTGCCGATCTCGAGCGTGGCCGCACGCCCGTTGACATCGCCTGCACTGATTGCGGGCGCGGCGCTCGACCCCGTGACGGTGGCGCCGAGGCCGAGCCTCAGATGGACGCTCTCGATCCGCCAGCCGGGACGGAGCCGGCCGCCGTCGAACAGCACCACGCGGCACTCGGCACCGCCCGCCCGCTCGCGGTGCCAGAGGATCGCACCGCCCGCCTCGATCCGGCAATGCGTGCCGTCGAGCATGCCATAGGCGACATGGGAGAGCCCCCGGCCTTCGGCATAGCCGAGCGCCTCCTCGGCGGGCACGAGAAAGCGTCGCTCGGAGCCCACGGGATCGACGGTCGGGGCCGCCGGTTCCGCCGTCACCAGACGCGGCGGGTTGACCGGCTGTGTGATGCGGCGCACGAAATTCGGCACGGCAGCATCTGTCGCAGTGGTCAGCGCAGCGATCCGCACAGTCTCCGGGCGCTCCCCAGCACCAGGAGCGCGCGGGGGCGCCATGGCGATGAGGGCTGCGATCGCGAGCCCGAGCCCGAGCCCCGCAGCGACCCCGGGCCCGGAGAGCGGCCAGTGCCCCGAGACGCCGCGCCACCCTCTGCGCCTGCCCGACCAGGCTGCGGTGTCGGCATGCGTGAGTGAGCGAGGCGCAGCGCCCGACGGCGAAGATGAGGGCACGGCCGCGGGCCGGACGGGCCGAGGATCAGGCCGCTGATCAGACCCCGGATCGGGCCGCTGGTCAGAGCGGGCCGCAGGGGGGATCTTGGCGCGCTGCGTGCCGGGCGGCAGCCCGAGGACGAGACGGCTGAGCTGGGAGGGAAAATCGGGCGCCTCACGGGCCGGGGCGTCGACCCCCGGCGCCCGCCCTCCGGGCGTCTCTGCGGCATCCGCAAGCCCCCGGACCCGGGAGCCCGGGCGCACCGCCTCCCGGGTCCCCTCAGCCGTGTCGATCACCATCATGCACCCCCGCCTCTTCCGCATTCGGGGCGGAGTGATCCCCGCTCCCACCACGTCGACCCGTATGACGTAATGGAAGGGCAACCATACTTAATGATCTGTTAATCTGGCCTGCGACCAGCTGTGCAGGCGTCCGCCCCGGACACAAGGGCGCCAGCGAAACCTCAGCCCTCGCCCGCGAGATCCTCCTCGGCCGCCCCCTCATCCGAGGCGGGCCGGCGCGAAGGATCGGTCTGCTCACCGAACATCCGCGGGATGTCGAGCGAGGACCGCCTGCCCAGATCGTCGAAATGCTCCGCCAGCCAGCGCGTCGCCGCGTCGCGGCCGATCTCGAACAGATGCTGCAGGAACGGCCACTCGGTGTTGAGCTTGGAGGAGGCGCCGAGGGGGCGCATCTTCTTGCGCGCCTCGATCATGTGCAGATGCATGGATCGCCGTTCGTCGCAGGGGATCTGCTGCTGGTCCATCAGATCGGCCATGAAATGGAAGGCGCGCAGCTCCTTCATCAGCGAGCTGTTGAAGGTGATCTCGTTGACCCGGCTGAGGATCTCGCGCGCCGAGCGGGGCACGCCGGGACGGTAGATCGGGTTGATCTGGATGATCACGATGTCGTCCGCCGGGCTGTACTCGTAGAACGGGAAGAGCACCGGATTGCCGACATACCCGCCGTCCCAGTAGTGCTGGCCCTCGATCTCGACCGCGTGGAACAGGAAGGGCAGGCAGGCCGAGGCCATGACGACGTCGAGCGAGATCTCGTCGCGGTGGAAGACGCGGGCGCGCCCGGTCTCGACATTGGTCGCCGAGATGAAGACGTGCATGTCGTTGCAGTCCCGCACCATCCGGAAATCGACCATCTTATCAACGAGCTCGCGGAGAGGGTTGAGGCCGAGCGGATTGAGGTCGTAGGGTGAGGCGAGCCGGTTCAGCATGTCGAAGAAGAGATAGACGGGCGAGCTGTCGAGGCTCCAGTTGCCGACCGCAACGTCGAACGGGCTGCGGCGCAGCGGGCTGCCCTGCCCCGCGCGGCTGATCTCGGCCCAGAACTCGGCGAGCCGCTTGCGCGCGCCCTCGGCCTGTCCCTCATACATGCCCTGCGCGGCGACCACCGCATTCATCGCTCCCGCCGAGGTGCCCGAGATCGCCTCGATCCAGATCCGGTCGTCCTCGAACAGCCGGTCGAGCACGCCCCAGGTGAAGGCGCCATGCGCCCCGCCGCCCTGGAGTGCGAGGTTCATCGTTTTGACGTGCCTCGGTTTGCGCGGCATCGGGCTTCCTTTCGGGTTTCCGGCAGTCACCGGTGACGGTCGCGAATGAGGTGGTGCATCGACCGGGGCCTAGTCCGCGCCGGCTGATCGGGGCGCCGGCGCAGCGGGGGGCGGCTCGATCTCGGTGGTCGCGGCGGTGGTCGCGGTGGTGGCCGTGGCGGTGGCCGTGGCGGTGGCCGTGGCGGTCACGGTCTCGTCCGGTTCCTCGAGCGCGCGCGCCAGCCAGGCGGCGAGGCCGATGGCAGCGGCGAGGGTCGCGACTGTCGCCGGCCAGCCGAGCAGCTCATAGACCTGCCCGAGCGCGACAGCACCGACGAGCCCGCCGAGATAGTAGGCCGTGAGGTAGAGCCCGTTGGCGGCCGCATGGTCGCGCGTCGCGCGGCGCCCGACAAAGCCCGTCGCGGCCGCCTGGGCGAAGAACGTCCCCGCCCCGACGACCGCCATGCCGATCAGCACCGCGTCGAGCCGCGGCAGCAGCATGAGCCCGAGCCCGCCGATACAGGTCGCGGCCGAGAGCCAGAAGATCCGCCGCGCCCCGTGTCGCCGCGCCATTCGCCCCGCCATCGGCGTGGTGAGGAGCGCGGGCAGGAACACAAAATAGACGAGCCCGAGGAACACCGGATCGACCCCGAGCGGGCCGGCCAGCTCGAAGTTCACATAGGTGAAGACGCCGACGAAGACGAAAAGCAGCAGGAAGCCGATCGCGAAGGCAGCCCGGAGCGGCGGCTGGCCGAGATGGTGCCCCCAGGCCTCGAGCGGCGGGGAGCCGCGCGTCCCCTCGCGCGCCAGCCGTGGCCCGATGAAGACATAGGCGATCGCGGCGCCGAGGAGGTTGAGCACCGCGAAGGCGTAGAACGAGCCCGACAGCCCCACCCAATCGGCGAGCGAGGCCGCCATCAGGCGTCCGAAGAGGTTGGAGGCCACGTTGCCCGTGATGTAGGCCGCCATCGCGCCGGCCGCCGCGGTGAGGTCGCACTGCTCGGACAGGAAGGTCATGGTCAGCGTGAAGGCCGCCGCCATGAAGACGCCCTGCAGGACCCGCAGCAGCATGAACACGGTCACGTCGTCGGTCACGCCGAGCAGGAAGGTCGGCACCGAGAGGCAGGCGAGGCTCACCCAGAGCCCGCGCTTGCGGTCGATCCGGTCGGCAAACCACGCGACCGTGAGGCCCGAGACGGCCATGCCGATGGTCGAGGCGTTGACCGCGAAGCCCATCGTCGCGGCATCGACCCCATAGGCCACCACGAGCTGGGGCAGGAGCGCCTGGCTGCCGAAGAGGTCGATCAGCGTCAGGAACGCGATCACGGCGACGATGGTGCCGCGCCGCATCACGTCGATCTTTCGCTCGCCCTTGAGTGCGCCCGACCAGACCAGAGCCATTCCGCGTCACTCCCCGTTTCTGCCGCGCTGCATCATAGGCGAGGCCGTCCGCCCTGTCAGCGATGACGACGCAATGGTTCCCATAAGTTGGGACAGGCTCGATCGTTGATCCGGCCCTGGGCCCTGCCCACCTGCCTCGTGTCGGGAGCGACGAGGCGAACAAGGGAACACGGACAATGCGGATCAAGGGCATATTTGGCGCAGTCATCGCGGCTGGTCTTGTCGCCGGGTGCGCCACAGGCGGCGGGTTTTACTCGGTCAACGGCCAGCCCGTCGACCTCGCGACCCAGACCTATCTGATCAACCAGGGGCTCGTGCCGGGCAACTACTGGCTTGCCCAGAACGGCAACTGGGGGATGATGGGCAGCAATACGCCGATGGGAAACATCTATGCGGGCCAGACCCACGGGCCCGGCGTGCTCGGCGGATCGGGCGAGATCTACGGCAACGGGTCCTGGTCCTATGGCAGCGACTACGGGCCCGCGGGCGGGGTCGGCGGCACCGCCGATGGCTGCGTCTATGCGGGCAGCTGGTCCAACTGCTGACCGGGCGGCGCGCGCGAAACTTTCAGAGAGGAGATCGAGGATGACGAAACGGATCGCACTCGCGCTCGCCCTGGCGGCGGGCCTCATGGGCCCCGCGGCGGCGCAGGCCTCCTACACGATCAACGGCCAGGCGGTCGATTACCAGACGCAGGCGATGATGGCCCAGGCGGGGCTGATGCCCGGGCACTACTGGCTGATGCCCAACGGGAACTGGGGCGTGATGGGCAGCGTCCAGCCCTTCGGCAACATCTATGCCGGGATCACCCAGGGCCCGGGCGCGCTCGGCGGATCGGGCGAGATCTACGGCAACGGGTCCTGGTCCTATGGCGGCCCCTACGGCCCCGCGGGCGGGGTCGGCGGCACCGCCGATGGCTGCGTCTATGCCGGGGACTGGTCCAACTGCTGAGGTCCTGGCAGGGCCTCGGGATGTGCTAACAGAGATTGAGAGAAAGACGGGATATACCATGAGCATCAAACGGTTTTTTGGAGTCGATCTGCGCGGCGTGCTGGTCGCGGCAGGGCTCGGCATGGCGGCGGCGACTGCGGCGGCGCAGGGGCTCTACTCGCTGAACGGGATCCCGGTCGATCCGCAGACCGAGGCCTATCTGCTCAGCGGCGGCATGCCGCCGGGGCACTACTGGATCAATCCGAACGGCGACTGGGGGATGGTCGGGTCCTCGCGCCCGATGGGCAACATCGCCGGGCAGGCGCCGGCCCGTCAGCCCGGGAACCCGCAGCCCGGCATCCGGGCCTGGGGCTCGGGCGAGCAGTATCCGGGCGGGGCCTGGTCCTATGGCGGCGGCGGAGCGCCGCGCGGCGGCATGGGCGGCGACGGCACGGGCTGTCTCTACACCGCCGGCTGGTCGAACTGCTGAGCGGGAGGACGGCGGGCAGGTGGAGCCGGGATCTGCGGCTCCGCCCCACCGGGACGCCGGGACCGCGGTTGCACGCGGGTCTCGGCCTGCGGCCTCGCCCCTGCGCGCGGCGGCCCGCCGCCACCCCCGCCGCCACCGGTCGCTGCGCGACCGATGCCGGCGCGGCCGGGCGGGTGAGGATTGCGGCGGATCAGGTGCGGGGCGCGCCTTTGAGGGCAAGCGGGAGCCCGGCGGCGACGAACTCCACCCGGTCGGCCGCGGCCGCGACGCGCTGGTTGAGGATGCCTTGTGCATCGCGAAAGGCCCGGCCGAGCGCGTTCATCGGCGCGAGCCCCATGCCGACCTCGTTGGAGACGCAGACCACTGCCCCGGGCGCGGCGGCGATGGCGGCGAGGAGCGTGGCCGTTTCGGCCTGCCAGTCCCGCTCATGATGCATCAGGTTGGAGAGCCAGAGCGTCAGGCAGTCGACGAGGAGGTGACGCTCCGGCGCGGCCTCGGCCCGGACCGCCTCGGCGAGGTCGAGCGGCGCCTCGACGAGCTCCCAGCCCTCCCCGCGCTCGGCCTTGTGGCGCGCGATCCGCTCGGCCATCTCGCCGTCGAACGCCTCGGCGGTGGCGACGAAGACATGCGGGGCGGGGCAGAGCGCGAGCGCGCGGGCCGATTTGCCCGAGCGCGCGCCGCCGAGGACGAGCGTCAGCTCAGCCACGGGCGCCTCCGATCCGGAGAGGCGTGGCGTATGGGACGGGCCGGGCGAAGGCGATCTCGAAGCTCTCGGCGGCGAGGATCATCCGTGCGGCCCGGATCGGCCCGGCATGCGCGACCACCGTGGCACCGTCCGGGAGATCGGCCAGCGCCTCCCGGACCCGGGCGAAGAGATCGGCGAAGCGCTCGCCCGACGGCGGCGCGCGGCGCCAGGGATCGGCGGCCCAGGGATCGCTCTCGCGGCGCGGGATCTCGGCCCAGGGGCGGCCCTCCCAGCGGCCGAAATCAAGCTCCCAGAGCCGCGGATCGAGGCTGAGCGCCACGCCGTCGCGCGCCGCGATCCGCTCGGCAAGGCGGCGACAACGCCGGGCGGGGCTCGCCACCACGGCGGTCACAGGCGGGAGCTGGCGCAATGCCGCTGCGATCTCGGCGCCCGCCGTCTCGCCCTCGGCGAGGTCGAGCCGGCCGTAGCAGGTGCCGGGCGCGACCTGGGGCCGCGGATGTCGGAGGAAGACGCTCATGCGACGGCCACATAGCCCAAGAGCGCCGCGGTCTCGCCCATCGCCGCGACGGCGCCGAGCCCGTCGCCGGTGTAGCCGCCGATCCGCCGCACGAGCCAGCGCAGCGTCAGCGCCGCAATCACCGCACCGGCGAGGAGCGCGACACCGCCCGCGAGCCCTCCGAGGAGCGCCGCGACGGTGGCGGTCCCGAGCGCTGCTGCGACCTCGACCGTGCCCGGCCCGCCATCCATCCCGCGTCCCAGCCCGTCGGCGCGGGCATAGGGCGCGAGCGCGCTTGTCGGCACGATTGCCGCGCGGCCGACGGCCCCGGCGACGATGAGGGCCAGCGCGCCGTCCTCGGGCGAAAGGGCCGAGAGCGCACCGGCTCGTCCGCCGATCACCACGACGAGGGCCAGCGCGCCATAGGTGCCGAGGCGGCTGTCGCGCATGATCTCGAGCGCGCGGGCAGGCTCGGTGGCGGCGAAGAGCCCGTCGGCGCAGTCGGCGAGCCCGTCCTCGTGGAGCGCGCCGGTGACGAGGAGCCCCGCCCCGATCGTCACGAAGGCCGCGGCGAGCGGAGGGAGCACCGCCACGGCGGCGAGCCAGACGAGCCCGGTTGCCGCGCCGACCAGCCCCCCCACCAGCGCGAAGTAGCGGCTGGCGCGCAGCATCCGCCCCTGCTCCCAGCCCGGATCCGGCACCGGGACGCGCGTGAGGAGCTGGACGGCGGTTAGGAACCGCCGGCCCTCTCGCGCCAGTGCGGGCGGGAGCCAGCGCCCGCTCACGAAGCGACCGCCGGGCCGGCGCCGAGTTCGGCAAGCGTCGCCATCTCGGCCAGCATCGCCGCCGCCGCGCGCAGGAGCGGCAGGGCCAGCAGCCCACCCGTCCCCTCGCCGAGGCGAAGGCCGAGATCGAGAAGCGGGTCGGCCGCGAGCGCCTCGAGGATCGCGGCATGCCCGGGCTCGGCGCTGCGATGGGCGAAGATGAGGGAGGGCCGGAGCTCTGGCCGCGCCGCGGTGGCAGCGAGCGCCGCCGCGCCTGCGATGAAGCCGTCCACCACCACGGCCGCCCCGGCCGAGGCCGCGCCGATCATCGCGCCGGCCATCGCTGCGATCTCGAGGCCACCAAAGGCCGCGAGCGCGTCCGCGGCCGCGAGCCGACCCGGCCGGCGCGCCTGCGCCCGGGCGAGGGCTGCGCGCTTCGGGCCGAGACCCTCGGGCCCGACCCCCGCGCCCGGCCCCGCAAATGCGGCTGCCTCGCGCCCGAGAAGTGCCGCAGCAACCAACGCCGCGCTCGCCGTGTTGCCGATGCCCATCTCGCCGAGCGCCACCACGCGGGCACCGTCGGCCACGGCGCGTTCGGCCTCTGCGGCCCCGAAGCGGAGCGCGGCCTCGACCTCCGCGGGCGTCAGCGCATCCTCGCGCGTCGCATTCCGCGTGCCCGGGCGGATGCCGGCCTGTGCGAGCGCCGTGCGCGGCGCGAGCGGCCCCGCGACCCCCGCATCGCACACCAGGAGCCGCGCCCCGACCGCCCGCGAGAAGACCGCGGCCGCGGCACCGCCCGAAAGAAATGCCTCGACCATCATCGCCGTCACCGATTGCGGCCAGGCCGAGACGCCCTCCGCAACGATCCCGTGGTCGCCCGCAAAGACAAGGAGCGCTGCGGGCTCCGCCACCGGATCGGCGCGCCGCTCTGCGACCGCGAGAGCCATGGCGAGATCCTCGAGCCGCCCGAGCGCCCCCGGCGGCATCGCCTTCGCCGCGATCCGGGCGCGCACCGCGTCCGCGAGCCCCTCGGGCGCCCGATCGATCACCAGATCAGCGAGCATCGGCCCCCCTCGCCCCGTCGATCTCGCAGCCGCAGATCACGCCCGGCCTGCGCGGGTCAACCATATCCTCGCACCTCCGCTTAACCCGTGCGCGACACAACAGGGTCGATCACCGCCCCAACGGCCGTGGTCAGAGTTCGTCGGGCCAGTGAATTCGGGAGGTCCACCCATGCGTGACATCTTCATCGCCTGCACCATGCTCAGCATCCCGGCGGCCGTGGTCCTCGTCCTCGGCAGGACCGCGAGCTCCATGTTCTTCGAGCCCGAGGCAGCCGTGGCCGAGACCCCGGCACCCGCGGCCGATCACGTTGCGGCCCGCCATGCCTTCGTCGCCCAATGCGCCGCGTGCCACGGGGCCGATCTCGGCGGCACGGGTCAAGGGCCCTCGCTCGTGCATGCCGACTATGCGCCCGATCTGCGCAGCGATGCCGAGTTCCGGCGCGCCATCGTCCTCGGCCAGCCCGAGCGGCTCTGGGACTATGGCGACATGCCCGCCAACCCCGATCTCGACGACGCGACCGTGGCCGCCCTCGTCGCGCTGATCCGGGCGGCCCAGGCGGCGCAGGGCCTCGGCGGCTGAGGCCGGACACCGGCGCACCGGGCCCCGGGCCGCAGGGGCCTCGAGGCTTGACCGCGGATCGCGCGCCGGCGAAGGCTCGCGCCCGCGGCCGACCGGCGCCGCGCCGCGGCGGAGACGGCGCATGGACTTCGACCCCGACCTCGCCTGGCGCGACATCCGTGGCGAGGGCTTCAATGCCCATATCGGCCCGATCCGCTTCGCCCGGCTCTCCGAGATGCGGTTCCGCGCCGCGCTCCGCCTCGATGCGCGGCATATCAATGTCGGCGGCGTCTGCCATGGCGGGGTGCTGATGAGCCTCGCCGATGTGGCGATGGGCGCGGGCAGCTATGCCGCCGGGCCCGACCACCCCTGCGCCACCATCTCGTTCGATGCCCAGTTCGTCGCCGCCGCCAAGCGGGACCAGTGGCTGGTCGCCGAAGCGCGCCAGCTCCGCCGGGTCCGCGCGCTGAGCTTCATGGAAGCGGAGCTCTGGTCGGGCGGGCGTCTGGTAATGCGCGCGAGCGGGATCTGGAAATACCTGGAGAGCCGCACTCCCGCCTCCGAGCCGATCGACGTCGATCGCGGTCCGCGCGCCGACTGAAACCGCGCTCCGAGCCGAACATGCGGTGAGCCCAACATGCGGTGTGGCCAAGGCGCGGCGAGACCGGGCCGATGGGGGGCGCCGCCGCCCCGGCCGCCGCCGAGGTTCGCCCGGGCGGGTGGGGCCCGGCTCTCGCCGCGCCGCCCGCCAAACACACCGTCAGGCGTTGCCCATATCCGTGATCAGCCGCTCGATATCGTTGCCGCGGGCCTCGAGCATCGCGGCCACCTCCTCGCGCTGCGTCACCAGGAGCGAGACCCCCTCGATCACGATATCGGCAATCACCACGCGCCCCGGCCGGTCCGTCACCAGCCAGTCGACCGCGATCGGCGAACCCTGCGCCTGGCTGACGCTGCTGGCCACCGACAGGCCGCGCTTGCCGGCATCGCTGACCGACCCGACGGTGACGGTCTCGCCGCCATAGTCCTGGAACCGCCGCGCATAGATCGTCGAGAGGAAATGCAGGAAGGCCCCCTCGAAGCGCGTCTGCTGGTCGGGCGACATCTCGCGCCAGGCCCGCCCGGCGGCAAATCGCGCGATCTGCGGCATGGCGGCATAGCGCGTCAGGATCGCCGAGAGCGCGCCCGCCTTGCCGGGCGCCTCGCCGGGCTTCGAGACAAGCGTCAGCACCTCGTCGATCGCCGCCTGCACATGCTGCCGTGCCGCGTCCGCCTCGAGCGCAGCCGCCCGCGGCACCGCCGCGAGACCTCCCAGAGCGAGCCCGAGCCCCAGCCCAAACGCCTGAATCGCGGTTCGTCTCGAAAGCGCCATGTCCACCTCCATCCCGTCGACGGTCGCCCTTGGCCATCCCTGTAGGCGATCGCCCGCGCGATGCCAACGCCTCGCCAGAACCGCAGCCGAGAGCCGCAACGCAGCCGACGGCCCGATCCGTCGCGCCGCCCCGATCGCTGGCCCGCCCAGGGGCTCACCCAGGGGCTCACCCAGGGGTGAACCCGGGGGCCGTCCCCTGGCCCGATCACAGTCGCGATCACGGAGACGTCAACGCGGCATTAGGGACGCGCTCCCAGACTTCCGCGGCCCGCGACGAGCAAGCTCGGTTGCGGCCCGCCGACCCGCGCGCTAAGGACACAGCCTCGACGGGCCGCTGACGCTCGGTGCGAACCGTGCGGGCGACGCGCGCCACAGAGACCAGGGTGGCGGGGAGCAGGACGGCCGGGAGCAGGACGGCGGGCAGCAGGACGGCGGGCAGCAGGACGGCAGGATCCCGTCGCGTGCCGCCCCGAGACTGGGCCGGCGAGAACTGCACCGGCGGGCGCCCACGAGGCGAAGTTGCGGGAAAGATACGAGTTATGAGACAGGAAACCGGCGTCGCAGAGCTGCGCAAAGCGATGGGCGAGTGCCGCTGGCATTTCACCAATGTGGCGGTCTTCAGCATGTTCGTGAACCTGCTGATGCTGACCGGCCCGATCTTCATGCTGCAGACCTATGACCGCGTGCTGACCAGCCGCTCGGTCGAGACGCTGGTGGCGCTCTTGCTGCTGGTGACGGCGCTGTTCCTGTTCTTCGGCATGCTCGACTTCGCCCGCGGCCGGGTGCTCGCGCGCGCCGGTGCGCGGTTCCAGAACCTGCTCGACAGCCGGGTCTTCACAGTGATCATGCGCCGCTCGGTCTCGCCGGCCGAGCGCGCCCGGCCCAACACCGCGGCGCGCGATCTTGAGTCGATCCGCACGCTGCTCGCGGGCCCCGCGCCGTTTGCGCTCTTCGACGTGCCGTGGACGCCGCTTTTCCTTGCGTTGATCTTCATCTTCCACCCGATGCTCGGCTGGGTCGCAGCCGGCGGCGGCGTTCTGCTGATCGTGCTGACCGCGCTCAACCAGTGGCGCTCCAAGGAGCCCAATGCCGAGAGCCAGGCCGCAACCTACGAGGCGGAGAACCTCGGCGAGTCGCTCCGCCAGAACGCCGAGGTGGTCCAGGGCCTCGGCATGCATGATGCGGGCTTCGGCCGCTGGCAGAAGCTCCGCCGCCTCTCGGTCGACAAGCAGCTCCTCGCCTCCGACCGGACCTCCTCCTACGCCTCCTCGTCGAAGGCGCTGCGCTTCTATCTCCAGTCGGTGATGCTCGCGGTCGGCGCCTGGCTGGTGCTGCAACAGGAGATCTCGCCCGGCATGATGATCGCCGGCTCGATCCTGATGGGCCGCGCGCTCGCGCCCATCGAGCAGGCGATCGGCCAGTGGAGCCAGGCCCAGCGCGCCTTCCGCGGGTGGAAGTCGCTCGGCGAGGTGCTCGACCGGGTGCCCGAGGAGCGGCCGAAGACCCAGCTGCCGGCGCCCAAGGGCTATCTCGACGTGCAGAAGGTCTCGGTGCTCGCCCCCGGCGAGGAGGTCCCGGCCCTGCGCGGCATCTCCTTCAAGATCGAGCCCGGCCAGGCGCTCGGCGTGATCGGCCCCTCGGGGGCCGGCAAGTCGACGCTCGCCAAGGTGCTCACCGGGGTCTGGCCCCCCGCGGGCGGCAAGGTGCGGCTCGACGGCGCGGCGCTCGACCAGTGGCCGACGCACGAGCTCGGCAAGCATATCGGCTATCTCAGCCAGGATATCGGCCTCTTCGCCGGCACCGTGGCCGAGAACATCGCGCGCCTCTCGACCCAGCCCGACGACAAGAAGGTCGTCGAGGCGTCGCAGCGCGCCGGCGCCCACGAGCTGCTGCTCTCGCTGCCCCAGGGCTACAACACCCAGATCGGCTATGGCGGCGGGCGCCTCTCGGGCGGTCAGCGCCAGCGCGTCGCCCTCGCCCGGGCACTTTATGGTGATCCGCCGGTGCTTGTGCTCGACGAGCCCAACGCCAATCTCGACGCACAGGGAGAGCAGGCCCTCGTCGATGCGATCCGCGACGCCAAGTCCCGAGGCCGGACCGTGGTGGTGATGGCGCACCGGCCCTCGGCGATCGCGGCCTGCGATCTGCTGTTGATGCTCGACAAGGGGCTGCAGGTGGATTTCGGACCGCGCGACGAGGTGCTCAAGAAGCGCACGCGGAACTACCCCCAACTCGTCGGCGGCAAGGGCGCCCCGGGGCCCGCGGGTGCCGCAGGCGCGCCGGCGCCGGCCGGTGCACCGGTTGCGGGGCCGGCCGGAGCTGCGCCTGCACGCGCCGCCCAACCGGCCGCCGGCCAGTCGATCTCGATGGACCCCAGCTCGCTGAGGGGTAAGGGAGAGCAAGCATGACCCTCCAACTCCAGGGCCCGACGCCCGGCGAACCCGCCAAGCAGGACGATGGCTGGTCCGCCCGCGGCCATATCCGCTTCGGCCTCTTCACGCTGGTGCTCCTGGTCGGCGGCCTCGGCACCTGGGCGGCGACCGCCAGGCTCGCCGGCGCCGTGATCGCCAACGCCTCGCTCCGCGTCACCGCGCAGCAGCAGGTGGTGCAGCATCCCGATGGTGGCGTGGTCGGCGACATCCACGTCTCAGAGGGCGACCGAGTGGAAGGCGGCTCGGTGCTCATCTCCCTCGACGGCACCTCGCTCGCGGCCGAGCTCGCGGCCCTCGAGGGCCAGCTCTTCGAGCTGATGGCGCGGCGCGGGCGGCTGATGGCCGAGCAGGCCGAGCTCGACACGCTCACCTTCGACGCCGAGCTGCTCGAGGCGGCCGCGCGCGACCCCGAGGTGCGCATCCTCGTCGACGGCCAGCGCGCGCTCTTCGAGGCCCGGCGCCTCACGATGCAGCGCGAGATCGAGGTGATGGACGAGCGCAAGGGCCAGATCTCCGAGCAGATCGAGGGGGCGCTCGCCGAAATCGCCGCGCTGGAGAGCCAGTCGGGCTTCATCACCTCCGAGCTCAGCGACGTGCAGCAGCTGTCCGACAAGGGCCTCGCCCGGCGCGACCGGCTGATGCAGCTGAAGCGCGAGGGCGCCCGCCTCCAGGGCGAGCATGGGCAGATGATGGCGCAGAACGCGCGCCTCAAGGGCCAGATCTCGGAGCTCGAGATCGAGCAGCTCCGCATGATGGACACCCGCCGCGAGGAGGCGATCACCGAGCTGCGCGAGATCGGCTTCCGCGAGCTCGAGCTCAAGCAGCGCCGCATCCAGCTTCGCGAACAGCTCGACCGGCTGGAGATCCGCGCGCCGCGCGCCGGCATCGTCTACGACCTTCAGATCCACGCGATCAAGGCGGTGGTCCGCGCGGCCGAGCCGGTGATGTACATCGTGCCGGTCGACACCGGCATGGTGATCGAGGCGCAGGTCGACCCGATCGGGATCGACTCGGTCTTCGTCGGCCAGGCCGCGGCGGTCCGCTTCTCGGCCTTCAACACGCGCACGACGCCCGAGCTCTCCGGCCACGTCACCAAGATGTCGGCCGATGTCTTCACAGACGAGCAGACCGGCGTGTCCTACTACAAGGTCGACATCGCGCTCGACGAGGGCGAGCTGGAAAAGCTCGAGGGGCTCGAGCTCGTCGCCGGCATGCCGGTCGAGGCGCATATCCGCACGGATGAGCGCACCCCCATCGAGTACCTCGTCAAGCCGCTGACCGACTATCTGAACCGCGCGCTCCGCGAGGAGTGAGGGCCCCGGGGCGACGGGCGACGACCTTGACCGCCTCCCCTCGCCGCCCACTTCCTGAGCGAGGACGGAGGGCGGCGGCATGGACGGCAACGCCAAAACGGTCGAGATTTCGCTCCTGCCCGGCATCGATGCGGTGCCGGCCCATGAGTGGGACGCCTGCGCGGCACCCGAGACCGCCGATGGCGGTCGGCCCGCCAACCCGTTCGTCACCCATGCCTTCCTGAGGGCCTTCGAGGAGAGCGGCTCGGCGACGCGCCGGACCGGCTGGGCGCCGCAGCACCTGGTGGCGCATGCCGGCGGCACGCTGATCGGCGCGATGCCGCTGTATCTCAAGAGCCACAGCCAGGGCGAGTATGTCTTCGACCACTCCTGGGCGCATGCCTTCGAGCGGGCGGGCGGCGACTACTACCCGAAACTCCAGTCCGCCGTGCCCTTCACCCCGGCCACGGGGCCGCGGCTGCTGGCTCGGCCCGACACCGGGATCGATCCGGACGCGATCCGCGCCGCGCTGCTCGAAGGGGCCGCCGCCGTCGCCGAGAACCACGGGCTCTCGTCCTTCCATGTCACCTTCTGCACCGAGGCGGAATGGCGGCTCGGCGGCGAGATCGGCCTCCTCCAGCGCACCGACCAGCAGTTCCACTGGGTGAATGACGGATATGGCACCTTCGACGACTTTCTTGCCGCCCTCGCCTCGCGCAAGCGCAAGACGCTGAGGAAGGAGCGCGAGACCGCGGTGGAGAACGGCGTCACCATCCACCAGCTCACGGGCGAGGCGATCGAGCCCGAGCACTGGGAGGCGTTCTGGGGGTTCTACCAGGACACCGGCATGCGCAAATGGGGACAGCCCTATCTGACGCGGGAGTTCTTCCGCCTCGCCCATGAGCGGCTGCGCGACGATTTCCTCCTGGTGATGTGCGAGCGGGAGGGGCGCTGGATCGCCGGCGCGCTCAACGTGATCGGGCGCGACACGCTCTTCGGTCGCTATTGGGGCTGTACGGAGCACCACCCCTGCCTGCATTTCGAGGCCTGCTACTACCAGGCGATAGATTTCGCGATCACCCACGGGCTCGAGACGGTGGAGGCGGGCGCGCAGGGGGGCCACAAGCTCGCGCGCGGCTACGGGCCGGTGACCACGCACTCGCTGCATCACCTGACGCATCCGGGGCTGCGCGATGCGGTGGCGCGCTATCTCGAGGCCGAGCGCGAGGCGGTCGACCGGGAGAACGAGGCGCTCCTCGAGATGACGCCCTTCAAGAAGGGCTGTTGAGGGCGCCCCCGGTCGGGACGGCCGCGACGTCCCGCCCCCCATCGACCCGACCGGGGGCGCAGGTCGCGCTGGCGAGCAGCCGGGCTCAGGCGGGCATTGCCGCCATCAGCGCCTCGGCCGTGGTCTGCTCGGCCTGCCCGGGGTTGTCCTCGACGAGGAGCACCGCCAGCGTGCCGTCCTTGACGAGCGCCGCAAACCGCTTGGAGCGGCCGAGGAGCCCCACCACATCCGCCGAGAAGTCGAGCCCCAGCGCCTTGACGAAGGCACCCGACGGATCGCCCAGCATGCGGATGCCGGCATCGCTCGCCCCGGTGCTGCCGCCCCAGGCGCCCATCACGAAGGGATCGTTGACCGAGAGGCACACGACCTCGTCGATGCCCTTGGCCTTCAGCGCGGCCATCCCGTCGATGAAGCTCGGGACATGGGCGTTGCTGCAGGTGGGCGTGAAGGCGCCGGGGACGCCGAACATCGCGACGGTCTTGCCGCCGAACACCGCCGCTGTGCCGACGGCGGCCGGGCCATCGGCGGTCATCTCCATCAGAACCCCGTCGGGCACCGCTTGTCCGGTCTCGATCATCTCACCCCTCCTGTTGCCGACGACGCGGCAGGTCCGCGCCGGTCAGCCCTCTGATACCGCGAGAGCTGCCGGCGGACCAGCAGGGATGGAGCCCCGTCCGCGCCGGTCGGCGCATCGACGGGGCCGATGCCGGATCAGGTCTGTGCCTCTTCCTCTTCCTCGGCGCCATCGGCCGCGTTCGCCGGCGCGACATCCCCTGCCCCGTCGACCGAGACCAGATACCGGATGCTCGCCGCCTTCAGCATCTTGGGCAGCCAGGTGCCCATCTTGCTGACCTTCTTGCTCTGGCTGACCTGGACCTGCTTGCCGACGACCTTGAGGGTCCCGAACCCCACTTTCTTGAAGTCTTTCTTGTCGCCCATGGACTTGACCAGGGCATTGCCCTTCATCGTCTTGTGGATGACGAACTTGCTCTCGCCCATCGATCCACCCTGGCCGAAAGCGTAGTAGAGAAACTTCGGCCCATCCGCATAGCGCTTGAGCAACGGTTTCACTGTGGCTTTGTCGACTCCGCTCATCGTTGATGTCTCCTGAATGAAATGATGTTCCATACATGGGCATTGAGGGCGCCACTGTCGAGCAAAATCGATGATTGGGCCATCTCAGGGCCGCACACGATCTCAGGACACCGCACGGAAGAGCACGAGATGCGTCTCGCCATAGGCGCGGAGATCGGCGGGTGCGAGCCAGGCCCGCTCCGGCGGCACCTCGTCCGAGGCGGTCTCGAGGACCACGGTCGCCCCCTCCGCGATCCAGCCGCCCTCGCGCGCCGCGTCGAGAGCCCGGCCCCCGAGCCCCGCGCGATAGGGCGGATCGAGGAACACCAGATCATAGGGCTCGCCGCGGCAGGGCCCGAGCCGGGTCGCGTCGCGCCGCCAGATCTTGGTCTCGCCGAGGAGGCCGAGCCGCTCGGCATTCTCCCGGATCAGCGCGCGCGCCTTGGCGAAGTCGTCGACGAAGACGGCCCGTGCGGCGCCGCGCGAGAGCGCCTCGAAGCCGAGCGCCCCGGTGCCCGCGAAGAGATCGAGCACGCGCGCCCCCTCGACAGGGGGATAGTCACCATGGGCCAGCAGGTTGAAGAGCGCCTCGCGCACCCGGTCCGAGGTCGGGCGCAGATGCGCCTCGCCCCCGCCATCCGCCCCCGGCGCCGCTAGCCGCTGTCCGCCGAAGCGACCGCCGACGATGCGCATCGGGCTCAGAGCACCCGGTCGAGCGCCTCGATCAGCCGCTCGATCTCCTCCGGCGCGGTGTAGTGCACGAAGGAGAGCCGCAGCACGCCGTGATCGGGGTCAGCACCCATCGCCCGGATTACCCGCGGGGCATAGAAGTCGCCCCCGCCCGCCATGATGCGGTGTTGCGCGAGATCGGCGGCCAGCGCCTCGCCGGGCTGGGCATGGAGGATCGAGACCGTCGGTGCCCGCCGCTCGGGATCGGTGGGGCCGAGGATGCGGATGCCCGGCCGCTCGGAGAGCCAGGCCAGCAGCGGGCGCTCGAGCGCGACCTCGTGGCTGCGCATCAGCTGGCGGACCCGCGCGGCGCGGATATCGCCCGCGGCGTTGGTGATGAAATGGCCGCTGTGGAGGTCGTCGAGATAGTCCGCGATGCCGGCGAGGGCGGCCACCTGCGCATGGTCGGGACCGGCCGGCACGAGACGCTTGGACAGCGTGCCCGCGTTGAAGCCGTGGCCCTCGACCGGCAGGTCGCGCACGAGGTCGGGGCGCACGACCATCACACCCTGATGCGGCCCGTAGGTCTTGTAGGTGGAGAAGAGGTAGATGTCGGCCCCGAGGCTCGCGACATCCGGCAGGCCGTGCGGAGCCCAGGAGACACCGTCGACCACCGCGACCGCGCCGGCCGCGCGGATGGTGGCGCAGATCTCGGCGACCGGGTTGATCTCGCCGACGATGTTCGAGCAATGCGGGAAGGCGACGAGGCGGGTCCGCTCCGAGAGGAGCGCGGAGAGGGCTGCCGGGTCGAGATGGCCGGTCTCCGGGTCGACCCGCCACTCGCGGATCACCAGCGCGTCCTCCGCGAGCCGGCGCCAGGGGCCGGAATTGGCCTCGTGGTCCTGCTCGGTGACGATGATCTCGTCGCCCGGCTCGAGATAGCGGCGGAAGGCCTGGGCAAGGACATAGGTGTTCTGCGTGGTCGAGGGGCCGACATGGATCCAGTCCGGCGCCACCCCGAGCCAGAGCGCGAGCCGCGCACGTCCCTCGTCCATCCAGGCGCCGGCCCGGCGCGCGGCCGG
>CAYORO010000039.1:0-19901 GCA_964406355.1 uncultured Limibaculum sp.
GGCCGATGCTCCTCGAGGGCGGGCTCGACTGGCGACCGATGGGCTATTCGCCGGCTGATATGGAGTTCCTCAAGACCAAGGACAGCGCCGCCCGCGACATCGCGCTCGCCTTCGGCGTGCCGCCGATGCTGCTCGGCCTGCCGGGCGACAACACCTACGCCAACTACCAGGAGGCCAACCGCGCCTTCTACCGCCAGACCGTGCTGCCGCTCGTCGCCAAGGTGGCGGGCGCCGTCGCGTGCTGGATCGGCGAGAGCGTCGGCCGGCGGCTCTGCCTCGAGCCCGATCTCGACCAGGTACCGGCACTCGGTCCGGAGCGGGAGGCGCGCTGGAAGCGGGTCACCGAGGCCGACTTCCTCGACGACGACGAGAAGCGCGCGCTGCTCGGCCTCGCGCCCCGCACCCGCCTCTGAGGAGATCGCGATGACGATGCACGCCACAGCTCGGGCCGCCAGCGGCCTCGAGACCAAATTCGTGAGCCTCGAGGCGCTCGATGCCGCGAGCGAGGGCCGGATTACCGGCTATGCGAGCCTCTTCGGCCAGCCCGACCAGGCCGGCGACGTGGTCGAGCCGGGCGCCTTCGCTGCCTCCCTCGCGCGCCTCAAATCCAACAACCGTCGCGTCAAGTTCCTCTGGCAGCACGACCCCGCGCAGCCGATCGGCGTCTGGACCGAGGTGCGCGAGGACGCCCGCGGGCTGCACGTCACCGGCGAGATCCTGCCCGGCGTCACGCGCGGCGCGGACGCCATCCAGCTGATGCAGGCGGGCGCGATCGACGGACTGTCGATCGGCTACCGCACCATCCGCGCGAGCCCGAACCGGGAGACCGGCGGGCGCAGCCTGGCCGAGATCGACCTCTGGGAGGTCTCGCTCGTCACCTTCCCGCTCCTGCCCTCGGCCCGCGCCAACATCCGCGGGCCGGAGCCCGGGAGCTTCGAAGCCGCGCTCGCGGCCGCCCTCGCCGAGGGGTGAGCCGCGCCCCGCGGACATCCCGCCCTCTCACCCCCGACAACGCAAGAGGACATCCATGACCGACCAGACCTCGGGTCTCGACGCCAAGGCCGCGGCGAGCGACTTCCTGCGGAGCTTCGCCCAGTTCAAGGAGGACGTCTCGCGCCGCATGGGCGAGATGGGCACCCGCCTCGAGCAGCTCGACCGCAAGAGCGTCGACGCCCGCCGCCCGGCCCTCGCCACCGCGGCCGCGCAGCACCCGCCGCACCGCAAGGCCTTCGGCGCCTATGTGCGCCAGGGCGACGACAGCGCGCTCAAGGCGCTCGGCCTCGAGGGCAAGGGCTACAACACGGCGATGAACGCCGAGGGCGGGTTCCTGATCGACCCGCAGACCTCGGAGATGGTCTCGAGCGTGTTGATCTCGGGCGCCTCGATCCGCGCCGTCGCCAAGGTCGTGCAGGTCGAGGCGACCGCCTATGACGTGCTGGTCGATTACGGCGATATCGGCGCGGACTGGACCACCGAGGCCGATGGCTCGGTCGCCAACCCGACGCCGACGGTCGACCGCATCTCGATCCCGCTGCATGAGCTCTCGGCCGCGCCGATGGCCAGCCAGCGGATCCTCGACGATGCCGCCTTCGACATGGAGGGCTGGCTCGCCGAACGCATCGCCGACCGGTTCCTGCGCGCCGAGTCGGCCGCCTTCGTCAACGGCACGGGCCCGAACCAGCCGACCGGGTTTCTGACCAAGGCCAAGGTCGCCGATGCGAGCTGGGCCTGGGACAGCCTCGGCTACATCGCAACCGGCACGCCCGGCGAGTTCGACAGCGACAACCCGGCCGACGCGCTGGTCGATCTGGTCTATGCGCTCGGGGCCCAGTACCGCGCCCGCGCCACCTTCGTGATGAACTCGAAGACCGCCGGCGAGCTCCGCAAGATCAAGGACAGCCACGGCCGCTTCCTCTGGGTCGAGGGTCTGGCGGGCGAGCAGCCGGCGCGGCTCCTCGGCTACCCGGTGCAGATCGTCGAGGCGATGCCCGATATCGAGGCCAACAGCTACTCGATCGCGTTTGGCGACTTCAGCCATGGCTACACGATCGCCGAGCGGCCGGACATCCGGATCCTGCGCGATCCGTTCACCAACCGGCCGAACGTGACCTTCTTCGCCACCAAGCGCGTCGGCGGCGACGTGACCGACTTCGCGGCGATCAAGCTCCTCAAGTTCGGCACGTCCTGATCCGCCGCTCCGCCCTCCCCGGCCTTGGCGTCGGGGAGGGCCCATCCGCCGCAGGAGACCGCCGATGTTCGACCTGACCGAGACGGGGCCCGCGCCCGCGTTCCCCGTCGAGACCCAAACGCTTTCGAGCCATCTCCGCCTCGGCGAGGGCTTCGGCGACCCGTCCGCCGAGGCGGACCTGCTCGCGCTCTACATCCGCACCGCGACCGCCCATCTCGAGGCGCGCACGGGGCTTGCCTTCGTCGCGCGCAGCTTCTCGCTGACGGTGGGCGCCTGGGACCGCTGCGGCACCCTCGTGCTGCCCGTGGGCCCGGTGACGGCGATCACCAGCGCCTCGATCGAGGCGGATGGCACCACCACGGTGCTCGACCCCGCCGATCTCCATGTCGCGCCGGGCAGCCAGCGCCAGCGGCTGACGGCTGCGGGGGGCGGGCCGCTGCCGCCGATCCCTCCCGGAGGGCGGGCGAGCCTCGCCTTCAGCGCGGGCTTCGGCGGCGCCACGGCCGTGCCGGGGGATCTGGCAAAGGCCGTCCTGCTGCTCGCCGCGCATTTCTACGAGAACCGGTCCGGCACCGAGAGCGGCCTGCCGCCCGCAGTCGCGGCGCTGATCGCGCCGCATCGGCCCGTCCGGCTCTGAGGAGGCGCGCATGACCCCCACCCGGCCGAGCCGGCTCGTCCTCGAGACACCGGTCCGCACGCCCGATGGCGGCGGCGGGCACATCCTCGCCTGGACCGAGACAGGCGCGCTCTGGGGCGAGGTGCTGCCCCGCTCGGCGCGCGAGACCACGGTCGGCCACCGCCCGACCGCCCGCGTGACCCATCGGGTCACGATCCGCCGCGAGCCCGGCCCCGAGCGGCGCCCGCGGCCCGACCAGCGCCTCCGCCTCGGCGACCGGGTCTTCGCGATCCACGCCATCGCCGACGAGCCGGGCGGGGCCACGCTCACGCTCTGGGTCGAGGAGGGGCCGTTCTCATGACCTATGCGCTCGCCTGGCCGCTGCAGCGGGCGGTCTACCAGCGGCTGACGACGGATCTCTCCGTCTCCGCCCTCGTGGGCACCCGGGTCTACGACGCGCCGCCCCCAGATGCGGGGCCCGCGACGACCGCCTATCTGACGCTCGGCGACGAGACCGCCAAGGACTGGTCGACCCAGACCGATCATGGCGCCGAGCACCTCACGACCATCACGGTGCATGCACCGGCCGAGGGTTTTGCCGAGGCCAAGCGCATCGCCGCCGCCGTCTCGGACGCTTTGCTGCGCGACGGGCTCACGCTCGAGCGCGGCCATGTCGTCTGCATCGGCTTCCGCGGCGCCGAGACCAAGCGCGCCGAGGACGGCCGGCTCCGCCAGATCACGCTCCGCTTCCGCGTCCTCCTCGAGGACACCCTCTGACGCGCGCCCGCCGCGCCCGATCCAGGAGACTTCCATGACCGCCCAGAAAGGCAAGGACCTGCTGCTGAAGCTCGACGAGACCGGCTCCGGCAGCTTCGTCACCGTGGCGGGGCTGCGCGCGAGCCGGCTCGCCTTCAACGCCCAGACCGTGGACGTCACCACCGCCGAGAGCGCCGGGCGGTGGCGCGAGCTGCTCGCGGGCTCGGGCGTGCGCTCGGCCGCGATCACGGGCTCCGGCGTCTTCAAGGACGCGGCGTCCGACGCCGCGCTCCGGCGTGTCTTCTTCGACGCGACGCATCCGGCCTTCGAGGTCGTGATCCCGGATTTCGGCACCGTGACCGGCGCCTTCCAGATCACCGCGCTCGAATACGCGGGCGAGCACGACGGCGAGGCGACCTACGAGCTCTCGCTCGCCTCGGCCGGCCAGCTCGCCTTCGCCGAGGCGTGAGGATGGCGCCCGTCAACCCGCACCGCGGCGAGGTCGCGCTCGTGATCGACGGGCGAGCCCGGCGCCTGCGGCTCACCCTCGGCACGCTGGCCGAGCTCGAGGCGCGGCTGGAGACGGGCTCGCTCGTTGGCCTGGCCGAACGCTTCGAGACCGGCGCGGTCGCGGCCGCGGACCTCTTGGCGCTTCTCGCCGCGGGCCTGCGCGGCGCGGGCGAGGAGATCTCCGAGGAGACGCTCGCCGCGGCCGAGATCGAGGGCGGCGCGGTCGGCGCGCTCGAGGCCGGGCTCGCGCTGATGGCCGCGGCCTTCGCGCCTGCCCGAGGATGACACGCGCCACTGCCGGGCCGACCGACTGGGCGGGGCTGATGCGCCTCGGGCTCGGACGGCTCGGCCTCGCCCCCGAGACGTTTTGGGCGATGACGCCGGCCGAGCTTTGGGCGGCGCTCGAGGGCGCGGGGATCCTCAAGCGGGCGGCGCCTGCGCTCGATCGTGGGGGGCTCGCCCGGCTGATGGCGGCCTATCCCGACACACCGACACCGGAGACCCATCCCGATGGACCGAGACCAATCTGACATCGGACGACGGCTGTCCGACACGATCTCCGTGGCCGGGCTCAAGACCGGCGAGCTGAAGGCCGAGCTCTCTGCCGCCGCCGCCGTGATGCGCGGCATGGACGCCGAGGCGCGCAGCCTCGCACGCTCGATCGGGGGCTCGCTGAAGACGGCGCTCGACCGGGCGATCTTCGGCGGCCAGAAGCTCTCGGACGTCTTCCGCGGGCTCTCGGAAAGCGTGCTCGGCAAGACGCTCGACCGGGCGATCAACGGCGTCATCGAGGGTGCGCTCAAGCCGATCGAGGGGGCGCTCTCGGGCGGGCTGCGTGCGCTGCTAGGCGGGGTCTCGGCGCCGCAGGCCCAGGCGACGACCGGGGCCGGGCCCCTGACGGGCCTTGCGGGCACGCTGACCGGCGCCTTTTCGGGCGCGCTCGGACGGGTGTTCGGCTTCGCCCGCGGCGGTGCGATCGCGGATGGACGGGTCCTGCCCTTCGCCAAGGGCGGCGTCGTGGCGGGCGGCCAAGTGCGCCGGATCGACGGCGCGCGGCTTCAGGCCTTCGCCCGCGGCGGCGTGGTCGACGCGCCGCACACCTTCCCGCTCGCCCGCGGCACCGGGCTCGTCGGCGAGGCGGGGCCGGAGGCGATCCTGCCGCTCGCCCGCGGCTCCGACGGCCGGCTCGGCGTGCGCGCCGGGTCGTCCGCCGCGCCCGTGATCAACGTGACCATCCAGACCCCCGACATCGAGGGCTTCCGTCGCTCGCGCGGGCAGGTGACCGCCGAGCTCGCCCGCGCCGTCGCGCGCGGTCAGGGCCGGCTCTGAGGAGGACGCCATGAGTTTCCACGAGGTCCTGTTCTCGCCGGCGCTGTCCTTCGCCTCTTCGGGCGGGATCGAGCGGCGCACCGAGATCGTCGCGCTGGTCAACGGGCATGAGGAGCGCAACACGCCCTGGGAGCAGGCGCGTCGGCGGTGGGATGCGGGGCTGGGCCTGCGCTCGCTCGACGATCTGCACGAGGTGGTCCGGTTCTTCGAGGCGCGGCGCGGACCGCTCCACGGCTTTCGCTGGAAGGACTGGCTCGACCACAAGTCCTGTGCGCCCTCGGAGACACCCTCCGCTATCGATCAGAAAATCGGTGAGGGCGATGGCATCACAAGGATCTATCAGTTGGTCAAATCCTACGGGGGCACGCCGCCGATGGTCCGTCCGATCCTGAAGCCGGTCGACGGAACCGTCCGTGTTGCGATCGGCGGCGGCGAAGTGCCTGCGATCGTCGATCACTCGACCGGCCTCATCACCCTCGCGGCCCCCGCGCCCGAGGGAGCCGAGGTGACGGCGGGCTTTGCCTTCGACGTGCCGGTGCGGTTCGGCTCGGACCGGCTCGAGTTCAACCTCGCGGCCTTCGAGGCGGGCGAGGCGCCGTCGGTCCCGATCCTGGAGGTGCGGCTGTGAGAGCAATCCCCGAGGCCCTCGCGGCCAAGCTGGCGAGCGGCGCGACGACCCTCGCCCGCGCCTGGGCGGTGACGCGGACCGACGGTGTGAGCCTCGGCTTCACCGATCACGACCGCACGCTCAGCTTCGACGGCATCACCTTCGAGGCCGCCTCGGGCGTGACGGCGAGCGCGGCGGAGCAGGCGAGCGGCCTCGCGGCCGACAGCCACACCATCGAGGGGGCCCTCAGTTCCGCCGCGATCACGCCCGCCGATATCGAGCGCGGCCTCTATGACGGCGCGGAGATCCGCCACTGGCTGGTCGACTGGACCGACACCGGGAGCCGCCTGCTGTTGGCACGGGGACGCATCGGCGAGGTACGCCGCGGCGAGCATGCCTTCGAGGCCGAGGTGGCGGGCCTGACGGAGGAGCTCAACCGCCCCTTCGGCCGCGCCTATCTCACCGGTTGCGGGAACCGGCTGGGCGAGCCCGCCTGCGGCGTCGATCTCACCTCGGCTCTCTATAGGTCGGATGGCGCGGTGACTGCCGTCCTGACCAATCAGGAGATAGAGGTCTGGGGCCTTGAGACCCGCGAGAGCCGCTGGGCAGACCGTGGCGCGCTCACCTGGCTGACCGGCGCCAACACCGCCGAGCCAGGCCGCATCAAGGCCCATCGCGCGGTGGGCGACGTCGTTCGGTTGACGCTCTGGCAGGCCCCGGCGGCCCCGATCGCCCTGGGCGACACGCTGCGCGTTACCGCCGGCTGCGACAAAACCCCGGAGACCTGCCGCGCGCGCTTCGCCAATCTCGTGAATTTCGGCGGCTTCCCGCACATGCCCGGCGACGACTGGGCGACGCGCTATCCCAACACCGGAGAGATCCATGACGGCGGTTCGATCTTCGGAGGCTGACGTGGCCACCCGGCGCGCGATCCTCGCCGAGGCGCGCGCCTGGATCGGCACCCCCTATTGCCACCAGGCGAGCTGTCGCGCCGCGGGCGCCGACTGCCTCGGCCTGCTGCGCGGCGTCTGGCGCGCGCTCTACGGCCGCGAGCCGGAGGCGCCGCCGCCCTACACGCCGGACTGGGCCGAGACCGGCGGGGCGGAGGATCTGCTCTCCGCCGCCACGCGCCATCTGATCGACATCCCACAGGGCCGGGCGAGCGCCGGCGACGTGCTGGTGTTCCGCATGCGCGAGGCGGGTCCGGCCAAGCATGTCGGCATCCTCTCCACGCCCTGGCTCGAGCCCGGGCGCGTGATCCACGCCTATTCGCGCGCGGCGGTGCTGGAGACGCATCTCACGCCGCCATGGATCCGCCGGATCGCCGGCTGCTTCCGCTTCCCGAGACCGACCGACCAGGAGACCTGACATGGCCACGCTCCTCCTCGCCGCTGCGGGATCGGCCGTCGGCGGCGCCCTTGGCGGCACGCTGCTCGGCGTCTCGGCCGCCGGCATCGGCCAGGCGGTCGGCGCCATCGCCGGCGGCCTGCTCGACCAGCGGCTCCTCGGCTCGGGCTCCAAGGTCGTCGAGACGGGCCGCGCGCACTCGCTGCGGCTCCAGACCTCGACGCCGGGCACGCCGATCCCCCGCGCCTTCGGGCGGATGCGGGTGGCGGGCCAGCTGATCTGGTCGACGCGCTTCCTCGAGCAGGTGCGCGAGACGACCCAGGGCGGCAAGGCCTCGGCGCCCTCGGCGACCTTGCGCGAATACTCGTACACCATCAGCCTCGCGATCGGCCTCTGCGCCGGCCGCATCGACCGCGTGGGGCGGATCTGGGCCGACGGCAAGCTGCTCGACACCAAGGATCTGGTCATCCGCGTCTATCCCGGCGACGACGAGCAGCTGCCGGATCCCAAGATCGAGGCGGTCGAGGGCGCGGACCTGGTGCCCGCCTATCGCGGGACCGCCTATGTGGTGTTCGAGGACCTGCCGCTCGGGCCGTTCGGCAACCGGATCCCGCAGTTCTCCTTCGAGGTCTTCCGCGCCGCGAACATCCCCGCCGAGGGCGAGGAGGCGGGCCCCGCGCTGCCCGCGCTCATCGAGGGCGTGGCGCTCTCGCCGGGCACGGGCGAGTTCGCGCTCGAGACCGAGCCCGCGGCTTATGTCTATGAGGGCGGCGCGCGGGAGCCGGCGAACATCCGCAATCCGGAGGGCCGCCCCGATCTCCTCGTCGCGCTCGACCAGCTCGAGGCCGAACTGCCGGCCGCACGGTCGGTCTCGCTGGTCGTCTCGTGGTTCGGGAGCGATCTGCGCTGCGGGCGCTGCCGGGTCGAGCCGAAGGCCGAGGCTTCGGATCGTTCGGCCGAACCCGAAGCATGGTCGGTCGCCGGGCTGACCACCGGGACCGCGCCCTTGGTCGGGCGCGACGCCGAGGATCGCCCCGTCTTCGGAGGCACGCCGTCTGACGCCTCGGTGATCCGCGCCATCCGCGAGATGAACGCGCGGGGCATGCGGGTGATGCTCTACCCGTTCCTGCTGATGGACATCGCGGCCGGGAACGGGCTCGCCGACCCCTATGGCCGCTCCGAGCAGCCGCCCTTCCCCTGGCGCGGGCGGATCACGCTCGACCGCGCGCCCGGACAGCCCGGCACCGCCGACCAGACGGCGGCGGCAGCGGCCGAGGTGGCGGCCTTCTTCGGCACGGCCCGCGCGTCGGACTTCCAGATCGGCGACGGCACCGTGAGTTACACTGGCCCGCAGGAATGGACCTGGCGGCGTTTCGCGCTCCACCTTGCGGCGCTCGGAGCGGCGGCCGGCGGGGTCGACGCGATCTGCATCGGGACCGAGATGCGGGAGCTGACCACAATCCGCTCGGCCCGCACCGCCTATCCGGCTGTCGACGAATTCATTTCGCTTGCCGCCGAAATACGCCAGATCCTGCCGGGCGCGAAGATCTCCTATGCGGCGGATTGGTCTGAGTATTTCGGGCACCAGCCGAATGACGGCTCGGGCGACCGGATCTTCCACCTCGACCCGCTCTGGGCCGACCCGAATATCGACTTCATCGGGATCGACGACTACCTGCCGCTCTCGGACTGGCGCCACGCCGACACCCATCTCGACCGCGTCATCGCGCCGGCGCCGCACTCGCTCCCCTATCTCCGGAACAATGTCGAGAGCGGCGAGCACTACGACTGGTACTATGCCGACGACACGGCCCGCGCGCTGCAGAACCGCACGCCGATCATCGACACCGCCCATGGCGAGAACTGGGTGTTTCGCCCGAAGGACATCCGCGGGTGGTGGGAGAACGCCCATCACGACCGGATCGGTGGCGTGCGGCAGGCAACCCCCACGGCTTGGGTGCCGCGCTCGAAACCCGTCTGGCTGACCGAGACCGGCTGCCCCGCGGTCGATCTCGGCGCCAACATGCCGAACCTCTTCTACGATCCGAAGAGCTCGGAGAGCGGCCTGCCGCCGGGCTCGGCGGGGGCGCGCGACGACGAGATGCAGCGGCGCTACCTGCAGGCCAAGCTCGGCTATTGGTCGGAGCCCGCGAACAACCCGACCGGCACATATGGCGGGCGGATGCTGCCGGCCGACCGGATCTATGTCTGGACCTGGGACGCGCGGCCCTTCCCGGACTTCCCCGTGCGCGAGAGCGCCTGGTCCGACGGCCCGTCGCACCAGCTCGGCCACTGGATCACCGGGCGGGTCTCCAACGGTTCGCTGGCCGATGTGGTGCACGAGATCGCGGTCACGGCGGGGATGCCCGACGTGGATGTCAGCCGGCTCTATGACAGCGTCTACGGCTACCTGATCGAGGACACCGGCACTGGGCGGCAGGCACTCCAGCCGCTGATGCTCGCCTATGGGCTTGACGCCCATGAGAGCGGCGGGCGGATCGTCTTCACCATGCGCGGCATCGCCGAGCCGCTGGCGATCGCGGCCGCGGACCTCGCCGAGAGCGGCGACGATTTGGGGGCGGCGGTCCATGAGCGGGCGAGCGCGACGACGGTCCCCGACACCGTGCGCCTCAGCTATCTCGAGGCGGAGGGCAACTATCGCGTCATGGCGGCCGAGGCGCGGGCACCCGAGGCGAACGCGGCACTCCCCCGGCTGTCGGCACAGTCGCTGCCGCTGGCGCTGCCGGGCTCGCGGGCGCAGCGCATCGCCGAGCGGTGGCTTGCCGAGGGCGCGCGGGCGCGCGAGCGGGTGTCGATCGCGCTGCCGCCGTCGCAGCTCGCGGTGGAACCGGCGGATCTCGTCACGCTCGACGGGCCGGAGGGGCCGCAGGTGTTCCGGGTCGAGCGGGTGACGGATGCCGGCGCCCGGGCGATCGAGGCGGTCCGGGTCGAGGCCTCGGCCTATCGCCCCGCCGCAGCCGCAGAGACCCGGGTGGAGACCAAGGTCACGCCGCCGCCCGGGCCGATCACCGCGCTCGTGATGGACCTGCCGATCGCCGAGGGCGGGACGGAGGACCACCAGCCGCATATCGCGGTGACGTCCGATCCGTGGGCGGGTGCGGTGGCGATCTATCGCTCCGCCACGGAGGAGGATTTCGCGCTGGTCACCACGGTGCGCACGCCTGCGCTGATCGGCACGCTGGCCGAACCGCTGCCGCCCGGCGCGCGGGACCGCTGGCAGCGGAGCCGGACGGAGGTGTTCCTGCCAGCGGGCGCGCTCCTGTCGCGCGAGCGGATCGCCGTGCTCAATGGCGCCAACGCGCTCGCGGTCGAGGCGGTGCCCGGGGTCTGGGAGATCCTGCAGGCGCGGGATGCCGAACTCGTCGGACCGCGGCGCCTTCGCCTCGGGCAGATGCTGCGAGGTCAACGCGGGACCGAAGCGCTTGCGGCGGCCGAGATCCCCGCGGGCGCCCGGATCGTCGTGCTCGACGGCGGCGTGGCACGGCTGCCGCTGCCGCTCGAGGCACGCGGGCTGCCGCGGCAATACCGGATCGGCCCGGCGGTGCGCCCCCTCGGCGACCCGTCCTTCATCGCCTTCGAGGCGACGACCCAGGGTCTCGCGCTTCGCCCCTTCGCCCCGGCGGCGCTGAGGGCCCGGCGTGAGGGCGGCGATATCCGCATCTCCTGGATCCGCCGCACGCGGATCGGCGGCGACAGCTGGGAAGGCCTCGAGGTGCCGCTCGCCGAGGAGACCGAGGGCTACCGGTTGCGGATCCTCTCTGGCGCGACGCTGCTGCGCGAGGTCGAGACGGCCGCGCCCGCCCACACCTACAGCGCCACCCAGCAGGCGGCGGATGCCGCCGCGGGGCCGCTCGAGATCCGTGTCGCACAACGCTCGGCCGTCTTCGGCTACGGCCTCGAAAGGGAGATCACCTTCGATGACTGAGACAGCCCGGTTTGGCCTGACACTGCTCGAGGCAGCGCAGGCGCAGAAGCATGTGACCGTCAACGAAGCCCTCGCCCGGCTCGACGCGCTGGCCGCCGCACGGGTCGAGGGGCTCGGGGTGACGTCCCCGCCCGCCGCCACCGAGGGCGAGGTCTGGGGCGTCGGCACCGGCGCTGGCGGCGACTGGGCCGGCCAGGACGGCCGGCTCGCGCTCTGGCTCAACGGCGGCTGGGCCTTCGCCGATGCGGTGGTCGGCTGGCAGGTCTGGAACGCCGCCACCGCAAGCCGCTGGACCCGGGTCGCCGGCGGCTGGGTCGAGGCCGCCCAGGTCGAGAGCCCAGGCGGCGCGCAGAGCCATTTCCGCATCGCCGAGACCGATCACACGGTCGGCACGGGCGCGACATCCGACACCGTGGCCTTCATCCCGGACAAGGCGGTGGTGTTTGCCATCACCGCGCGGGTCATCGCGCCGATCACCGGCGCCACCTCTTGGTCGCTCGGGGTCGCGGGCTCGCCCGACCGCTATGGCTCGGGGTTCGGCACGGCGGCCGGCGCCTTCGCCGAGGGCGTGACCAGCGAGCCCATCGCATATTACGGCGGCGCGGGCCTTCGCCTCTCGGCGGCGGGGGGAACCTTCTCGGGCGGGGTCGTCCGGCTGGCGGCGCATTACCTTGCGGTCACGCCGCCCGTCGCCGTCTAGGCGGGGGTCACTCGCCGAGCGCGGCGGTCGGGATGTCGATCTCCGCATCGGCGGGGGCATCGGCGATCATGACGGCGGGCGCGGGCTCATGGGCGGCGGCGATATCCTCGCGGGCGAGCGAGACGCCCTTCGCGACCCCGCCCGGCCGTCCGACGGGCCCATGGGGCACCCCATCGACCAGGACATAGACCGCCCCGGCATTGCCCGCGCGCAGGGTGCCGCGGGCAACCCGCTCCGGCAGCTCGAAATTCTCACCTGGGGCCAGCAGACCCTCGAAGATCACCGAGCGATCGCCGGCGCGGACCCGGATCCAGGCTTCCTCGGCGGCATGGACGGCAACGAAGCGCCGCGCCTCCGGAGCCTCCGTCGCCTCTTGCGCAATGCCGACCCCAGGCGCGACCGCAGTCTCCACGACTGCATAGCCGGGGACAGGGCCGACGGTGTGGACCTCGGCTCGACGGAGCTCGGCCTCCGCCTCGGCCAGCTCGATAAGAGGGGCGCCGGGGCTCGGATCGCCGCGATACACCCCGGCGACAACCGGATCGATGGCGGAAATCGGGCTCTCCCGGCGGCGGATCGGCGGCTCGTCATCGGGCGCGAAGACAGCCGCCAGAGCCCCGCTGCCGTCATAGTCGGACGCCGTCGGCCGGTCGAAGGTCTCGCTCGCCTGGGCCGAGGACGCAAAGAGCGGCGCCTCGACCACCACATCGGGCGCATCGGGCAGCGGGGCGAACCCGACCTGCTGGACCGATTTCAGGATTGTGAGGCCGCCATATCCAAGCCCACAGATCAGCCCGACGAGCGCAAAGGCCGAGGCCAGCGAGCCGAGCGAGATCCGCGCGGCGAAGCGCGATCGCGCCGGCGGGACTGCAAATCGCGACTCGTCGAGCGCCGAGGGAGCTGCCCCCAGACGGCGCGCCGCAACGGCAGCAACCGAGCGGGTGCCCGCCTCGGTGAGCCCGGCATTCGGCGCCTCGAAGCCCGACTCGGCGCAGAACCGCGCATAGACCTCGTCCGGGTCGAGCCGGAGATAGCGCGCATACGACCGGACATAGCCGGCCACGACGCTGCGATTCGGGAACGTCGCGAGATCGCATTCCTCGATCCCGACGATCATATCGGCCCGGATGCGCAGCTCTCGCTCGACATCCGCGATGGACTTGCCCATCGACGCCCGCTCTCCGCGGATCTGGTCGCCGAGTGTGACCTCGTAGTCGTCGAACCCCCGAAGATGCATTCGGGTCACCCCTGCTCTCTGTCCCTTTGCCTCAGCGTCGGTCCTGCCGCGCTCTTTTGCGTTGAGTATCGCAAAAGCGACACCGGGGCGCAATCGAGCATCTTCCGCTTGACAGGCATAATTTGCGGCAGCGGACAAAAAAATGTCAAAATCATGGGGGCGAGGGGGCATCGCGGCCATAACGCGAAACCGATGCGACACCGCATCCGATCGGATATCATCTCGGCGCCCGACCATGGGCGCGGGGCCAGGCGCGGTCGCCTGCCCGCCAGAACGAGATTGACTCGGATGAGGTGAGAGATGCGGAACCTGACGGTAGGCGTCCTGTTCGGACCGGCAATCGCCGTCGCCTCCGGCGCTGCGGCGGAGGACGTGAAGCTCGGTGCCCTGATGGCCGTGACCGGGCCGATCCCGGAGATCGTCGCGCCGATGGTGGAGGCGGCCGAACTCGCGGTCGCCCATGTGAACGAGCAGGGCGGGATCCTGGGCGGCGGCGCGCTGTCGCTGGTGCTGGCCGACAGCCAGTGCGACGCCAAGGCGGCGGTCGATGCGGCGACCAAGCTGGTCAATGTCGACCAGGTGCCGGCGATCGCAGGCGCGGTCTGCTCGGGCGGCACGATCGGCGCGGCCCAGGCGGTGACGGTGCCTGCCGGCGTGGTGACGGTGTCGCCCTCGGCCACCTCGCCCGCGATCACCGATCTCGAGGACAACGACCTCGTCTTCCGCGTCGCGCCCTCGGACGCTTATCAGGGCGTCGAACTCGCCAAGCTCGTGCGCGCGCTCGGCTATGAGCGGGTCGCGATGACCGCCGCGAATGACGACTACAATGTGGGCCTCGCGCAGGTCTTCACCGCGGCCTTCACCGAGCTTGGCGGCGAGATCACCGGCGAGCAGCTCCACGAGCCCAACAAGCCCTCCTACCGCTCGGAGCTCGCGGCGCTTTCGGCCGGCGGCGCCGAGGCGCTGGCGGTCTTCGCCTATTACGACGGCTCGGGGCTCACCATCCTGCGCCAGAGCCTCGAGAACGGCTATTTCGCAAAATTCATCGGCGCCGACGGCATGGTCAACCAGACCGTGATCGACCAGATCGGCGCCGAGAACCTCGCCGGCAACGCGGTCTTCACCACCGCCGCCGCCGACACCGAGACCGGCGCCTTCTCGGCCTTCGCCGAGGCCTATTCGGCCGCGAGCGAGAACGACCCCCAGGGGCCCTATGTGGCCAACAGCTATGACGCCGCCTTCCTCCTCGCCCTCGCCGTCCAGCATGCGGGCTCGACCGACCGCGCCGCGATCGCCGAGAGCCTCCGCGCCGTGGCGGGTGCGCCCGGCGAGACCATCCTGCCGGGTGAATGGGAGAAGGCCGTCGGCCTCCTCGCCGCAGGCCAGGAGATCGACTATCGCGGCGCCGCCGGCCCGCACGACTTCGACACCAATGGCGACGTGACGGGGCTCTACTCGCAGAACATCGTGACCCCCGAGGGCAGCTTCGCGACCGAGGTGCTGAAGTAACTCCCGTCTCGCGTCCGCCGCCTCATGCGGCGGGCGCATCCCGGTCCCGGTCCCGGTCCCGGTCCCGTCCAACGGTTGCCCTCGCCCGCGCACGCGGCTAGGGGAGCGCCACCGAACAACAGGCGCATGACAGGGAGGCGGCGATGACCGATCAGGAAGGCCCGTCCGCGGCGGACGAGCAGCCGGCGGAGACCGGCGGACAGCAGGCGATCTACCGGGTCGCCGAGATCCTCGACCATGGCGAGGGCGGCGACGGCGCCTATGTCGGCGTGCGGCTCGCGGATGGCGAGGGTCGCAAGCTGGTGGTCCTCGTGCCCTATGAGAAGGTCGGCAACCTCGTGGCGCGGCTGCGCGCCGGCGCAAGCTTCGCGAGCGTCAAGCGGGCGGGCGAGGATCAGGCCAAGGCCGCGCAGACGCCGCTCAGCCTCAACGCCACGTCGGGCCAGGTGGCCCAGCGCCGGAACGGCCAGATCATGTTCCAGTTCGACCTCGAGGACGGGCTGCAGATCGAGGTGCCGCTCAAGGACGAGGCGCTCCGTCCGCTGGCCGATGCCTTCCGCAAGGCGGCCGACGCGGTCGAGAACGCGCTCGACGGCGGCGCACGGTCCCCGGGCGGCGAGACGGGCAGCTCGGGCAACGCCTGAGCACGCCCTCGCGGGCCGGGCGCGCGGCCCTGCGCCGATGGGGGGAGCTGACGCTCAGGCCGCAGCCGGCGCTCGCCCGGGCGGGTGGGGCGACGGGCCGCGCGCCTCAGCGCCTGTCCGGTAGCAGCCCGCCGCGAAAGCGCTGCAGCACCACCTGGAGCAGCAGCCCGATCAGCAGCACCCGGAGATAAGAGAGCCGGGTCGCCAGGTCCCCCGGCGGCCGTTCGCCCGGCAGCGCCATCGCCTCGGGCAGCACCGCGTTCACACCGCCGATCACCGCGCCGATGCTCGCCTCCCAGACCTGTGGGGTGAGGAACCCGGTCACGATCTCGGTCCCCGACCAGATCGTCCAGAGCAGCATCGCGCCCAGGATCGCGCCGCGATTGTTTCCCGAACCGCCCGCGATCAGCATCACCCAGACGAGAAACGTGATCGCCAGCGGGTCGGTCGTCTGCGGCGTCACGATCTTCACGTAATGTGCAAAGAGCGCCCCCCCGAGCCCCATCAGCGCGGACCCGATGACAAAGGTCTGCATCCGGAACCGGTCGGCATCCTTGCCCATCGCGCGCGCCGCCGTCTCGTTGTCGCGAATCGCGCGCATGGTCCGGCCCCAGGGCGAGCGGTCGGCCCGCTCGAGCGCCCAGTAGATCACCCCCACCACCGCCAGCACGAGGGCGAGGAACCCGAGATGGTTCCAGGGCTCGGGCAGCCCCTCGAAGGGCCGCGGGATCCGCGCAATGCCGCGCGCGCCGTTGGTCGCCCAGATCTCGTTCTTGATCACGAGGCGCAGGATCTCGCCGATGCCGATCGTGGCGATCGCCAGATAGTCGGCCCGGAGCCCGATGCAGATCCGCCCCACCCCCCAGGCGATCACGCCCGAGACCGCCATCGCCACCGCGAGCCCCGCCGCCACCGGCAGCCCGAACCCGCCGAGATGGAGCTCTGAGCCCGGCGTCGTCAGGATCGCGCTCGTATAGGCCCCGACCGCGAAGAACCCGGCGATGCCGATATTCAGCATCCCGCCGGTGCCCCATTGCAGATTGAGCCCGAGCGTCAGCACCGCATAAAGGCCGCCCACCGTCAGCAGCGAGAGCGCGTAGAGGAAATAGCCGTAGCCCGGCCCGTCGAGCAGCCACTCCATCAGAAGACCCGCCCGCGAAAGAGCCCCGAGGGCCGAACGATCAGGATCACCACCATGATCGCGAAGGCGACACCCTCCTTGTAGGACGGATTGACCAGCGACTGTCCGCCGAAGGCCGGGAAAGCCACCGCCTCCTGCGCGATCCCGATGATCAGGCCCCCCGCCATCGCACCATAGGGCTGTCCGATCCCGCCGAGGATTGCCGCCGCAAAGACCGGCAGCAGGATGTTGAACCCCATCGTCGTCGTCACCTGGGTGTCGTAGCCGAGCAGCGTGCCGGCCGCCGCCGCAAGCCCGCCCGAGATCATCCAGGTCGCCCAGATCACCCGCTCGGTGTCGATCCCGGAGAGCCGCGCGAGCTCCGGGCTGTCGGCCATCGCGCGCATCGCCTTGCCGGTCTTGGTGCGCGTGAGCAGGAGATGCAGCGCGATCATCAGCACCACCGCCGCGCCGACGATCCAGATGTGCTTCTCCGCGATCCGGATCGAGCCGTCGAAGAAGCGCATCGGCGGCACGATGCGCCCGGCCGAGAAGCTCTCGACGCCCACGCCCCAAAGGATCTGGATCAGCGAGCGCAGCATCAGCGCGATGCCGATCGAGGCGATCAGCGACACGATCGAGGGCGCCGCTCGGAACGGGCGCAGGAAACGCCGGTCGAGCCACACCCCGAAGAGCCCGGTGAGCAGCATCGAGACCGGCAGCACCGCGATGATCGGCAGCCCGGTGAGGAGCACGAGCTCCAGCGAGATGTAGGCCCCGAGGGTCATCATCGCGCCATGCCCGAAATTGGCGAAGCGCAGATTGCCGAAGAGCAGCGACACACCGATGGCGCCGAGCGCGTAGATCGAGCCGACGACGATCCCGGGGATCAGGAAATCGTTGACGAAGAAGAGCAGCATTCAGCCCCCGAGGAACATCGTGGCGACCTGGGCGTCGGCGAGCAGCTCGGGCGCGGGGCCATCGGTGCGGTTCCGCCCGTCGACCAGCACATAGCCGCGCCCCGCGATCGCGAGCGCCTGGCGCGCGTTCTGCTCGACCATCAGCACCGGCGTGCCGGCCGCGTTGATTCGGGTGACGATCTCGAGGATCTCGCCCTGGTACTTCGGCGAGAGCCCGGCCGTCGGCTCGTCGAGCAGCAGCACCACCGGCTCGGTCATCAGCGCCTTGCCCATCGCGACCATCTGGCGTTGGCCGCCCGAAAGCGAGCCCGCCGGCTGGCGCCGCTTCTCGCGGAGCACGGGGAAGAGGCCGTAGATTTCCTCGATCCGCGGGCGGAGATCGTCGTCGCGGACGAAGCCGCCCATCTCGAGGTTCTCCTCGACCGAGAGCGAGGGGAACACATTGGCGACTTGTGGCACATAGGCAACGCCTGCGCGCACGACCTCGACGGTCGGCATGCCGGTGATCTCGCGCCCCGCAAGGGTGATCCGCCCGGCCGAGAGGCGCAGCAGACCGAAGACCGCCTTGATCGCGGTCGACTTGCCCGCACCGTTCGGCCCGATCACCACGACGATCTCGCCGGGATCGACCCGCAGCGAGACGCCGTGGAGGATGTCTGCCTCGCCATAGCCGCCCGAGACGCCCTCGAGCGACAGCACGGGCGTCGGCACGTGCACCTCCGCGCCCCTCACGCCGCCTCCGCCGGGCCACCGAGATAGGCCTCGATCACGCGGGCATCGGCGCGGACCTCGTCGATCGTGCCGGTGGTGAGCACGCGCCCCTCCGCCATCACGATCACCGGGTCGCAGAGCCGCGCGATCATGTCCATGTTGTGCTCGATCAGACAGATCGTGTAGCCGCGCTCGCGCGCCAGCCGGTCGATCATCTGCGCGAGTTCGGCCAGCAGCGTCGGGTTGACGCCGGCGCCCGGCTCGTCGAGCAGCACGAGCCGCGGGGAGGCCATCATCGCGCGGCCGATCTCGAGGAGCTTCTTCTGCCCGCCGGAGAGCGAGGCGGCCGGCGCATCGGCCAGATGCCCGAGCCGCAGGAAGTCGAGCGCGTCATCGGCCCGGGCGGCGAGCTCAGCCTCCTCCGCCCGCACCGCGCGCCAGTTGAAGAGGCTCTCGATGAGCCGCTCGCCGCGCTGGTCCGCGGGCACGGTCATCAGGTTCTCGCGCACCGTGAGGCGGCCGAACTCGTGCGGGATCTGGAACGTACGCACGATCCCGCGGGCAAAGAGCGCATGCGCCGGCAGCCCGGTGACATCGGCGCCGTCGAAGAGGATCCGCCCCCCGCTCGGCGCCAGCGCCCCCGCCACCATGTTGAAGAGCGTCGTCTTGCCCGCCCCGTTCGGCCCGATCAGCCCGGTGATCCGGCCGGCCTCGAGCGCGAGGCTGCAGCGATCCACCGCCACCACGCCGCCGAAGCGCTTCGAGAGCTCGCGGGCCTCGAGCATCGCCGTCTCCCCTGCCGACCGGCCCTCCCCCTATCGCAGCCTCCGCAGCCCGACAACCGCGCGCCACCGCGACCGGCGGGCCGACACCTGCGCGGCCGGTGCCTGCGACAGCTTGCCACGAGGCCCCAGCGACACGATCGCGCCACCCGGCCGTGGCAGAGATGCGTCAGGTCGCGCCTGACAATCAGCGAAATGCCCCGAAAGGGGCTCACTCACGCCTCCCGACAGGTAACACTGTAGTCGTGCGGCGTGTGATGCACACAAGGTCTATGGGAGCCAACAAGTGTTACGGATAACGATGCCGGAGGACCGGTGCCCGATCAGCGATGCGATCGTGCTCAGGGCCGATCCGGCAGAGGCAGAGCGAGCAGCGACCTGGCTGACGAACAGGCTGGCGACGGCGGAATGCGGGGCTGAGCGGGCAGAGACCCTGGTTCGGCGCCTGACGGCGATCTGGGAGCAGATCGTTGCCGCGATCTATCCGCGCTCCGAGGGCGAGCAGATGATGCTGCTGTCGGTGCGGGGCCGCGGGCCCGGGCTGGCGGTCGAGCTGATCTCCGAGCGCAACGGGCCTGTGCCCGCCTCGGTCGCCCGCGTGGCGGCCGCGCTCGGGCTCGGCTACGACCGGCCCGAGATCGACGGGGTGCTGAGGCTGCGGCTCAGCGCCTGAGACGAGAGACGGAAGGCGGTCAGGCGGCGCGGCCGAGCGCGCGCCAGACCCGCTCCGGCGTGAAGGGCGGCTCGATCGCGGGCGCGCCAGCGCGGTCGAGCGCGTCGAGAACGGCGAGCGCGGTGGCCGGGATCGCGGCGACGGACCCCGCCTCGCCGCAGCCCTTGACGCCCAGCGGGTTGGTCTTCGACGGCACCTCGACAAAGCTGAGCGCGAACATCGGCACATCGTCCGCGCGCGGCATCGCATAATCCATGAAGCTCGCGGTCAGCGGCTGGCCGGTCTCCGCGTCCCAGAGCGCCTGCT